>DASYEX010000027.1:0-53103 GCA_036498765.1 Polyangia bacterium
CGGAGACCGCCACCTCGACCCGGCGCGCGTCGCTGCGCAGCGGGGCGGCCGGCGCGCGCGGGCGGCGGGCCGTCACCGCGCCGAGCAGCCGCGCCACCAGCGGGTCGGGGACGTCGAGCACCGCGGGGGCGCGCGCCGCGGTGGCAGCCGGCGGCGTGTCGAGGTGCTGGCCGAGCGTGAACACCAGCGCGTTGGCGGCGAAGAGGCGCAGCTCGCGGTGGTTCCCCGGCCAGTCGTGCGCCGTCAGCCGCTCGAGCGCCTCGCGGCTCACGAAGATCGAGAAGGCGTCGCGCCGCGCGCCGGCCGCGCGCGGGCGCCCGAAGTGCACCGTGCTCTCGCCGTCGGCGAAGTCGTCGGGCGTGGGGAAGCGGGCCAGGTAGGCGCGCACCAGCGGCCGCAGCGGTTCGGAGCACAGCGCCTCGAGAAAAGCGAAGCGCACGAGCTCGGGCAGGTCGGTCAGCCGCTCGCGCAGCGCCGGCACGCGCACCCGCGTAGCGGGATTGAGCCGCATGTAGAGGTCCGAGCGAAAACGTCCCGCGCGCACCAGCGCCTCGACGTCCTCGTTCGTCGCCGCCACCAGCTTGGGCGCCGCCGGCCGCGGGCGCGCGTCGCCGAGCCGGGTGACCGCGCCGCGTTCGAGCACCAGCAAGAGCTGCCGCTGCAGATCGAGATCCAGGTTGGCGATCTCGTCGAGGAACAGCGTCCCGCCGTGCGCCTGTTCGAACACGCCGGCGTGGTCCTCGACGGCGCCGGTGTAGGCGCCGCGCCGGGCGCCGAAGAGGTGCGCCGCCAGGAGCGGGGGCGGCACCGTCGACAGATCGGTCACGATGAGCGGCCCCTTGGCGCCCGAGCGCGGGTGAATCACGTGCTCGGCCAGGAAGCTCTTGCCGGTGCCGGTCTCCCCCTCGACGAGCACCGGCAGGGGCGAGCGGGCGGCCGCCTCGATCTGCCGCCGCAGCTCGGTCATGGCCGGGGCGCGCCCCCAGAAGATCGGCCCCTCCTGGGCGCTGTGGGAGAGCGCCAGCGCGCGCGAGATCTCCGCCGCCAGACTCCGGCTGTCGACCACCTCGTTCTCGCACAGGTAGACGAGTGGATCGACCGGGCGCTCGGCGCCGAGGTCGGAGCCGGTGGTGGTCAGCATGACCACCGGCAGCGTCGGGTAGCTGGCGCGCAGCTGGTCGAGGATGAGCAGCCCCTGGCGCCGTCGGAGATGTTCCAGCGCCCCGCGTCGGGCCTTGGGCTCCTCGGGCAGCGCCGACTTGTCCTGGGGCAAGAGGCGCTCTTCCGGGAGCGCGAAGTGGAGATCTAGCACCACCAGGTCGGGGAGCGCGGCCTGCCGCCCCAGCGCCTCCGCCGCCTCGGCGTAGTCGTGCGCGCAGCGCAGCGGACAGCCGCGCGTCCGCTCCTCGCAGACCTGACAGGGAATGCTGCGGTCGCAGCGGGTGACCGTCTCGAACTGTGGCATCTGGCGATGCACCATCTCGACGGTCTGGTCACGGTCGTCGATCACGAGCAGTCGCGGCATCTACCGTCCTCCTTTCAAGGCGCGCGCCATCCGGTCGAACGCCGGCTCCAGCGCCAGCACGCCGTCGACGTCGCCCGCGGCGGCGGCGGCCAGCGCGGTCCCCAGCTCCGCCTCGAAAGCATCCGCGGCCGCCCCGCCCGGGCCCTCGGCCTTGAACGTGGCCCACAGCGCGGGCGCGGCGATGGGCGCCCCCTCGTCGTCGACGAGGCGCGCGACCAGCTCGCCGGGAGCGGGCGCACCGCCCACGTCGCGCCGATCGCGCGCGGGCCAGAGGAGGCGCTTCACCAGATCGTGCCGGACGCGGGCCAGCCAGGCGTCGGTCTCCACGTCTCGATTATATAGAAGTAAATATTTAAAACATAGAGCACCGCCATGCGGGGGCCAGGCTGGCGCAATAGCGCGGGCCGGGCGCGGCCGCATTCGGCCGGCACGGCGGCTGCAGTCGCCAGGGCCGTCGAAAGGAGCCACTTATGGACACAGTCAAGGACCGCCTCAAAAAGCTCGCCCACGGTTGCTACATCTTCATCCGCGCTGCCGGCGCCGCCGTCGTGCTCGGCTGCATCGAGGTCTTCGGCAGCGCCCGCGGCCGCCGCTCCCTAGGAATTGCCGCGTTCATCGCGTTGGCGGTGCTGATCTATTTTCGCCCGCCCGTGCAGGTCGTTCCGTCGGGGGAGGTCGGCATCCGCATCAATCGCCTCACGGGCGGCGTCACCGTCGTCCCCGAGGGGCCCACGCTGATGGTCCCGCTGGTGCACGAGCTGCGGCGCTATCCGCTGCGCGACCAGATTTACCGCCCGACCGACAGCGCCACCGCCGCCGGCGCGGCCCCCTTCCAGTCGGTCGAGGGGTTGTCGATCGGCGTGGCGGTCACGGTCCGTTACGCGCTCGACCCGGCGCGCGTGGGCGAGGTGGCCAAGCGGCTGCCGGTCAACGTGAGTGCGGATCTCATCGAGCCGGTCGTCGACGGCGTGCTTCACCGTGCGCTCTCCAAGCACACGGTGCGCGAGATCTTCACGGACAAGCGGGTCGAGATCCAGGACGACGTCCAGGCCGAGCTCTCCGCGTTGCTGGGCAAGGACGGCATCACCGTCCGCTCGCTCTACCTCGGGCACGTCGACCTGCCGGAGCAGTACCGCGCCGGCCTCGAGGGGATGCTGGCCGAGGAGCTGGCCACCGAGAAGATGCGCTACACGCTGGCGCTCAAGGAGAAGAAGGTGAAGGAGTCGGAGCTGGAGGGCGACGCCGCCAAGGTCCAGCGCGAGAAGGCGGCCGAGGCCGCCGCCTCCGAGGAGATCATCGGCGCCAAGGCGCGCGAGGAGGCGATGAAGCACGTGCTCCCGCTCAAGGAGAAGGAGATCGAGCAGCGCCGCCTCGAGGCCGAGGCGCGCAAGGTGCAGCGGATCAAGGACGCCGAGGGCGAGGCCGAGGCACGCAAGGTCGAGACCGCCGCCGAGGCCGACGCGCGCCGCAAGCTCTCCGAAGCAGACGCCTACCGCATCGAGGTGACCGGCAAGGCCAACGCCGAGCAGATGGCGCGCGACTCGGCGCTCATCGCCAAGAACCCGCTGCTCATTCAGAAGACGCTGGCCGACAAGCTCTCCGACAAGATCCAGGTGATCGTCGCGCCGCCGTCGGCGGGCGGGTTCTTCGCGGGCGGTCTGCTCGGGATGCAGGGACGCGGGCCGGCCGCGCCGACTCCGTCGGGTCCGTCGTCGATATCGGCCGCCAACGTCACCCCGGCCAGCGCCAACGCCGCGGAGGGCGAATAATGACCCCCGCGGCTATCCTGCTGGTCGCCCTGGTCGCGGAGGATCCGGCCGTCCTGCGCAACGCCCCCCGCGACAACGCCCCCGCGCAGGCCACGCTGTGGCGCGGGGACTGGCTCGAGGTGCGCGGAGAAGCGGCCGGCTTCCTCAAGGTCTACGACCACCGGCACGAGCGCCCCGGATACATCCGCCCCTCGCAGGTTCGGGAGTATCGCGTCGACGAGAGTGCGGCGTCCGAGCTCGCCGCCGTCGTCCGCTTTCTGCGCGACGCCGCCGGGTACGAGTCGCTGGGGATCGGCTACGCGGCGCTCGCCCTGCGCGCCGCGCCGGCCGGCGCCGACACCAGCGAGCTGCTCGCCTCGATCGGTAGCATGGCCGACCGCCTGGCCCGGCGGGCCTCGGCGCGGCGCGCGGACAGCAAGGACGCGGCGCTGGCCGCGCACGTCGGGGTGGCCGAGAGCTACGGCGTGAAGTTCACGGTCGTCGACCCGACCGAGCCGGGCGGCCGCGGGCGCGTCTGCTACGACGGCGAGGCCTGGGCCGCGGTCCTCGCCGTGCCGGCCGCACAGCCGGCCGAGCGGGCGCGCGCCGCGCTCTCGCTGTCGGTCGATCCTTGCCGTGATCCGCTGCAGCCGGTCGCAGAGGCGCGGCTCTGGAACGACCGCCGGCTGCGCGCCCTCGAGTCGATCGACTTCGCGGCGGCCGGCGCGTTGCCGGCGGCGCTGGGCGGTCGGGTCCGCCTGCGGCACGCCGAGGCGCTGGCCTGGCGGGCCTTCGACGAGGCGAGGCAGGCCCACGGCGACGCGGCCGCGCGCGCCGAGGCCGCCGCTGTGCGCGAGCTGGCGCTCTGCGACCGAGGCGTTTTGGCCCCCGAGGACCTCGACCTCTACGACGAGACCGCCGTCCGCGTGGCGGCCTCGCGCTGGGCGACCGAGACACCGCCCAGAGCCAACCCGGCGCGCAAGACCGCCGTGGTGTTCGCCCCCGGCCAGCCGGGCGAGACCTGCGTCCGGGTCACCGGCGGCGCCGGCGACAAGACCCACCTCCTGGGCGAGCGCTGCACCTTCGGCGTCGTCTGGTCGAGCGCGCTGCGCTGGGCTCCCTCGGGCGACGTTGCGACGCTGGCCGTCCAGCCGCTCGCCGCCTGGACCGAGCTCTGGGTCCTGCGCCGCGCCGCCAACGGGACCTGGGGATTCGAGACGCTGACGCCTTCCGCGAGCGAGCCCGACGTCGGCTACGTCGAAGCAGCGGGCTTCTCGCCCGACGGCAACCACGTCCTGGTGGTCCGCGAGGCGCGCGCGGCCGGCCACCTGTCCCGGCGATTCCAGGTCGTGGACGCCGCGTCGCTGGCGGTCGAGAAGTGGGCCAGCAACGCCGACAAGCTGGTCGCCTTCAAACGCTGGAGCGCCCCCTCCTGGCGCTCCGGCACCCTGGCGCTTAGGTAGAAGGGGAACGGGCCGTAGCGGGCGACCGGCTCGCCGGGTGGGACCCCGCGGAGGAGCAGCCCGCCGTCTCCGGCAAGCCCACGGAGCCGCACGGCGTCCCCGCTTCCCAGAAGCGCCTCGGCGACCGACCAGTCCTGATAGACGATCGGCGTGTGGGTATCGACGACCGCCTGCGTCCCCAGCGCCTGGCCGGCGATCACCCGCACCTTCGCCTTGCCGTCCGGGGTCTCGGCGACCGGGATCTGGGCGGCCGCGATCTCCTGATACCGCGGCCGGGTCACGGTCATCACGTGTCGCCTCTGTGGAGTCTGTTTCGATGTGTGTGGCGCGCCTCCGGTCACGCACCTCGATTTTCTGCATCCAAAAAAGCAGACGTTGACCGTGCGGGTCTTACAATGAGTACGTTCCACCCAGACTCAAGGGCAGCGAGGGACCGACGATGCAGTCCACTATGAGTGACGTCGAGGCCTTGTTGAGCGTCGACGCCGGGCGGGTACCGCCCGGGACCGTGGCGTTCTTTCAGCGCGATCCAGAGCGGACCCAGCGGCGCATCCTGGCGGTGTTCTCCGCGTTGGTCGGCATCTCCGTGTCGGCCGCCTACCTCGCGGGGTTGAGCCGGCCGCCGATCGCGCTCCTGGCCCTGGGGACGATCGCGCTCTTCATCATGGCGCTGCCGCCCGAGCGCGACCCGGAGGAGGCCAGGCGCAAGCGGCCGACGCTGGTGCTGACCGCGAACGGGATGATCGTGCGCGATGGGTCCGGGCTGCGCAGCTGGAGCTTCGACGACCTCCTCGACGTGCGGCCGTACCTTCACCAGCAGCGGATCGGAGTGCTCATCCTCACCCGCGACGGCCGCCGCCAGTTCGTCGACACGCTCAGCTTCAAGCGCGGCGAGAAGGTGAACGAGCTGATCGGCCGCCGCCTCAAGCCGCGCGCGGCGTGAGCGGCGGCCGCCGCCCTCGGCAGGTCAGATCGCGATCGCCAGACCGAAGTAGACGCCGATGGTGGTGACCTTGGTCGGCTTGCCGGAGAGACCGAAGTCCAGTGTCGGCCCGAAGGTGATGGCGAGGTGAGGTGACACGACGGCCGCGGCCAGCGCGTCGATGGTGAGGGCCAGGAAGTTGAAGCTCGACGAGCTGTAGACGTAGGTGATGCCCGCCCGCGGCCAGACGCCGAGCCAGGGACCGACCATCTGCGCATACCCGATGCGGGGAGCGATTTCGAAGGCGTTGGTGCTGGTGACCGGGGCTGAGGTGGTGGTGCGCGAGAAGGAGATGGCGCCGCCGGCGCTGATCCCCTTGGTGACGAAAGCGTCGAAAGCGAGGCGCGGCCACTGATAGGTGTTCACCCCCGGTCCGGCAAATCCGTTCGAGAGGAGGGCGAACGTGGTGGCCGTCTGGCCGTTCGAGGGGTGGTTGTAGTTGAAGCCGAACAGGTTCTCGGCCGAGAGTACGAGCTGGCCGCCGTCGCCGAAGCCGGCCGGGCCCGTGGGGGCCGGCGCCGCCGGAGCGCTGGACTTCGAACCCGGTGTCTCGAGGTCCTGCGCGCGCACTCCCGCCGCCGACAACACGACCGCCAGTCCGAGGAGGCCCTGCAACATCCGTCTGTGGTTGCTGGTCATTCTTGGTCCTTTCATGTCGGGTTAGAGCCGGACGCCAGCCCAAACCATCGCCGAAAGGGGAGTTAAGTCAACTGTTGTCGACGGAGGCCGAGCCGGTCAAGATCGCGCGGCACCGTGAGCGCCGAGGGAGAGGGACCGAATTCGCCCAGCGCAGAAGAGCGCCGGCTGGACGAGGATCAGCGCCGCTTCCGCGACTGGAAGCGGTTCGGGCCGTACCTGTCGGAGCGGCAGTGGGGGACCGTGCGCGAGGATTACTCGGCGGACGGCGACGCCTGGCGGTACTTCCCGCACGACCACGCGCGCAGCCGAGCCTACCGCTGGGGCGAGGACGGCCTCCTGGGGCTGTGCGACCGGCAGGGGCGCCTCTGCTTCGCGGTGGCGCTCTGGAACGGCGTCGATCCCATCCTCAAGGAGCGTCTCTTCGGTCTCAGCGGACCGGAGGGGAACCACGGCGAGGACGTCAAGGAGCTCTACTTCTACCTCGACGCCACCCCCACGCATTCGTACGGCAAGGCGCTCTACAAGTATCCGCAGCGGCCGTTCCCCTACGTCCGGCTGGTCGAGGAGAACGGCAGGCGCGGGCGCGCGGAGCGCGAGCTGGAGATCACCGACTGCGGCCTGTTCGACGACGGGCGCTACTTCGACGTCACGCTCGAGCACGCCAAGGCCTCGCCCGACGATCTCTGCCTGCTGGTCACCGTCAAGAACCGCGGGCCGGAGGCGTCGCCGCTCGTGCTCTTGCCGACGCTCTGGTTCGCCAACAGCTGGTCGTGGGGGCGGCACGGGGAGGGGTATCTCGGCGCGGACGAGAAGCCTTCGCTGGCCGCCACCAGCGCGGGCGAGATCGAGCTTCAGCACCCGTCGCTCGGGCGGTTTCGCTTCTCCGCCGAACCGGCCGGCGGCGTGGCGCCGGAGCTGATCTTCACCGACAACGAGACCAACACCGAGCGCCTCTACGGGGCGCCGAACGCCACCGCGCATTGCAAGGATGCTTTCCACGACTACGTCGTCGGCGGGCGCTCCGAGGCGGTGAACCCGGCGCGGCAGGGGACCAAGGCGGCCGCGGTCTACCGGCTCACCGTGCCGGCCGGCGGCGAGCTGCGGGTGCGGCTGCGGCTCGCCGAGGTCCCGGCCGACGGCCACCCGCCGGCGTCGTTCGCCGGCTTCGATCGGGTGCTGGCCGAACGGCGGGCCGAGGCGGATGCCTTCTATTCCCGCCAGACCGGCGCGCTCAGCCCCGACGAGGCGCGCATCGTGCGCCAGTCCTACGCCGGGCTGCTCTGGAGCCAGCAGTTCTACCAGTACGAGGTGCGCGCCTGGCTGGAGGGAGATCCGGCGGAGCCGAAGCCCCCGGCGAGCCGGCTCGAGGGCCGCAACACCGAGTGGCGCCACCTCTACAACCGCGACGTCATCTCCATGCCCGACAAGTGGGAGTACCCCTGGTACGCGGCGTGGGACCTCGCGTTTCACACCGTGGCGCTCGCGCGCATCGATCCCGCGTTCGCCAAGGAGCAGCTCGTGCTCTTGATGCGCGAGTGGTACATGCACCCGAACGGGCAACTCCCCGCCTACGAGTTCGCGCTCTCTGACGTCAACCCGCCCGTGCACGCCTGGGCCGCCTGGCGCGTCTACAAGATCGCCGCTGGACCCGACGGCCAGCGCGACCGCGTCTTCCTGGCGCGCATGTTCCAGAAGCTGCTGCTCAACTTCACCTGGTGGGTGAACCGCAAGGACGCCGCCGGGCGGAACCTGTTCTCGGGCGGGTTCCTGGGGCTGGACAACATCGGCGTGTTCGACCGCTCGAAGCCGCTCCGCTCGGGCGACTTCCTCGAGCAGGCGGACGGCACCGCCTGGATGGCCTTCTTCTGCGCCACCATGCTCTCGATGGCGCTCGAGCTGGCCAAGACCGATCCGGCGTACGAGGACATGGCCTCCAAGTTCTTCGAGCACTTCGTGCACATCGCCGACGCGATGAACAGCTTCGGCGGTACCGGCCTCTGGGACGAGGCGGACGGCTTCTACTACGACCGGCTGCACACCGACGGCACCGAGACCGCGCTGCGCGCCCGCTCGCTGGTGGGTCTCTTGCCGCTCATCGCCGTCGAGGTGCTGGACCAGGAGCTCATCGATCGGTTGCCCGCGTTCAAGCGAAGGATGCGCTGGTTCCTCGACAACCGGCCCGACCTCTCCGAGTGCGTCTCGCTGAGCGTCGGTGGGGAAGGGCGGATGCTGCTGGCGATCCCCTCGCGCGCGCGCCTCGTGCGCGTGCTCTCGCGCATGCTCGATGAGCGCGAGTTTCTGTCTCCCTACGGCATCCGCTCGACGTCGAAGATCTACGAGCAGCCTTATCGCTTCGATTTCGGAGGCCAGACGCTGACCGTGGACTACGAGCCGGGCGAGTCGCAGATCGGCCTCTTCGGCGGCAACTCGAACTGGCGCGGCCCGGTCTGGATGCCGCCCAACTACCTGCTCATCGAGGCGCTCGAGCGCTATCACCACTTCTACGGCGACGACCTCAAGGTCGAGTGTCCGGTCGGCTCCGGTCAGGCGCTCACGCTGCTCGAGGTGGCGCGGCTGCTCCAGGCGCGCTTCGCGGGGCTGTTTCTGGCCGGTCCCGACGGCCGCCGCGCCTTCCAGGGCGACGACCCCCGGTTGGCCGACCCGAGCGGGCGCGAGCTGCTGCTCTTCTACGAATATTTCCACGGCGACACGGGCCGCGGCATGGGCGCCAGCCACCAGACCGGCTGGACGGCGCTGGTGTCGCGCTTCATCGAGGACCTGGCGCGGGCGCGCGCCGGGGGGACCACGCGATGACGGCGGCGCGGTCTCTCGCCGAGTTGGTTCGGGCCTTCCTGGACGGGACGCTGGCGCGCGCCGAGTGGACGCACGAGGCGCACCTCCGGGTCGGCGCCTGGCACGTTCATCACCACGGCGCCGATGGTGCGCTGCTGCTCTTGCGCGAGCGGATCCGCCGCCTCAATGACCGCCACGGAACTGTGAACAGCGCGACGGGCGGCTACCACGAGACGATCACGGCGGCCTACGCGCGCCTCATCGCCGATTTTCTGGCGGCGGATCCGACCGCCGAGCTCGAGCCGCGGGTCGCGGCGCTGCTGGCCAGCTCCCTCGCCGAACGCGCGGCGCTGTTTCGTTACTGGTCGCGCGAGCGGCTCCTGTCGCCCGAGGCGCGGGCCGCCTGGCTGCCCCCCGACCTGGCGCTGCTCCGCTGGCCGGCAGCCTGAGCGTGGCTTCCGGCGCTTCCTTGCCGGCGTTCCGCGAAACGACTACCGTCGCGGCATGCGCGAGGCGCGAGCTCGGCGATGGGGGGGCGTTGCCGCCGCGCTCGCGGCGCTGGCGGGCGGCTGCGGCGGCGGCTCCGGGGCCGGCGGGACGCCGACGCTGGCGACCGCCTGCGCCGATTACGCGATGAAGATCTGCACCGCCGCGCAGAAGTGCGAGCCGGGGGTGTTGCAATACTTCTATCCGGCCGGTCTTCCGAGCTGCGTCTCGACCTCCAAGCTCGCCTGCGAAGCCTCCGTCGAGGCGCCGCACTCCGGGGCCACCGCGGCCTTGTTCGAGAGTTGCGGGAGCGCCCTCGCGGGCATGACCTGTGCCCAGTACTTTTCCGCCTCGAACGACCCGAGCTGCCTCCCCCACGGCGGCACCATCCCCACCGGCGGCTCCTGCGGAGATTCCTGGCAGTGCGCGACGGGCCGCTGCGCCGTCACGGGCGCCGACTGCGGCACCTGCGTGGCCCAGGCCGGCCTCGGCGGGCTCTGCACGGGAGGCGAGTGCGCCGACGGGCTGGTCTGCTCGGCGTCGGCGCGCGGCTCGACGAGCTCCGTCTGCTCGAGGCCGGTGTCGCTGGGCGACCCCTGCTTCGACGCGAGCGTCTGCCCCAGCAACTCCTCCTGCGGGGCGGCCACCGCGACCTGCGATCCGCTGCCGACCGGCGGCCAGGCCTGCGACACGATGAACACGTTCTGTGACGTCTCGCAGAGCCTCTTCCTCTGCGATCCCTACCTCGCCGTCTGCGAAGCGCCCGCCGCGCCCGTCGCGCCCGGTCGGCCCTGCGGCTGGCTCACCACCACCTCGCCCTACGTCGCCTGTGACGGCCTCTGCGTGCTCAATCCGGGAAGCAACGCCGGCACCTGCTTCTCGGCGCTCGCGCAGGGACAGGCCTGCACCAGCGCCGATCTCTGCGGCTACAACCTGGAGTGCCTGGGAGGCGTTTGCGTCCCGGTCGGACCGACGGCCTGCGACGGCACACCCGTCGACGCCGGGACCACACCCGACGACGCCGGGAGCGCGCCCGTCGACGGCGCGGCTGACGGCGCGACTGACGCCACACGCTGAGCGGACGGCCGCTCAGGCGGGGAGGCGGGCAGCCAGCGCCTCGGAGGCCTCCCAGAGCCGGGCGGCGGCGGCCAGGTCTTGCCCGTTCGGCCGCGTCTCCGATGGGTTGCAGTCGGCGTAGTAGGCGCCCGTGACCTCGGCGACGGCCGGGCTGGCGGCGAGGTAGGACTGCGTGGCCGCCCCCTGCGACGGCGTCTTGAGCGCCAGCGGCGCCAGCACCTGGAACGCGAGCTTCGCGGGCGCCGGCAGCGTGCGCACGATGTTGGTGGCGATGACGCCCGGATGGAGCGTGTTGGCTGTCTGGGGGCCGTTGCCCAGCCGCCGCGCCAGCTCGCGGGTGAAGAGGATGTTGGCCAGCTTCGAGGTTCCGTAGGCCCGCATCGGCTGGTAGCCCCGCTCGCCCGAGAGATTGTCGAAGTCGATCCCGCCCGCGGGCGCGCGCCGGTGCGCCTCGCTGCCGGTGACGACCACCCGGCCCGCGGGCGCCAACCGATCGAGCAGGCCCGTCACCAGGATGAAGTGGCCGAGGTGGTTGGTGAAGAGGTGCAGCTCCCAGCCGAACTTCTGCTGGGGCGTGGGGATGGCCATGACGCCCGCGTTGCAGACGATCGCGTCGAGCGGCGCGGCGCCGCTCTTCGCCGCCGCCACGCAGGCGCGCACCGAGGCCGGCTCGGAGAGCTCGCAGGCGAGCGGCAGGAAGTCGCCCTTGAGCCCGGCGCAGGCGTCGCGCGCCTTCTCGACGGTGCGGGCGGTGGCGATGATGCGCGCGCCGCGCAGCGCGAGCGCGCGCACCGTCTCGAGGCCGATCCCCGAGTTGCACCCGGTGACCAGCATCGTCTTGCCGGAAAGATCGCAGCCGGCGGTCGCCTCCTCGGCGGTGGTGCCGTACCCCAGGCCGTTCGGGCCTTTCCCCTTCAGCGCGGCGACGAGCGACATGCGCCGTCAGATAGCACGAAACGCGGGGGCCGGTCGGGCGCCGGAGCTCAGAGGGTGACGTTCACGGTCACCGTTCCGGACAGCGCGCCGCCGGGCACGGCGGGCATGGTGATGACCAGGGTTCCCTGGGGCGCCATCCAGAGCGTGCTGCCGCCGGCCCCTTGGGAGGGCCCAGGATCGGTGATGTCCAGATCGAACGACCCCTGGGCGGGGGTGGGGTCTCCGTTGGCGTCGTTGCAGTTGTCGCCGCTCGAGCAGAGCAGGTACCCGCCGGTCGTCCCGACGGTGAGCTCGCCGCCGAAGCCGGGCGCGGCGTCCGCCTCGGTGTAGATCCCATCGGCCAGCGTGGTCGCGTCCGTGACGGTGGCGGCGAAGTCGAGGGTCGCTCCGTCGACGATCTCGAAGACGACGCCGGGGTTCGAGGGGGTCACCGCCCCGTAGGCCGTGCAGGTCCCGGTCGCGGTCTGCGCGCCGCTGACGGTGTAGGTGCAGGGCTGGCCCGAGCTGCCCCCGCCCGCGCCGCCGGTACCGCCGGTCCCGCCGCTCCCGCCGCTCCCCTCGCTGCAGAACGCGGTCACCTTGGTGCTGCAGCTCTCGAGCTCGGTGGTGTTCATCGTCGAGGCGTGACAGCTCATCCCGCCGTAGTTGAACGTCTCCGAGTCGTCGGTGTTCACGCAGAGCTGGTAGGTCTTGCCGTTCCCGGTCGAGCAGGTCTGGGTCTGGCACGTGAGGGCGGGGGAGCCGCAGCCGGCCAGCGCAGCGGGCATCGCGATCAGCGAGAGGAGGGCGAGCTTCGAGAGCGATGGTCGGAGGGGCATCCGCCCACCATCGTACCGCGTGACGGGGCGTGGCCGGTAGACGTCAGAACAGCGTGCGGCGGCCAACCCAGCGGCGCGTCGCCAGCGGACGCCGCGGCGGGGGGCTCGTGACCAGGTTCCCCTCGACCAGCACCGGGCCCGAGTTGCCGTGGAGCACGAGGCCGCTCGTGTTCGCGCCGCCGGTCCCCTCGACGACCACGCCGAACTGGCTGTCCCGCCCATCGTTGAAGATGATCCCCGTGTTGCGCGCGCCCGGCACGACGTCCGGTTCGCCGCAGCAGACGTTGGAGACCAGGATCCCGTCCCCGGTCGCGTCGGCGTTGGGGTTGTCCGGGATGCTCACCCGGTTTCGGGCCACCAGCGTGTCGTCGGCCGCCAACACGAAGACGCCGGCCATGGAGAAGGCGTCGAACCCGTCGGGGATTGCCCCGCTGACTTCATTGCCCACGACGACGTTGTGCTCGGGACGGTTGATCGCCGCGCCCGGTCCGCCCGGCGCCGCGACGGTGTCGCGCGCCAGCTGGATCACGATGCCGTCGCCGCCCGCGCACAGCGTCTCCGTGCAATCGAACAGCGTCAGGCCCCTGATCCGGTTGCCCGCGACGACCCAGCCGTCGCCCGCGGTGTTGGTGATGGCTTGCACCGTCCCCTCGAAGACGTTGTCCTCGACGCGCACGCCGTTCGCGAAGCGGGCGAACACCCCCAGGGCCAGCGGCTCCAGGTCGTCTTCCGAGACCCCGCGTCCGTCGAAGGCGAAGCCGTCGATGCGGGTCCCGCTGGCCGCGCTGGTCCCCTCGACCCCCGGCAGGTAAAAGCCGGCGCGCAGATCATCCGAGACGGTGGGGCCCTCCGGACAGCCGATGATGGTCGCCTGGCCATGCCCCAGCAGCGTGAGGGACTTTGTCACCGTGGCGCCGCAGTAGCTCCCCGGCGCCACGTCGACGACGTCGCCCGCGTTGGACGCATCGATCGCCGCCTGGATCGTCCGATAGCTCCCGGGGACCTGCCGCACCCGCGTGCGCGCCTGAGCCGCGGCCGGCGCGAGCAGGCAACCCGCCGCCACCAGGACCCCGATCTTTGCCGTCTTCAGTGCGAGTGCGCGCATCGCTCCCTCCCCGTTGTATCGACCGACCGTGGGGACTATAGGCGCCGTGGCGGCGCCGGTCCAGCTGTCTTGGACCCTGCCCGCTCAGCCCGCGCGGCGCTTGAGGGTGTTGCCGGTGAAGGTGGCCGCCAGATCCCAGATGGCGCTGGGGAAGCGGTGGGCGTCGGCGAGCACGTCGTCGACGGCGCGGACGATCCAGTCCTCGTCTTCCTGACTGAGACAGAGCGGCGGCAGCAGCTTGATCACGTACATGTCGTGGCCGGCGACCTGGCTCAGGATCCGGTGGCGGCTGAAGAGCGGCAGCACCACCATCTGGCAGTAGAGGCCCTTGGTCGCCTTGTCGACCAGCGCCCAGGCGGCGCGCAGCTTGAGGGACTTGGGCGGGCCGAGCTCGAGGGCGATCATCATGCCGCGCCCGCGCACCTCGCTGAGTAGCTCGTAGCGCGGGACCAGCGCCTGCAGGCGGCGAATCAGGCTCTCCCCGCGGCGGGCGGCGTTCTCGACCAGCTTTTCGTCGTCGAGGACCCGCAGCGTCGCCAGGCCCGCGGCCATGGCCAGGTTGTTCTTGGCGAACGTCGAGCCGTGGACGACGGCGCGGTCCATCCGGTCGAAGGTCTTGTCGAAGATCCACTTCTTGCCGACCACAGCGCCGACCGGCACGTAGCCGCCGGAGAGCGCCTTGGCGACCAGCACCAGGTCGGGGTCGACGCCCTCGGCCTGCGACGCGAGGAAGGTCCCCGTGCGCCCGAGCCCCGCCTGCACCTCGTCGGCGACGAACAGCGTCCCGGCACGCCGGCAGAGACGCGCCGCCTCGGCGAGGTAGCCGGGGCTCGGCAGGTTGACCCCTTTGCCCTGGATCGGCTCGACGATGAAGGCGGCCACGTCCCCGCGGCCGAGCGCCGTCTCCAGCGCGGGCAGGTCGTTCCACGGGACGCGCTCGGCGTCGGCCAGCAGGGGGCCGAACCCTTCGCGGAAGATGGCGTCGCCGTTGAGCGACAGCGAGCCCATCGTCAGGCCGTGGAAGGCGTGGTCGCAGTAGACCAGCTTGGCGCGACGGGTGGCCTGGCGGGCGAGCTTGATGGCCGCTTCGACCGCCTCGGTCCCCGAGTTGCAGAAGAAGACGCGCTCCTGCCCGGGCATGCGCGCGACCAGCTCCTCCGCCAGCATCCCCGCCAGCGGCGAGACGTCCATCTGCACCAGGTCGGAGAGGTCGGCGCCGAGCACGTCGGCGAGCGCGCGCTTGACGGTGGGGTGGTTGCGCCCGATGGCGAACACGCCGAAGCCGGAGAGCAGATCGAGGTAGCGCTGCCCCTCGCGGTCGTAGAGATAGGCTCCCTCGGCGCGCACGTAGTGGCGGTCGAAGCCGATGGTCTTGAGGACCTGGACCATCTTGGGGTTCAGGTACTGCTCGTGCAGCGTGAACTTCTCGCCGCCGCGGGCGGCCAGCGCGTCGAGGATCCCGCCGTCGTCTTTCACGCGGCGCCTTCCGCGAGGGCGAAGGCGGGCAGGGCGGCCTGGGCGGCGCGGGCCAGCACCTCGGCGCACTGGCCGACCCGCTTGCGCAGCGCCAGGAGGTGCGGCAGCGCGCCCGGATCGCCGAGCAGGCTGCGCAGCACGCGCCCCCGGTTGACGGCGCCGCCCGCGTCGAGGCTGCGGTTGAGGAGCGCGGGCAAATTCTCGTCGGCGCGGTCACTCACCGCGCGGAGGACCAGCCAGGGGATCGCGCGCGCCGCGGCCGCCGCCACGTAGGCGGCCGACTCGAGATCGACCACCGCCAGCCCCGGGCCCGCCTGCGCCGCGAGGCGCCGCTTCTCCGTGGCGCTGTCGGCGATCCGGCGCGCGCTCACGACGACCGCCGGGCGGCCGCCCGTGGCGCGCGTCGCGGCCGCTACCCAGGCGGCGTCGGCCTCGCGCACCCCGCCGTCCTCGTCGGTCACCCGGGTCGCCACCACCAGCTCCGCCGTCGCCAGCTCGGCGCTCAGCGCCCCGGAGACGCCCAGGACGACCAGCGCCTCCGCGCCCGACGCCAGGAGCGCCTCGACGCCGGCGCGCGCATTGCGGGCTCCGTCGCCGGTCGCCGCGAGCGCGACCTCTCGGCCCCCGAGGCGGCCGCGCTCGACGACCAGCGAGCCGCGCTGGGTCCGCGTCGCCGCGACCAGCCGCCCGCGCAGGGGCCCGATCTCCTCGGGCATCGCCGCGACGATCGCGATCGTCACGGCGTCGTCGCCCCGCTCATCCCAAGAAGTTCCAGGCGGCCATGCGCAGCAGGTCCTTGGGGCTCTTGCGCAGCCCGCGCACCGCCGAGGCCTCGAAGCCGCTGTGCATCGCGCAGTTCTGGCACTTGTCGTCCTGGCGCGACTCCCAGTAGGCCCAGTCGGTTTTGGTCCAGAACTCGTTCCAGTCGGGGACGTACTCCTCGCCGATGAGGTAGCAGGGCTTCTTCCAGCCCTTGGGCGTGAAGGTCACCGTGCTCCAAGGCGAGCAGTCGTACTCGCGCATCCCCGCCGCGAACTCCAGATACATCGGCGTCGACTGCATCCGGTAGTCCTTGGAGAGCTCCAGCACCCGCTTGAACTTGCGCTGGATCTCCTGCTTGGTCAGGAAGATGTCGGCCTTGACCGACTCGTAGTGGTAGCCCGGCGAGACCAGCAGCCCGTCGACGCCCAGGCTCTTGACCATCTTGCACAGGTCCTCGATCTCCTCGACCGACGTCTCCTTGAACACGGTGGTGTTCGTCGTGACGTGATAGCCGTTCGCCTTGGCCTGCCGGATCATCTCGATGGCCTTGTCGAACACCCCTTCGCGCGCGCAGACCTTGTCGTGCGTCTCGCGCATCCCATCCAGGTGCACGTTGATCGTGAGCCGCTTGTGCGGCGCGATCTTCCCGAACACCTTCTGGTCCAGGACCAGGCCGTTGGTGCAGAGGTAGATGTGGCGCTGGCGGCCGATGATCCCGGCGACGAGCTCTGGCAGCTCCGGGTAGAGCGTCGGCTCGCCGCCGCACAGGGAGACGGTGGGCGCGCCGCACTCGTCGACCGCCCGCAGGCAGATCTCGAGCGGCAGCCGATCGCCGAGCTTGCCGGTGTGGCGCTCGGTCGAGCAGCCCACGCAGGCGAGGTTGCAGGTATAAAGCGGCTCCAGCATCAAGACCAGCGGATAGCGGGTCTCTCCCGCGACCGCTTTTCGAATCTGGTAGCCGACCTGGTCTGTCGTTATATGAAACGGGAACCGCATGTTGTCTCCTCTAGGTGACTGACGCCGCGCCCATGTCCACCGCCCAGCCAAATCCCGCACGAAGCTTGCTGGTGCCCGCGCCGGCGCGCGCGCGCGTCGACGCCGCCATCGCCGCCGCGCGCGACTGGCTGCTCGCGCGGCAGGCGCCGGAGGGGTTCTGGCAGGGGGAGCTGGAAGGCGACACCACGCTGGAAAGCTACCTCATCTTGATTGAAGCGTTCTTCAATCGTCGCGAAAGCGACAAAGTGCGCGATCTGGCCCGGGTCATCCGCGCCGAGGCGCTGCCGGGTGGCGGCTTTTCCCAATACCTCGGCGGTCCGCCGGAGCTGTCGGTCTCCTGTCTCAGCTACTTCGCGCTCAAGGTGGCAGGCGAGCCCGCGGACGCGCCGCACCTGCGCGCCGCGCGCGCGGTCATTCGCGGGCTGGGCGGCGTCGGGCGCGCCAACACCTACACGCGGCAGCACCTGGCGATGTTCGGTCAGGTCCCCTGGCAGAGCGTACCCGCGATCCCGCCGGAGATGGTCTTCGCGCCCAAGACCGCGCCGTTCTCCGTCTACGATCTGTCGGCCTGGTCGCGGACGATCTTCGTCCCGCTGTCGATCATCTGGGCGAACAAGCCGGTGGTGGCTCTTCCTGCGTCGTGCGGCGTCGCCGAGTTGCTCCAGGATGCGGGAGAGCTCGGCCCGGCCGGTGCGGCGCCCGCCGCGGACTGGAAGACCGTCTTTCACGGCGTCGATCGCCTGCTCAAGCTCGGCGAGAAGCTCCCGGGCGCCAGGATGCTGCGCCGCTACGCCGTCGAGCGCGCGGGCGATTGGATGATCGATCGCCTCGCCGAGTCGGACGGCCTCTCGGCCATCCTGCCCGCGATGGCCAACAGCGTGCTGGCGCTCAGCCTGCTCGGCTACAGCGAGAAGCACCCGCTGCTCGCCGAGGCGCTGGGCCACCTCGACGGGCTCCTCCTGCGCGACGAGAACGGCCTGCGCATGCAGCCCTGTGTCTCGCCCGTCTGGGACACCGTCCTGGCGACGCACGCGCTCCTCCAGGGCTCGGTGGCGGCGGACCACCCCGCGGTCGGCCGGGCGGTGCAGTGGATCTTGGGCAAGCAGACGACGCGGTCGGGCGACTGGGCGGTGCGCAACCCGGCCCCGCCGGGGGGCTGGTACTTCGAGGCGCGCAACGAGTTCTACCCCGACGTCGACGACACCTGCATGGCGCTCATGGTGCTGGCGCAGGCGCGCGCGGGCGGCACGCCGGAGGCGCGCCAGGAAGCCTGCGCAGCGGCGATGCGCCGGGGCCTCACCTGGATGCTGGGGATGCAGAACGCCGACGGCGGTTGGGCCAGCTTCGATCGCGGGAACGACAAGCAGTGGCTGACGCACGTGCCGTTCGCCGACCACAACGCGATGATCGATCCCAGCACCGCCGACATCACGGCGCGCGTGCTCGAGTGCCTCAGCCACTTCCCCGACTACGGCGCCGCCCACCCGGTGGTCGCGCGCGCTCTCGGATTTCTCCGCCGCGACCAGACCACCGAAGGCTGCTGGTACGGCCGCTGGGGGGTCAACTACCTCTACGGCACCTGGCAGGTGCTGCGTGGGCTCGCCGCCATCGGCGAAGATCTCGAGGCGCCCTCCGTGCGGCGCGCCGTCCGTTGGCTCGTCGCCCGCCAGAACGCCGATGGCGGGTGGGGCGAGAGCATCGCCAGCTACGACCAGCCTTCTCAGAAAGGTATTGGCGCCTCCACCCCCAGCCAGACGGCCTGGGCGATCATGGGGCTCTGCGCCGCGGGCGAGCGAGACAGCGCGGCGGTCCGGCGCGGCGTGCAGCACCTGCTCGACACGCAGCGGGAAGGGACCTGGGACGAGGTCGCCTGGACGGGGACCGGCTTCCCCAAGGTCTTTTATCTCAACTATCATTATTACCGGCACTACTTCCCGCTGATGGCGCTGTCGCAGGTGCGCGCCCAGGACGTGGCGGGCCGCTAGGCCTCCACGGGCGCCGGTCGGGCGCCGAGGCCCGCGGCGATCTCGGCGGCGATCTTGGCCACGGTCACGCGGGTCAGCTTGGCGCCCAGCCCCTGGTCGCGAAGGATCTGCAGGTTCGCCGTGGCCAGCTTGCAGATGAACGCGTTGAAGGCCACCAGCCCCGGCTCGGCGCCCCCCTCGCGCATCAACTCGATATAGGTCGCCGCCGACGCCAGGTCCTTGCGGGCCAGCACGAACACCTCGGCCAGCGGTGCCCGGCTGGGCAGGAAGGTGCGCCCCTCCACGGCGTCGGGGCGGGCGTCCTTGAGGATGTTCACGAGCTGCAGGCCCTCGCCGAAGTCGGCGGCGCGGGCGCGAAGATCCTTCGCCACGCGCTCCAGCGACGGGCGCCCGAGGAGAAAGAGCTCGGTCAGCATCTCGCCGACGATTCCCGCCACCGCGTAGCAGTAGGCGCGCAGGTCCTCGACCGTCTCGAGCTGCAGACCGCCGTCCGGCGCGATTCGCCGAACGAAGCCGGCCATCCCCTCGGCGCTGCGGGCGACGTGCGTGCGGAGGATCGTGCGTGCCTCCGGCCGCAGCGCCTGGAACTGCTCGAGAACGTAGGGCGTGTGCGCCAGGAGCTCCTGATAGCCGGCGTGCGCCAGCGGAGGCTCGCGGGTCCACGACTCGGCCAGCGGCCGCGACTCCGCGGCGGGTCGGTCGAGCAGCCCCGCGAACTGCTTGAGGGCCTCGATCCGCAGCGCGGGGGGCCACAGGACCGCGTCCTCGAAGGTGTCGATGATGCGGAACAGAAGGTAAGCGATCCCCACCTCGGCACGGGTCGGTTCGGGCAGGCAGGGGATGGTCAGCGCGAACGTGCGGCTGGTCTTCTGGAGAAGACTTTCGATGTCGGTCACAGCCTCATTCCTCGCAAGTCCCCAAGAAATAAGACTGACTGGACATAATTGCAATGCTTACGCGACGATTCAGCTCCCCCGCGGCCGGACATCGAATACGTTGTTACCCCAGGCCGGCACATCGAGATAGAGCCCCTCGCGCCGGAGCGCGCGCCCATCCCGCTCGTAGCGCTCCTCGCCGAGGAGGTCCGTGAGGGTTAGCACGCCGTCGCCGAGGCCGTCCAGGCCCAACTCCACGTAGCACTGCCCCTGGGTGGGGCCGAAGTTGACGATCGCCAGCAGGTTCCCGCCGGTGCCTGGGGTGCCTTGCCAGCTCATGGCGATGAAGTTGTCCCAGGTCCCGTTGCCGCTCCAGGCGGCCCGGCAGGCGCAGAGCCTCCAGGTCCCGGCGTGCGTCTCCGGCCGCTGCAGGCATTCGAGCAGCCGGCCGTAGAACGCCCGCAGTCCTTCGTCCGGCTTCTCGGCGGTGCGCCGCGCGAGGTGGATCGAGGCGTGGGCCTTCCGCCCTTCCAGTTGGCCCTCGTAGAAGAAGCGGAGGCCGGGTGCCAGGAAGGCGATCACGGCGGCGGCGCGGTGGCGCTCGGGCGGGAAAACGGCGGCGGCGCGCGGCTCGTCGTGGTTCTCGAGGAAGTGCAGGCAGCGGTCGCGGAAGGCGGGATCCGCCGACAGATGCTCGCGTACCGGGCGGGCAGGCCCGTCGCGCAAGCGGTCGTAGAGGCGCTTGTCGTAGGTGAAGTCGAACCCCTCCTGCTGCAAGGCCCATTCGAGGTCCCAGTAGGCCTCGGCGATGAACAGGAACTCGGGGTGCCGCTTCTTGATGCGAAGGATCGCCTCGGGCCAGAACGGCGCGTCGACGGGCGGCGTCCCGTCGCGCGGCCGCGCGCGCTCGCCCCAGGTCCGCGCGAACACCGCCGGCTCCAGCAGCATCGCCATGTCGCAGCGGACGCCGTCGGCGCGCGCGGCGATCCGCCCCAGCTCGGCGATCATCGACTCGCGCAGGCCGCCGTGCCGGTAGTTGAGCTGCAGCGTATCGCTCCAGCCGGGGAAGTTCGGGTCGCGGCCGTGCGCGAAGATCCGCCGCCCCCGCGACGTCTCGAGCGCGACGTAGTTGTTCGGCTGGCGGCGGAGATCGTCCTCGCTCCCTTCGATCAGGTACTCGGGGTGACTTTCGACCCAGGGGTGGTCGAGCGCCACGTGGTTGGGGACGAAGTCGACGAGCAGGCTCACCCTCCGGCGGCGCAACCTCTCGCGCAACCGTGCCAGCGCCGGCTCGCCGCCGAAGTCGCGGTGGACGTCGTAGCCGACCACCGCGAACGGCGAGCCGACGATGTCGGACTCGCGCACGTCCGAGAGATCGGCCCCCAGATCCGTCCGCCGCGCCGGATCGCGCGAGCTCGCCAGACCGGCGGCGCCCGTCTGCCAGACGCCCAGCATCCAGATCCAGGCCATCCCGCGCGCGGCGGCCTCGTCGAACAGGCTATCGGGCAGGTCGTCGAGCGTCGCGGGGCGCCCGCGCGCCGCTCCCGTCTCCGTCACCAGAACCCGGGTGTTGAGTTGATAGAGAACCGGGAACCTGGAACGCCCAGCGTCTGTCATGGCGCCGCAGCAAGCTAATCACTATTTGCTGGCGGCGTGGGCGGGCGGGTTTTGCAGCCAGGCACCGAGCGCGTCGATCAGCGTCTCGGGCGTCAGACGGTCGAACTGTGTGACCAGCCAGCCCATCGCCTCGGTGTGGCGCTGCGCGCGCAGCAGGGCCTTGAAACCGAGGAGGCCCAGCGCCGGATCGTTCATGAGCGGCTCCAGCTCCTTGACGTCCGCGTCGGCGTAGACGATCCGGCGGGCCTCGGCTGAGGCATAAGGGTCTTTCTTCACGGAGGCGGCCGCCGCTTGAAACAGGCCCCGTCCCGCCTGGTCCGTCCGCTCGGCCAGCGCCGCCAGCACCGGCATCCGCAGCTCCGGATCGGGGCGCTTCTGAAGCTTGGCGAGGAGATCGAGCGAGCCGGCCGAGGTCTCCTTGCCCAGCTCCGGCGCCATCGCCACCAGGGGCTGCACCTCGCGCGCCTTGACCAGCGGCAGCACGAAATCGTGGGCCAGGTCGCCCGCGGCGCGGATGAGCCCGGCGGCGGCCGCGGCGCGCACCTCGACCGAGGGATCCTTGACCAGCGGCGACAGGCGATAGAGCGTCGGACGTCCGCCGCCCGGACGCGCGAACGCCGTCGCCCCGGCGGCCCGCAGGTGCGCGTCGCTGTCGCCTAGCGCGTTCAGCGCCGGGCGTCGCGCGCTGGTCGGGCTGACGACGGCCAGCGTCCTCAGGATCTCCGCGCGCAGGGGGACGGGGAGGGCGTCCAGCTTGTAGAGATCGCCCAGCTCCGCCACGCAGGGCGACCCGGCGGGCAGCTCGGTCCCGGACACCTCAAACACCCGCGCCGCGTGGAGGATCCCCTCGGTGTCCGTCGGCTTGAGGCGCGGCCGCACCAGGGCGCAGAGATCGACCTTCGCCGACGCCAGCGCCGGTGCGGCGAGCGCCAGCGTCTCGGGCCGTCCGAGCGCCGGCTTCAGCCGATCGACGGCGCGCGTGTCCCCCGCGCGAACCAGCGCCGCGGCGGCGCGCGCGTCGAGCGCCGGGTCAGGCTGCGGCCGGGTCAGCCAGGCGTGGGCGAAGGTCGACATCGCGCCGGTGTCGCCGGAGCGCGTGTAGCGCGCGACCCGCAGCAGCGCCTCCTTGATGCGTCCCTGGATAAACAGCCGGGGGAGCGCCTCGCCGAGCGGGGCTTCGACCCGGCGGACCTGGCCGCCCGAGCAGAGGCGCGCGTCGCGCGCAAAGATCCACCGGAAGTGCGCCACGCCGTCATCGCCGTAGGTGTCGATGGGCGGGACCGGAAAGGGGCGATCTCCCTTCACCGCCGCGACGGCGGCCTGATCGAAGGCCGGGACGCCCGAGCTCTGGCTGACCGTCACCTCGGCGGGGCTGCCGTCCCAGCGGACCGTGAACAGGATCTCGGCCTCGAGCCTCGGGTTATTGAGGGGATCGCTGGGCGGCCGCTTGTCCGCGACCAGCTGGATGAACTGGAAATCCCACCGGAAGTGGATGATCCGGTGGATCGTGCGCAGATAGTCCCCCTCCGCGCCGGTCGCGGTGATGGGCGGCTCCTCCTTCGGCGCGGCGGCGCCGGGGCGCGGGGCCAGCACGGTCGCCAGCAGCAGACCGAGTGCGAACGCGCGAAATCGGAGCATAGTCACGGGGGGATGTCGGGACATCGAACGCGAACCGAGAGAGGTTACCCCCGACGGATGCGCGCCGTCTATGCGATCTGTCTCGGTGCGCTGGTCGGCGCCGGGGTGGTGGTGGCCCGCCGTTGGGTGCGCGCCGCCGCCTCTACCTCCTCTCCGGCCGCGCCCGACGTTCCGCCCTTCTTCGACTACCGCCACCAGCGGCCGGGCGCCTCGCACGAGATTACCGTCGCCGATCTGCCGCCCCCGCGCGAGGCCGAGTCGATCGACAACGGCGCCCACATGGTCCCCCGGCCGGCCGATGCCTGGCCTTCGGCGCCGGTGGGGTTCGAGGTCGACCTCTACGCGGACGGGCTCGACAACCCCCGGCTCATCCGCACGGCGCCCAACGGCGATCTGTTCGTCGCCGAGAGCGAGCCCGGGCAGATCCGCGTCCTGCGTGGCCTGGCAGCCGGAGGCCGGGCCGCCCAGCGCGAGCGATTCGCCACCGGCCTCAACAAACCGTTCGGGCTGGCGTTCTATCCGCCGGGGAAAGATCCGCAGTGGCTCTACGTCGGCGACACCGACGCGGTGGTCCGGTTTCCGTACCGCAACGGCGATCTGCACGCGCGCGGCCCCTTCGAGAAGGTGGCCGAGCTCCCGGGCGGCGGGCGCTTGCGCGGTGGCGGGCACTGGACGCGCGACCTCGCCTTCTCGCTCGACGGCCAGACGCTGTTCGCGTCGGTCGGGTCGCGCTCGAACGTCGACGACCCCGACCTGCACCCCGCCGAATTTCATCGGGCCGACATCCTGGCCTTTGATTCCGGCGGCGGGCACGAACGCGTCTTCGCCTGGGGGATCCGCAATGCCGTGGGAATCGCGGTCCACCCGACGAGCGGCGAGCTGTGGGCCTCGGTCAACGAGCGCGACCGGCTGGGCGACAACCTGGTCCCCGACTACATCACCCACGTCGAGCCGGGCGGCTTCTACGGCTGGCCCTGGTACTACATCGGCGGGCACCCGGATCCGCGCCTCGGCGGCCGGCGCCCGGAGCTGGCGGCGAAGGTCATCGTACCCGACGTCCTGTTGCAGCCGCACGACGCTTCGCTGCAGATGACGTTCTACGGCGGCCAACAATTCCCTGCGGACTACCGGGGTGACATCTTCGCCGCCGAGCACGGGTCGTGGAACCGCCACCGGCGCTCGGGCTACGAGGTGGTGCGGGTGCCGATGCACGGCCGCGCGCGCGCGAGCGGCGGGTACCAGGACTTTCTGACCGGCTTCGTGACGGCCAACGGCGACGTCTGGGGCCGCCCGGTCGGCGTGGAGGTCGCCGCGGACGGGGCGCTGATGGTCTCCGACGACGGCACCAACTCGATCTGGCGCGTCAGCCACGTCGGCGGCAAATGAGCCGCGTCAGGGCCTGCGGGCCTCAGTTCTTCGATGGCGGCAGTGGCGTGACGATGCCGGTGCCGGCGCAGTTTTCGACCAATCCCACGACCGCGTCCCGCGGATCGGCCGAATAGGCATAGGGGAGCGAGATCATCGCCTGCGCGGTCAGCACCGCGGTCCCGTCGCTGGCATCGGTCTGGTTGTTGACGAGATCGACGCTGCCGGCGGACGCGGACGAGAGCATCGTCGTGACCCATCCAAAGTCGGAGTCGTCCTGAGGCGGCGGCGCCACGTTCTGGAAGACGCTGTTCTCGATCAGAGTGTTCGCGCCATCGATCGAGGCGACCCCGTAATTGGCGACGTCCTCGAAGAATGCGTTGAGCACGTGGATGGTTCCGAAGCGGACGCGCGGGCCCGTCAGCACGTTGTTGAACCAGTCGTGGTCGTAGGTGACGTGGTTCTTGCTCGCGTCCTGGGCGGCCGCGGCGCTGCTGTCGGACCGGCCGACCAGGCCGGTGTCGCCGTGATCGTGGTAGCGGGTCCAGGAGACGGTCACGAAGTCGCTGCCGTCGGAGATGTCGACGAGGCCGTCGTAGGCCGGGGTGGCGGTCGGACCGTTTGACGAAAGGTCGCAGTGATCGACCCAGATCTGGTGCGACGTCTCGATGTGAATGGCGTCGACGTTGTCGCCGGCGTCGTCGCTGTTGGGCCTGTCGATCACCAGGTTCCGCAGGATCACGTTGTTGACGCTGGTCAACGTGATCCCTCCGCCCGTGAACCCGGACGCATCGCCGACGCCGGCGACGGTCTTGTTCGACGACACGCGGATCTTCTGGACGTCGCCGCTTCCTCCGTCGGGAGGGGGCGGGATGGCGATCATTCCGTCGATCAGGATCGTCAGCGGCCCCGGCATCTTGTCGCTGGCGTACATCGAGAACTCAGCCAGCGCATCGGCGTCGCTGGCGTCCACCGTGACCTGCATGCCTGAGCCACCGCCGGTCACGCCGCCACTGACCTGTAGGTTGGGCATCCCGGCGGTGCCTCCGTCCCACTCGCCGCCGAGGTCGCTCATCGTCGCGAAGCCAACGGGCGGGTTGTCGGGGCAGACGCCGCTGAACGCGTCGGGTGTCACGGACGTGTCCTTCTTGACCGGCGTGTCGGTGACGATCGGGGCGTCGATGTGGCCACCGTCGGTCCCGGGACCGGCGCCGAAGGGGTGCAGGTCTCCGTTACACGCGGTCGCGAGCAGCGCGGCGATGGCTATCCCACCGGAGATCGGGGAAAGGAGACACCGCACATCTACATACTACCTGGGCCGCGGCTTTGGCGAAGGTGAACCGCGCCGGGGGGCAGGGGACACTCACGGGCGGTAGGGCCAAATGTCTCTTCAAGCAGGAATGGGGCGACCGATGCGTATCTCGCGAGATCCCCAGAGTGTGCGGACAACGCAGCGCGCCTTCCGGCGCCCCGCCGATCCGGCGGCGACAAGAAATGGCACCCCGGGTAGACTACTCAACGTGCCGTCCCCCACCGGCCTGCGCGCCGACGGCCGTGAGCTGCCGCCGGCTCCGGTCGCGAAAGAGCCGCCGAAGCCGTCGCTTCCGGTGGCGGCTGCGCAGCCCTACGCCGACGACGCCGAGCTGGTGGCGGCGCTGCGGCGTGGTGAGACGCGGGCCCGGACCATCCTCGTCGAGCGGTACGAGCCACTGGTCGAACGGCTGGTGGCCGGCGCCCTGGGCATCGACGCCGAGATCCCGGACGTGGTCCAGGACGTCTTCGTGGCGGTGCTCGAGGGGATTCACAACCTCAAGGATGCGGCCGCGCTGCGCAGCTGGATCGCCACGCTGACCGTGTTCACGGCGCGCGGGCGGATTCGCCGCCGGCGGCGCTGGCGCTGGATCCGCTTCGTGGCGCCCGAGGAGGTGCCGGAGGTGCCGGTGGCCGCGCCGCAGGGGGAGACCACCGAGGCGGTGCGCGCGACCTACACGATCCTGGCGACGTTTCCGGCCGACGAGCGGCTGGCCTTCTCTCTCCGGTTCGTCTCGGAGATGCAGCTCACCGAGGTGGCGGCCGCCTGCCGCGTGTCGCTGGCGACGGTCAAGCGGCGGCTGGCGCGCGCCGAGAAGAGGTTCGTGGAAGCGGCGAAGTCACATCCGGCCCTTTCGGACCGGATGGCGCGCGGCGGGCGGTGGGGCGAGACATGAACGGGGAATCGAATATGAACGGCGAGCTCGAATCATTGATGCGCGACGTGGGTCGCGTCGTGGAAGGCGACGCGCGACGCCGCAACATTCTTCCGCGGGTCCAGGCGGCGCTGGCGGCGCGCGAGCTCCGGCGGACGAGCCCGGCGCGCGCGCTTGGCCGCTGGACCTTTGCGGTCGGCGGGATGGCCGCCTGCGCGGCTGCGGCCTGGTTGTTTCTCAGCCCGGGCGTCGTGTCCTACGCGGTCTCTGGCGTGGGCGAGGGCGCGATCGGTACCGCGCTGGTCGCGCCCGCGAGCGCGCCCATGGAGCTGCGCTTTTCGGACGGTTCGGCGGTCACGCTGCCGCCGCGGGCGTCGGCGCACGTCGACGCCCTGACCCACGACGGCGCGACGGTGGCGATCGAAGGCGGAACGCTGGAGGTTTCGGTCATCCACCGCGCCCACACGCACTGGCAGGTGCGGGCCGGTGGCTACCACATCCAGGTGACCGGCACCCGCTTCGCGGCCGGCTGGGACGCCAAGGCGCGGGCGCTCACCGTGTCGATGCACGAAGGGTCGGTGCTGGTGACCGGGCCGGGCATCAAGGAGCCCATTCGCGTGGTCACCGGCCAGCGGCTGCGCGCCAGCGCGAGCGGCGCCGACCTGGGGCTCGAGGGCGCGCCCCTGCCGCCGCCCGAGGTCGAGGTGGCGCCGCCCGCGCCTCCGGCACCCGCGATTCGTGAGCCGTCGCTGGCGCCGCCGCCGGCGGAGCTCCCGCCGCCGGTCGAGCGAGCGGCCGCGCCGCGGCCCCGCCACGTCGAGGCGGTCGCCACCCACACGCCGCCCGCCGCCGACTGGCGCGTCGAGGCGTCCCGCGCACAGTATCGCGAAGCGCTCGCCGCGGCCGTGCTCGAGGGGTGGCGCGCGGAGTGCGCGCGTCTCGGCCCCGAGGATCTGGTCCTGCTCGGCGACGTCGCCCGTCTGGCCGGTGACGAGGACCGCGCCGAGGAGGCCTACCGGTCGGCGCGCCGCCGGTTCCCCGCCGCCGACCGCCCGACCTTCGCGCTCGGCCTCATCGCGTTCGAGGGGCGCCACAACTACAAGATGGCGGGCGATCTCTTCGCCAACTACCTGCGATCGTTCCCGCACGGTCCGCTGGCGCGCGAGGCGGCCGGCCGCCTCATCGAATCGCGGATCAAGGCGGGCGACGACGGCCAGGCCCGGCAGGCGGCCGCGGCCTACCTCCACGACTTCCCCGGCGGGCCGCACGCCGCACTGGCCAGACGCACGGTCGGTCCGTGATCCGGCGCGGCGGCGCGCAGGCCGCCGTAGCCGTGGCCTTCGCGCTGCTGGCCCTGGCGGCGCCCGCGCGTGGCGCGCTCGACGTCCCCGGCGTGCCGAACGGCCCGCTGCGGGTCGCGCTCTTCTCGACCACGCCCGACGATCCGCTGGCCGGTCGGATCGAAGCCGAGCTGGGCACCATCGGGATCGACGTCGCGCGCGCCGTCGTCTCGCCGGGCGCCCGGATCGAGGCGCAGGTTCGCGCGGCCATCGCGGGCGGCGCGCGCGCGGTGATCGTGGCGGACGGCCACCGCACCGACGTCTGGATCTCGGACCCGGGCTCCACGCGCATCGGCCTGCGCCAGGAGCTGGAGGTCGACCAAGACTCCGGGCAGCAGGCGGTGCTGGCGTTGCGCACCGTCGAGTTTCTGCGAATCAGCCTGGGGCTGGTGGCCGAGCCCGCGGTCCCTCCCCCGGTGCGGACGCGGCCGGCCGCCGTTGCGCCCGTGGTCCCGGAGGTGCCCAAGCCGGCGCGCTGGTTCGACGCCAGCGCATCGGCGGGCGCGTTGGCGGTGACCGGCGGCGGCGGCACCATCGCCATCGCCGGGCTGAGCCTGCGCGCGCAGCTCGCCGGGATGGTCGGCGCCGAGCTGAGCGCCTACGCGCCCCTCAGCGAGGCGACGTTGACCACCGCCGACGGGGAGGCGGGCACGTCGGCCTGGATGGCAGGCGGCGGAATCCTGCTCGCGCCGCGCTTCGATCAGCGGATCTCCTTCGAGGTCGCGGCGGGATCACTCATCACGATCGTGCGCTCGCGCGGCGTCACCGCCGCGACCACTTATCCCCCCGGGACCGACTCTGTGACGCGCGCGGCGATCTACGGACGCGTCGCCGCCCGGCTGCGCCTCTTGCCCCGGCTGGCGCTCCGCCTCGACCTTTACGGCGGGGGCATCATCCGGGCGCCGCATATCGTCGTCCCCGCGACGATGCAGGTGGCAACCTGGGGGCCGGGATTCGCCGCCGGGACGGGGGCCGCCGAGGTCACCTTCTAAGCAGGGACATCAGTCGGGTCTGAGCCGCCGCGGCCCGGCGCGAACACTGATTCGACGCATGTCGGGCGTTCGTTTGCTCACGCGAATCGGGGCGGTGATCTTGCTTTGTCACGGCGTGGCGGGGGCCGCGACGCGCCGATTGGCCCAGGCGCCGGATCCGGCGGGTAAGATCACCCAGCTGAACCGCGACGCGCTCGGCGCCATCGACAAGCGCGAGTTCGAGAAGGCGCGCGAGATCCTCAAGAAGGCGCTCGAGCTGTGCGAGACGTCGGGCCTGGCGCAGCATGCGGTGGCGGCCCGCACCCACGTCCACATGGGCGTGGTGATCATCGAAGGGTTCAAGAACCGCGAGCTCGGCGAGAAACAGTTCGCCGCGGCGCTGGCGATCGAGCCCGGGATCGCGATGACGCCGGCGTTGGCGACGCCGGAGATCAACGAGGCGTTCGACGAGGCGAAAGAGACCGCCAAGAACGGCGCTACGCCGGGCGGGGAGGCCTCGGGCGGCGACGCCGTGGCCGCGGCGCCGGACAGCCGTCCTGCGGCGGCGCCGGCGCGCGCCGGCGCCGGCAGCGGTGGCTTCACGTATCACACCGTCAGCGAGGTCAAGCAGGGGAACGCGATCCGGGTGACGGTCAACGTCGACGAGAACCTCAAGTTTCACAAGGTCGTTCTCGCCTACCGGCCACAGGGGACCTCGGAGTTCCTGGGGCGGGCGATGGATCCAGTCGGCCCCGGCGCCTACAGCGCCGAGATCCCCGACCACGCGACGACCGGCTCGTCGGTCGCCTACTACATCGAGGCCGATGACGACGACGGGCAGCCGGTCGCCAACCGCGGGACCGAAGAGCGGCCGCTGGTGATCCAGCTCGGGGGCGCGTCGCACCCCACGGAGCGCGCGCACGCCGCGGTCGCCGAGAAGAAGGGGGACGGCGACGGCGACGACGACAGCACGACCGTACGCGAGGAAGGGGAGGCCGAAGAGACGAGCCATCCCTGGTTCGTGGGCGTGCTGGTGGGGAGCGGCGTCGGCTACACCTCGGGCAACGGCGAGACCAACGCCAACCTCCCGGTGTCGGGAGCCTTCGCGGCCACCTCGCTCGGCCATGTCGCGCCGGAGATCGGCTACTGGGTGCGCCCGGACCTGCTGCTGTCACTGCAGGGCCGTATTCAGGTGGTGAGCGGCCCGACCGAGCTCGTCGACCCCATGAACACCACCCACGTCTACCAGCCGGCGGGCTGGGCGCTGGCCGCGTTCGCCAAGGCGTCGATGTTCTTCGGCTCGGGCGACTTGCGACCGTTCATCTCGGGCGGACTCGGCGCCGGGCAGATCCGCCACGTCGTGACGTTCGGCGCTTACACGGACTGCGGCGCCGCCCGCAACCAGACCTGCGTCGATTCCGTCGTCGCCGGTCCGGCGCTGGCCGAGGCGGGCGCCGGCCTTCTCTACACGATCACGCCGACGTTCGGCCTCGAGGCTGGAACCAACATGCAGATCGCCGAGCCCAAGTTCACGTTCAACATCGACTTCAACGGCGGCGTGGCGGTGAGCTTCTAGCCATGGCGCGCCTGGCGAAGATCATCGGCATCGCGCTGGCGGCCGCGGGCTGCATCACACCCGACGGCTACTACCGCCCCGATGGCGGCGGAACGGGGGCCGGAGGTGCGCCGGCGCAAGGGGGATCGTCCGGCGCGGCCGGAGCGGGCGGCGCGGCGACCGGGAGCGGCGGCGCGGTGACCGGGACCGGCGGCTCCGCAATCGGGACCGGGGGGAGCGCCACCGGCGGCAAGGGGGGCACGGGCGCGCTCGGCGGAACGACCGGAACGGGGGGCACCGTGGTCGCCGGCACCGGCGGCAGCGTGACGACGACGGGTGGAGCCGGGGCGAGCGGCTGCAAGGCCATGATACCCCTCCCCTACACCGAAGACTTCGAGACGTACCCCGTCAACATGGCGCCGCCGAAGAACTGGCTGTTCGATACCGCCGACGCCGACAGCACCAAGGGGTCGTTCATGGTCGTCAGCGACGGTGGCAGCAACGTGCTTCAGGGAACAGCGAGCAGCAGCACCTTTGTGGCGGAGATCGGCGGCGACCAATGCTGGACCGACTACACCTTCCAGGTCGATATCAAGTTCATCTCCGGGTCGAGCGAGGAGTTCGGCGTCTGGGGCCGTTTCAGCATCGACAGCAGCAAAGACGAGGGGGACTACTACACGGCTTACATGGACGACAGCGGGGCGGTGCAGCTGCGCTCTCGACTGAGCGGCAGCAGCACGACGCTGGGGAGCAAGAGCAAGTCCACAAACGGCGGTCCGGTGGCGGGGACGGTCTACACCTTCGTGCTCGACCTGCACGGCGGCACGCTCTCGGTCTCCGTCAACGGGACGCCGCGGGTGAGCATGGTAACGGACGCGACGTTCACCACCGGGGCCATCGGCCTCGCCGTCAGCGACGCGACGGTCGAGTTCGACAACGTCAAGGTTACGCAGTAACGATCGAGCGCACGCGCCCGTGAAGACCGCCGTAAAACCCGCCGCAAAGCCATTCCTGGACGACGATTTCCTGCTCGACTCGCCGACGGCCGTGGACCTCTACCACGGCGTCGCGGCCAAGCAGCCGATCCTCGACTACCACTGCCACCTGTCGCCGCAGCAGGTGGCCGACGACCACCGCTTCCGGTCGATCACGGAGATCTGGCTGGAGGGCGACCACTACAAGTGGCGGGCCATGCGCGCCGACGGCGTGCCCGAGCGGGCCATCACCGGCGCGGCCAGCGACTGGGAGAAGTTCGAGGCCTGGGCCAGGACCGTCCCCCACACGCTGCGCAACCCGCTCTACCACTGGACCCACCTCGAGCTGCGCTTCCCGTTCGGGGTGCGCGGCAAGCTGCTCGGTCCCGACACCGCGCGCGAGATCTTCGATCACTGTAACCGCAAGCTGGCCGAGGACGGATTCACCACCCAGGGGCTCCTGCGCCAGTTCGACGTGCGCGTGGTCTGCAGCACCGACGATCCAGTCGACGATCTGGCGCCGCACGCGCGCCACGCCAAGCGCGCCGGGGCCTTCACCAAGCTCTACCCGACCTGGCGGCCCGACAAGGCGCTGGCGCTGCAGGACCTGGCCGGCTGGAACGCCTGGCTGGACGCGCTCGGCGCGGCCGTCCGCGGCCCGGTGGGGACACTCGACGAGCTGCGCGACGCGCTCGCCAAGCGCCACGACGCGTTCCACGCCGCCGGTTGCCGCGCCTCGGACCATGGCCTCGAGCGGCTCTACGTCGCCGACTACACCGAGCGCGAGGTGGCCGCCACGTTCGTCAAGGCGCGGGCCGGCCAGGCCCCCAGCGCCGACGAGACCGAGAAGCTACGCGCCGCGCTGCTCTACGACCTGGCCGTGATGGACCACCGCCGCGGGTGGGTGCAGCAGTTTCACCTGGGCGCGCTGCGCGATACCAGCGCGCGCGGGATGGCGGCGCTCGGCCCCAACACCGGCTACGACGCCATCGCCGACTTCCCGCAGGCCGTCGCGCTGGCGGGCTTCCTCGACCGGCTCGACGCCGCCGGGCAGCTGGCCAAGACCATCGTCTACAACCTCAACCCCGCCGACAACGAGGCCTTCGCCACCGTCGTCGGCAGCTTCAACGACGGCAGCGCGCCCGGCAAGATGCAGCTCGGCAGCGCCTGGTGGTTCCTCGACCAGCTCGACGGCATGCGCAAGCAGATCGACGCGCTCTCGAACCTGGGGCTGCTCGCGCGCTTCGTCGGCATGCTGACCGACTCGCGCAGCTTCCTGTCGTTCTCGCGCCACGAGTACTTCCGGCGTCTGCTCTGCAACATGCTCGGCGAGGACGTCGAGCGGGGTTTGCTCCCGAACGACCGCCTGCTGCTGGCGTCGCTCGTGGAGGACGTCTGCTTCCGCAACGCCCGGGACTACTTCCAGTTCGCGGTGTGAGATTCGGGGCGGCACGCGCCCTGACGGTCCTATCGGCGTCTGACTCTTGGCGAAGGCGGCTCAAGAGCGCCGGAGCCGTATCCGCGCGTCCGACGAGCGCCATCGTGCGGGCGGCCGGGTGGTTCGGGGCGCGAGCTTCGGCTCCGCACGAAACTTGAGTTGAGCGCCTCGGAGCCCGGTCAGGCGGCGGTGAACCGAGGGGGCGCGAGCGGGTGCGAAGCGGAAGGCGCCGCCTAGGGCACGTTGATCATCGGGCAGCCGAAGATGATCTGCACGTTGCCGGCGCCGGCCGCCTCGATCTGGTTGCACCAATCGCCGAACACCTCGACGGCGGTGTCGTTGACGTCGGTGTAGGCCCACCCGTTGGTCCGCGAGCTGTCGTACGGAATCTTGGTCATGCCGGCGCCCAAGTAGACGCCCAGCTTGGTGTCGTCGTTCAGCACGGGCGGCGGCGGGTTGAGCGGGAAAAGACAGGTCGAGATCTGGCCGGTGATCGCCTGTAGCTCCGAGACCAGCGCGTCGGCGTCGTCGGCCACGTAGTAGTGGCTGGCCAGGGGGTTCGCGCTGGGGATTTGTTCGCCGCCGGCCGCCGCCAGCTCGTCGAGGTTCGTGTTGGAGCTGTCCTTGTCGGTCGCGATCCCCACGACGAAGGTCGGAAAGCCCGCGCCGAGCGCCTTGCCCACCGCGGCGACCGCATTTGCGGTGGACACGGTGTACGGGCTCGATTCCTTCGAAGTTCCGATGCAGGTCGGCTCGCCGTCGGTGGCGAGCAGGAGGTACTTCGGGTTGCTGTCGGTCAGCTTCGCCAGGTAGGCCGCCGCCTGCGTGATGGCGTCGGCGGTGGGCGTCCCCTTGCCGAGGGGCTGCATCGCGGTGATCGCCGTGTTCATCGGGGTGGCGTTCATCATCGCCACGTTGACGTCGATCGCGCTGGTCACGCCGCCCCCGCAGTCGTTCATCGAGTCGGTGTAGGCCTCCGGGAAGGACTTCATCCCCCAGGAGATCGAGCTGTCGGTGGCGCTCACCACCTTCTCCAGCGAGGGGACGACGATCTGCCACTTGGTGAGCCCCGTGGTCGAGCCCTTGGGCACGTCGATCATCGAGCCGGAGCGGTCGAGCACCATCATGATGTCCGCCGCCTTGGGCGTCGGGGCGAACTGCTGCAGGCCGCAGTTGTTCCCGGCGTCGCTGACCGGTCCGACGTCGCCGCCGCCGCCGCCGCTGCCGGTCAGGAGGCCCCCACCGCCGCTGCCAGTCACGTGGCTGCCGCCGGTGCCGGTCGCGCCCCCGGTACCCGTTCCGGTACCCGTGGCGCCGCTGCCACCTTCGCCCGCGGCGCTCTGTACGGGCTTGGCCCCGGCGCAGCCGATGGCTACCGGCAGGGCGACGAGCAAGGGAATGAGCGCAGAGACGTTCTTCATCGGAGACCTCCCACGGGGCCGCGCCAGCACCCCCAGGCAACCGGCGCGGCCCCGCAGAATTACCGGCTCGTGACCGAGCCAACCTCGAGCCGCTCCCGACGGGGCCGATGGAGCGGCGAATCCTTTGCCCCTTTGAGTGTCCGCACCCCGACGGCGCAGCTCAGGGCGCGGCTCGGGGAGCGCGGGCGAACATCGAAAATCTCCGCGCCCCGGGCCCCGCCTGAGCCGTCGGGCCGGCCGGCGGGCACCCGTGACAGGGGGCGATCTAGCGCTGCCGGGCCGCCTGCACCGCGGCCAGGAGCTCGCGCGCCCGCTCGGTGATGACGGCGTCGCGCCCCTCGGCCAGGGCCTGGGCGTCGACCAGCTCGGAGCCGACGCCGATGGCGGAGGCGCCGGCCTTGAGGTACTCGGCCACGTTGGCGGCGTTGATGCCGCCCGTCGGCAGGAGCTTCACGTCGGGCAACGGTCCGCGCAGCGCGCGCAGGTAAGGCGCGCCGCCCACGGCCGAAACCGGGAAGATCTTCACCAGGTCGGCGCCGTGGTTCCAGGCGGCGAGCACCTCGGTCGGCGTGAGCGCGCCCGGCATCGCGGGGACGCCGCGCGCGTGGGCTTCGGTCACGGTGTCGGGATCGAAGCCGGGACTGACGATGAACGCGGCGCAGGCGTCGACGCACTGGTGCGCGGCCGCCGCATTGAGGACCGTGCCGGCGCCGATGACGGCCCGATCGCCGAGATCCTTCACCAGCGCGCGGATGACCGCGGGGGCGTCGGGGACGGTCATGGTGATCTCGAAGACCGAGATGCCGCCGGCCAGGATGGCGCGGGCGGCGCGGGCGGCCAGCTCGGGCGTCGCCGCGCGGATGACGGGGACGATCCCCACCGCTTCGATTCGCCGGACGACCTCGGCGCGAGCGGTGTGCTCGGTCCGGCTCATCGGTCGATCCGCGCGCTCGGCGCCTCCATGGCGCGCAGCACCTCGGCGAGCGTCGCCATGGTGGTGTCGCCCGGGGTCGACATGGCCAGCGCGCCGTGGGCGACGCCGCAGCGGAGCGCCCACTCGGGGTCCTTGCCCGCGAGGAGGCCGTGGATGAACCCGGAGGCAAAGGAGTCGCCGCCGCCCACCCGGTCGAGGAGCTCGACGTCGCGCTGCGGGACCTCGAAGAATTGGCCGTTGGCGAAGGCGATGGCGCCCCAGCCGTTCACGCTGGCCGAGCGTGAGGTGCGCAGCGTCGTGGCCACCGCCTTGAGGTTCGGGTAAGCGCGGGTCACCTCGCCGAGCATCGAGCGGAAGCCGGCGGTCGGCAGCTCGCGGTAGCGCGGGTCGACGCCCGGCGGGTCGAACCCCAGCGCGGCGGTGAAGTCCTCCTCGTTGCCGAACAGGACGTCGACGAACGGCATGAGCGACCGGTTCACCTCGCGCGCGCGCTGCTGGCCGCCCACCGCCCGCCAGAGTGAGTCGCGGTAGTTGAGATCGTACGAGACGCAGGCGCCGCTGCCGCGCGCCTCCTCCATCGCCGCGCGCGCGACCGCCGGCGTCCCGTCGGCGAGGCCGCAGAAGATCCCGCCGGTGTGGAACCAGCGGACGCCGCCGGCGAAGAGCGCGCGCCAATCGACGTCGCCCGGTTGCATCTGCGACACGGCGGTCTGCCCGCGATCGGAGCAGCCGACGGCGCCGCGCGGCCCGAACCCGCGCTCGGTGAAGTTGAGCCCGTTGCGCGCCGCCCGCCCCACGCCGTCGTACGGCACCCAGCGCAGGTAGCTGAGGTCGACGCCCCCTTGCAGCATCAGGTCCTCGACCAGCCGCCCGACCGGGTTGTCGCAGAGCGCGGTCACGATCGCCGTCCGGTGTCCGAAGCAGCGCCGCAGCCCGCGCGCCACGTTGTACTCGCCGCCCCCCTCCCAGGCGGCAAAAGTGCGCGTCGTGTGCACGCGCCCTTCGCCCGGATCGAGGCGCAGCATCACCTCGCCCAGGCTCACCTCGTCGAAGCGGCAGGCCGCCGCCGGCTTGATGTGAAGCTCGCTCATCGACCGGCGAGCATGCGACGCCGGCGCGCCCTACACAAGCGCCGCGGCGCCGGCGCCGTTGGTCCTAAAAGACGTAGACGGCCTGGCCCATGCCGCGGATGTTGTGCGGCTTCTCGGTCGACGAGTCGGAGAACTGCGGCTGGGGCAGGTAGTAGACCTGCGTATATTGCCCCGAGATGCCGAATCGGATCGACGGCGTGGCGTCGAAGAAGAGGTTGGCGTCGGCGTAGATCGAGGTGTCGGCGATGGTCTGGAGCAGGCCCTCCTCTCGGCCGCCCGCCGGGAAGAGATCCTTCAGGTTGTTGGAGTGCGCGTAGGTGTAGTTGGCCGCGAACAACATCCGGCCGTCGAAGATCGGCAGGTAGTACTGCAGGCCGACCCGGTAGGCGTACCAGTCGATGGTGTGCGCGAGCTGGGTCGACACGTCGAAGGTCACCAGGCCCGGGTCGATGTCCGGCGTGTAGAGGGGAGGCGGCGACTGCTGCATGGAGTTCGGGAGGGTCGGGAACCCGGCGCCGCCGCCGGTGGTCAGGAGGTCGGCGATGCCGGTGCCGGTGACGAACGACCCGGTCAGCGTGAGCTTGTTCTTGCGGTCGTTGCCGTCGGTGGCTGGAAGGACCGGCACGAGCGCGTCGATCGAGACGCCCCAGCCGCGGACGGTGTTCGACTTCTGGGTGGGGGGCGGCGCGAACGCGTCCAGCTTGAACTGGCGGCCGATCGCCGAGACGCCCAGCGAAAGCGGGGCGGCGATGGTCCGCACGTTGCCCGGCGTGGTGATCCCCTTCCAGTGGTTGGCGCTGATCCGAACGCCGGCCTCGAGGTCGGGGATCTCCGAGTCGCGTTGCGGTGGGCGGTTGGCCGAGGCGGCGACGTCGAGGCTGACCGGGCCGTCGGCGCCGAAGGTGCGCGAGAGGCGGAGCTGGGTGTTGCGCGAGAAGACCATGTTCGGCAGGCCGAGGAACTCGACGGAGGCTGGGAAGAAGTAGTTCTGCCAGCCGAATACGTCGTAGGTTTGCCCGGCCAGGAAATCGACGAAGCCCCCGTCCAGCTTCAGGTAGGCGTGGCGGATGCGGAAGACCGGGCTGTCGTAGAAGCTGTTCTCCGAGCCGGTCGGCGGGCTCGTCTCGTGGCCGAAGAAGTCGCCCTCGACGATGGCCGATGGATGGAGGCCGGAGATCACCGGCGCCTGGAAGGCGAACCCGAGGCGGGTGTTGCGCATGGAGAACTGCGTCCGACCGACCGTCCCCGCGTAGGTGTCGTCGCGCGCCACGATCTCGTTGCCGATCGAGTCGTTGTAGCTGCGCGTGGTGTCGTAGATGTAGTCGGCCTCGACGAAGCCGTAGAAGGTGAGCGACCAGCGCCGCTCCTCGGGACCGACGCTGAAGGTGAAGGGCGGGCGATCGAACCAGGAGCCACTCGCCGGATTGACGCCCGGGGCGGGCACCGACGGCGCGGGGACGGCGGGCATGACCGCGGCGGGCGGCGGCGCCGCGGGTGGCGCGGGCGGTGCCTCGGCGGGGGGGGGCTCCGGGGCAGCAGGCGGCGGCGCCGGCGCCGGCGTCGGCTCTTGGGCGTGAGCGGGGCGCGGGGCGGCGACCAGACTCAGCGCGACGGCTGCGAGCGCCAGGGAGGACTTTCCAACGGACTTTCTATCGATCATCAGTGAGGACCTCATGCGGGTGTGCGGATGGGTTCGAAGGTGGGCGCCAGCAGATGGTTCACGGCGAAGGCCACGAGGTAGGCCGAGCCGCAGATCGCGAACAGCAGCGCGTAGCCGGCGGTGACGTTGCCGGCGGCGGCGAAGCGGTCGAGCAGCCGTCCCGAGAAGATCGGGAACAAGATCCCGCCCAGCGAGCCGGCCATGCTGCCCAGGCCGACGACCGAGGCGACGGCGCGCTTGGGGAAGAGATCGGAGGCGCTGGTGAACAGGTTCGCCGACCAGGCCTGGTGCGAGGCGCCGGCGATCCCGATGAGGACGACGGCGGCCCAGTTGCCGACGTGCGTGACGCCCAGGATGGGGAGCACCGTGCAGGCGAAGGCGAAGAGGGCCGTCTTGCGCGCGCGCGACACGCTCATGCCGCGGCTAGTGAGGAAGCCCGGCAGCCAGCCGCCGAAGATGCTGAGCACGGTGACGATCGCGTAGATCGTCACCAGGAGGACCCAGCTGTTCTTGATCGAGAGGCCGCGCGTCTTCTTGAAGTAGTCGGGGAGCCAAATGAGGAAAAACCACCAGACGGGATCGGTGAGGAATTTGGCGGCGATGAACGACCAGGCCTGCCGGTGGCGCAGGATCTCGAGCCAGCCGATCGGCGCGCCGCCGCCGGCCGCCGCCGCGCCGTCTTCACTGCGGATGTGAGCCAGCTCGCCGGGGCCGAGCTTGGCGACCTTCTCGGGGACGTCGTAAAACGGCAGCCAGAAGGCGATCCAGATGAGGCCGGCGATCCCGGCCGCCACGAACGCCGAGCGCCAGCCGAACGTGAAGGCCAGCCAGGGGACGATGGCCGGCGCGATGATGGCGCCGACGTTGCTGCCCGAGTTGAAAAGCGCGGTCGCGTAGGCGCGCTCGCGCGGCGGGAACCAGATCGCCACGGCTTTGATCGCCGAGGGGAAGTTCCCCCCCTCGCCCAGCCCGAGCGCGAAGCGCGCGGCGAAGAAGCCGTTCACGCTGCCGACCAGCGCGTGCGATATCGCGGCCAGGCTCCAGGCGGTGATCGAGATCGCGTAGCCGACCTTGGTCCCGATCCGATCGATGAGCGCGCCGAACCCCAGGAGCCCGACGGCGTAGGCCGCCTGAAAGGCGGCGTTGATCAGCCCGAACTGCTCGTTGGTCCAGCCTAGCTCGCTGTCCAGGATCGGCTTGAGCAGCGAGAGGATCTGGCGGTCCATGTAGTTGACCGTCGTCGCGAAGAAGAGCAGCGCGCAGACCAGCCAGCGGTAGCGGCCGACGCCAACGTTGCCGCTCCCGCCCGTCTCGGCGGACCCGTTCTCACCCCGCGTCAGCCCCGGCGCCCGCCCCGGACCTTGGGCGAGCCGGGGGGCCGAAGAGGGAGTCGGCGCCTGGGTCGAGGATGACATGGGTTGGCGGTGCACAGCGGGACGCCGTCATGGGTTGCCTCATCGCAACCAAACGGCTCGGTCATCGCCTGACCCTCGCCCGTGAGCCGCCCGCCAAAGGTGCGGACACCCAGGTCCCCGAAGCTTTCGATTTTCAAATGCACCAACCAGCGAGGGGACGGATGACGACGATGATGAAACGAATGGCGCCGATCTGCGGGACGACCGCACTCTTGGCGCTGGTGTTCGCGTTCCAGGGCTGCGCCACCGACAACACGGGGAGCCCCGGCACGGGCGGCTCGACCGGCACGGGCGGCTCCACGAGCACCGGGACCGGCGGCACCTCGACCGCGACTGGCGGGACCACCGGCGCGGCGGGAGCTCCGTCCACCACCGGCGCGGCCGGCCAGAGCGGCACCTTCGGATCGCCCGCCTGCGGCAACACGATGGCGGGGACGGCGGCCGGCAAGGGCGTCGCCTGCACCACGGCCGACGTGCAGCTCTGCTACAAGACCTGCGGCCCGGAGAAGTCCGGCGTGAAGCCGGAGACGTGCACGGGCGGCGCCTACGCCGAAGGCGACTGCGCGTTCGACCCGAGCAAGAACTATATGTGCTACGCCATCCCCACGACGGCGGACCCGACCTGCCCGACGACCGCGCCGATGGCCTCCAGCGCCTGCTCGATCGCCGACTGCGTCGTCTGCGGCGGCACCACCGGGTACATGGACTCGACCGGCGCGGCCAAGACCGGCTACTGCACCTGCCAGGCCGCCGCTGCGAGCCCGACCTGGAGCTGCGCCAGCAGCACCGCCTGGCCCTGCCCGAACGGCACCGGCTGCTAGCCTGAGCGAGATCGCGAACCGCCGCGCGCCGCCCGGCCCAAGCCCGGGCCGGCGCGCGGTCCTCAACCGAGCCCACCGTGCAGCGCCCAACACATAGACCGACCTTCCCCGCGCGCCTCGCCGCGATCTCGTGCGGGGCCGCGTTTTTCGCCGTCCTCGGTTGCGAAAAGCAGCCGCCAATCACCCCGGTCCCCTACACCTGCGGCGAGACGGGTGACTCCGTCCCGGATCCGTCGACCTGGGTGTCGGTGGGCGATCCGGCCGATTGCCCGGACGTGAGGGCGCTCGAACCGAAGCTGCCGGCTATCCCCTCCAATCCGACCTGCATCCTGATCGCCGGCCGCCACACCGACGACCAGAACTGGATCCCGGAAGAGACGAACGACAGCACCAACGACGACACCGATACCAAGCGCATCCAGACGGCGCTCAACAGTTGCCCGGTGGTCCAGCTGACGACCGATCCTACGGATCCGTCCCAGACGATGAACTCGTTCGTCTCGGGGCCGCTGACGATCAACGGCAGGATCCTCTGGATCGACAAGGGTGTGACGCTGTTCGCCTCGCGGAACCCGGACTACTACCAGGCCAACGCGACCGCCACGAGCGCGGGCGACTGCGCCAAGGTGGGCGTCAACGATTCGTCGGCGTGCACCAGCTTCATCACCGTCAACGGCGCCAGCCCCGGCATCGTCGGCGAGGGGACGATCGATGGGCAGGGGGGCGAGCTGCTCGTCAACCACGCTTATTCCTGGTGGCAGCTCTCGGCGGCGCTCCAGACCATCGACGGCAGCATCGGCAACCCGACGCTCGTCGACGTTCGCAGCGGGGTGACCAATCTCCTCATCTACAAGATCACCCTGCACAACTCGCCCAAGTTCCACGTCAAGATCACCTCGACGCCGGCGGGCGGCATCGGCGCCGCTTGTACCTCGCCCGGTGCGGGCTTCATCGTGTGGGGCGTGACCATCTTGACGCCCTCGCGCTGGCTGAACATGCAGGGGCTGCCCATGTCGCCGCACGCCTCGCGCAACACCGACGGGATCGATCCGGGTGAGACCAGCTTCGCCACCTGCGGCCTGCTGGCCTACAACACGATCAGCACGGGCGACGACCACATCGCCATCAAGGGCGGCCACGGCGTCTCGAACATCCTCGTCGTGCACAACCACTTCGGCACCGGCCACGGCATGTCGATCGGCAGCGAGACCTATGGCGGTGTCGACGGGCTGCAGGTCTGCGACCTCACCATCGACGCCGACTCGCGTCCCGTCGGCGACGGGGCCAGCCCGGGCGACTTCAACGGGATCCGCGTCAAGTCCGACGCCAGCCGCGGCGGAACCGTCACCAACGCTTCGTACAAGAACATCTGCATGCGCGACGTGAACAATTCCATCCTCATGAGCACCGCCTATAACCCGCTCTTCTCGGGGACCATGTTCCCGCAGTTCAGCGACATCACGTTCCAGAACATCCGCGACGTCACCTGCATGGGGCTGGTGCAGCCGGTGGTGACGCTGAACGGGTTCTCGGCGCTCTATCCCGCGACCAACATCGGGCTCGACAACGTGATCGTCGACTGGACCGGGCCGGAGGGCGTGTCGGCCATGTTCTCGCAGCTCAACCTCGGACCCGACAACGTCAACTTCGCGCCCTACATCTCCGGTCAGGGCGTCAGCGTGAACAACGGGATCGTGCCGCCCGGAAATCCACCGATCACTTGCGTGTTTCCCAAGCTGCCGGCACCGCAGCCGCCGCCGGGCTGGTTGAACTGATGTCGGTTGAACTGATGTCCCTGCGTCGACTCGCCGCGCTCCTGCCCTGCGTGCTCCTGACCGCCTGTCCGGCCAACGAGACGACGTCGCTCCAGGGGACCTGCACGGTCGACGATTCGATCACCGCCACCTGCAACACCGCGCCGGACGGCGGGGCGCCGGTGGCGCTGGGGCTGGTCGGCTACACCTGCAGCGGCACTGGCCTGCGGCCCGACCTGGTGCAGTCGCAGTACAACCAGGGGGTCCCGCAGGGGATCATCTGCGCCGACACCACGCCCACCCCCGACGGCGGCGTCCCATCGGGTCCGCAGAACTACTGCTGCACGAGCGCGCCGACGACCTGCGCTTTCAACCCGGTCGCCGTCTGCCCGCAGGGGACCTACGATTACCAGTGTCAGGACATCAACCGCCCCGAGAGCTACAACCCGCAGATCCAGTGCGGCCAGGGCGTGCGCGGGACGGAGTACGTCGACTACTGCTGCTCGGGGACCGGCCTGTCGAAGGGGTGCATGGAGGATGACACGCTCGGTTGCCCCGCCGGGCTCGTCGGCTGGGATTGCAACGCCAAGATCCCCGGCCTCGTTCCAAAGGGCCAGGACCTCCTGGACAACAAGAGCCGCGCTGATCAGTACTACCTCGTCTGCGACGTCCCCAAGCTGTCGCTCTCCGGCAAGGTGAACGACTTCTGCTGCTACCCGCCGGCCGCGGTTCCGCCGGGCGGTGCCTGCGTCGAGGACATCAACGTCGCGGGCTGCGCTCCCGGGCGCTTCGGGTTCGCTTGCTATGGCCCCGAGACACCCTCCGACGACTTCCCGCCGATGAACTGCCCCAATCCGGGTGTCGCGGGAACGAGCACGCAGGGCTACCCTGCGACGCTCTACTGCTGTGACTTCGAGTAACGGCGGCTACGGGCGCTGCAGATACTCGTCGGGGGCGTCGACGTAACCCCAGTCACGCAGCTGCCGCACCCAGGCGCCGAGGTTGTCGCGCGTCACGCGTACGAGCTCGAGCGGGATCCGCTGGGGCACCGCCTTGCCGCGTAGGACCTTGTCGACGATGGTCTGCACGCCGACCTCGCCCCAGGGATAGGTGGGCTGCGCCAGCAGCACCGGGGCCAGCCCCTTCTCGACGTAGAGCAGCTGCGGCGGGATGGCGTTGATCGAGACGATGGTGGGGACCATCAGCTTGGGCGCGCCCGACTCGATCTCGTGCAGCAGCGTCTGCGTGTAGAGCGGCCAGCCGCCGACCATCGCCCACCCGGTGATGTCGGGATGCGCCGCCTCGGCGCGCATGACGGCGGCGGTGGCGTCCTGCGGCGTCTCGACGTGGAAGAAGGGACCGAGCACGACCAGGCCCGGGTGGTGCGCCGCCTCGCTCATCACCCCGTCGACGCGGCGACGCAGGTTGGGCGCGTTGGGGTTCCCCGCCAGCACGGCCACCTTGCCGTGATGAGGAATCAGCTGCGCCAGCTCCTTCATCACGGCCTGGCCGGCCTTGAAGTCGTCGACGCCGCACTCGGCGAAGCGGCGCGATTCCGGCGCGTCGCTGTCGAAGGTCATCACCGGGACACCATGCGCGACGGCGTCGTCGATGGCCGGCGTGACCGTCTGGGCGTCAGAGCAGGAGAGCAGCACGGCGTCGGCCTTCTCCGCCACGGCCTGCCGGATCCGCTCGACCTGCAGCGTGGCGTCCTCGCGCGGCGGCGTCAGCCACTCGATCTCGATCGGTCGTCCCAGCTCCGCGGACAGCGCGCGGGCGCGGTTCTCGGCGCCGAGGCGGGAGGCGAGAAACGATGGATTGCTCGCGCTCTTGGCGATCATCGCGATCCGGAACGGCGCCGCCGCGGGGCGCCGCGCTCCGGTCGGCGCCTCGGCTGGGCGTGTAGGGCAGCCGCCGGCCAGCGCCGCAGCCGTCAGGAGCGCGCGGAGGGCCCCCCGGCGACGAAGACGGCGGCGGCCTGCAGGCTCACTGAGCCAAAGTTGACCCGCGCGGCCGGGACGGCTCAGCGGGCCTTTTGTAGACGAAGGCGGTTCGTGTCACCGTGTTGGCGTGTCCCTCCCCGGGATCGGGTTCCTGGCGCTGGTCGCCCTGGCGCAGACGGTGCCGGCCGCCTCGGTCCCCGTGCGGGTCGAGTTCGACGCCCCCGCCGGGTGTTCCGACGCCGATGCGTTCCTGACCGGCATCCTGGCGCGCGCGCGGCACGTTCATCGCGCGGGTCCGGGCGAGAAGGCGGTCCGTCTGGCGATTCATCTCACGCACGTGGGCGGCCGGGTGCGCGGCGAGCTGCGCCTCACCGACGCGGGCGGCGGGACGGAGACCCGGCGAGTCGACGGCGCGAGCTGCGCCGAGGTCGTTCAGGTCCTGTCGCTCACCGCCGCGCTGGCCATCGATCCAACGGCCGAGCTGGTGCCCCCGCCGCCCTCGGTCCCGGTGCGAGGGGCCCCGGCGCGCGCCGCTCCCGGGAGCCCGGCGTCGTCGCCGTCGTCGCCGTCTTCGGTGTCGTCGCCCGAGGCCGCTTCGCCCGCCTCGCCGACGCCGCCCGCGCCCGCACCGCCGTCCGCCCCGCCGCCACCGCCGCCCGCCGCGCCGCCGCCACGGTCCGAGCCGCCGGCCGCGCCGGCCCCCGAGCCGCCGCCGGTCCCGCCACCGCCGCCCGAAGGGCCTCCTCCGGCGGCGGTGATCGTGGCCGCCCCGCAGGTCCCGCCGACGCCACCGCCGCCGCCGGGGCCGCGGGTGGGCGCGGCGATGGCCGGGGCGCGCGTGCTGGCGTCGTCGGCCGCGCTGGGGGCCTCCCTCTCGGGGCGCTTCGGTGCGGTGACGGGCGGTGGCCTCCGGCCAAACCTGGCCGTGAGCTTCCTGTTTCTACCGGGTGACGTTTTCGAGTCGGGGGACAATCTCGGGATCCGGTGGACGGCGCTGGCCCTGGCCGGCTGTCCAGGATGGTGGCTGGGCGGGCGGGTGGTGATCGAGCCCTGCGCCCGGATTACGATGGGGGTCCTGGCCGTGACCGACCATTCAGTTTCGCACCAGCTCCCCGTCGACCACTGGTGGGGAGGTGCCGGCCCGCTGGTCCACCTGGCGGCGCCCGTCGGGTGGGGATTGGCGCTGGAGGTCGAGGCGGGGGTCGACTTTCCGTTCGTCACGCGCCGCTTCATCACCACCACGGTCGAGCCAAATCAAGCAGTTGGGAGCACCGCGGCGGTCTCTCCGACGCTGTCGGTCGGCCTCTCACACGCTCTATAAAACTCTCGCCGCCCGGAGTATGATCAGGATTCGCGGGAGCGGGAATTGAGGCCAAGAACGATCATGACCTCTGCGGCCGTCCTCGATGCGCGCGAGCTGGAATGCGCGTTGCCGGTGGTCTCCGTCCCTGCGCCGCGGCGCCAGGACGAGAGCCGCGCCGAGGTGCGTGCCGGGGCCCGCGTCGGGGCCCGCGTCGACGTTCGCGCCGATCACGAGCGAAACCTGCGGCTGCGCGGGATGGTCGACACGCACATCGACTTCGTGGCGCGCGTCCTGCGCAACTCCGGAACGCCTCACGCGGAGATCGACGACGAGGTCCAGCGGACGTTCATCGTGGCGGCGCGGCGGCTCGACGACATCCGTCCGGGTGCAGAGAAGAGCTTCCTGTTCCGGATCGCCTTCAACCTGGCCGCGCACGCGCGGCGGACCGCGGCGCGGCGGCGCGAAGTGGCCGCGGATCAGGCGCCCGAGCAGGTCGAACGGTTCGCCACGCCGGAGGCGCTCACCGATCAGAAGCGGATGCGCGAGCTGCTCGACGGCGTCCTCGATCAGATGGACGAGTCGCTGCGCGCGACGTTCGTCCTGCACGAGTTCGAAGAGATGAGCACGGCGGAGATCGCCGAGGTGCTCGGCATCCCGCGCGGCACCGTCGCCTCACGGCTGCGGCGGGCGCGCGTCGAGTTCCGTGAGCGGGTGGCCGCGCTTCAGGGGCTGGCCGGATACGTGGACCGAGAAGGTCAGGGGTAGCGGCGCATGCGAGAGACCCGAGAGATGAAGGACCCGGCACGCCTGGCCCAGGAGAACGTTACCGCGCTGGAGCAGGCGCTTCTGGCCGCGGGGCGCTCGTACGGCAGCTCGGCGTCGGCGCGCAACAAGACGTTGGCCGCCCTCGGCGTGGCCGGGTCGGCGACGTTGCTGGCCGGGACCGCGCAGGCGGTGCCGCTCGGCACGCTCGCCCAAACGCTGACAAAGATGACCTGGGGCAAGATCCTCGCGGCGGTCTCGCTCGCCGGGGCCGCCGCAGCGGTGCCCGGGTACTACGCCTGGCAGCATCACCAGGCGGCGAAAGCGACAGCGCCGATTGCGGTCACGGCCAGGCCGGCCCAGGCAGAGGCGGCCGCCGTGCCCTCTCCGCCCGCGGTGGTGGCCCGGGCGTTCGACGAGCAAGGGGCGAATCAACCCCCCTTCGGACCCGCCTCTGGAATGCGAGACCGGCCGGTCACTGAGGCGCGTGCCGGCTCAGTGCCTGCGACGTTGGCGCGCGAGCTCTCCACCCTGGACGCCGCGCGCGGGATGCTGGCGCGGGGCGATGCCACCGGCGCGCTGGCGCGGCTCGATCGCTACGCGCACGCCTATCCGCACGGCCGGTTGGCGCTGGAGGCCGAGGTGCTCCGCATCGACGCGCTCGACGCGGCCGGCCGATCCGACGCCGCGCGCGCCCGCGCGCAGGCCTTCCTCGATCACCACCCGCACAGCGTGCTCGCGGCGCGCGTTCGCACGCGCCTCGGCGACTAGGGCGGCCGATGCCCGGCCTCGCCCGGCGGCTCGCGTTCGCGTCGGCGCTGGCGCCGGCATTCGCGATGGCGCTGACGGTCGGGGGCTGCGGATCGACCACCGACTCGCTCGGCTACGACAACCCCGGGAAGCTCCTTCCCGTCACCGGTCCGACGTCTTACCCAAACCCCTTCCGTGATCTGCTGGGCGAGAGCGATTCCGCGATCAGCGGCAAGATCACCCAAGGCTTCAACACGCTCTTCCACGGCGCGCCGTCCTACAAGTTCTACGAGACGATGATGGACGACGCGTCCTTGACCGCCGACCAGGCCTACGTCACGGACACGCTCCACAACGACACCCGCACCGAGGGGATGGGCCTGGGGATGATGATCTGCGTGGAGATGAACAAGCAACACGAGTTCGACCAGCTCTGGAGCTATGCCAAAGAGGTGCTCGAGATCAAAAGCGGCCCCCAGGCCGGCTACTTCCCGTCGTTCTGCAACGGCGCGAACGACACGCCCACGCCCTGCCTCGATCCCTACGGGTTCCAGCAGTTCGTCACGGCGCTGATCTTCGCCAACGATCGCTGGCAGAGCACCGGCACCATCGACTACGCGTCCGACGTCCTCGAGCTTCTCCACACGGCGCGCCACAAGCAGGAGGACAACGGCGGGATCGTCGACGGCGTCACCAACCTCTACGACGCGGCGACCACGCTGCCGTTCGACGTGCCGGACGTGTCGTCGGCGGACGTGACTCGCCCGTCGCTGGTGATGCCGGGCTCGTACGGGCTGTGGACCCAGGCGACCGGCGATCCCTACTGGACCGCCTCCGCCGCCGCCGGGCGCGCCTTCTGGCAGAGCGCCGCCAACACGCTGACCGGCTTCATGCCGACGCGGGCCACGCTCGACGGCACGCCGGTCCCCGGCTGGTCCACCTTCGAGCCCGAAGGGTATCGAACCCAGATCAACGTCGCGATCGATCAGATCTGGACGGGCGGCGACTCCTGGAACGTGGCGGAGAGCAACCAGCTGCTCGCGTTCTTCAGCGCGCAGGGGCTCAAGACCTACGGCAAGATCTACAGCCTCGACGGGACGATGGTCCTCGAGAGCGACCACGAGCCGTCGCTGGTGGTGGCGAACGGAATCACGGCGGTGGCGTCGACCAACGCCGATCGCTCGAGCTACGTCAGCGAGGTCTGGAACATGGAAATCCCCACCGGGACCGCCCGTTACTACACCGGCATCCTCTACATGGTCAGCTTGCTCGTGCTGAGCGGCCAGTACCAGGTGTACTGACCGTCAGCGGACGCCGCCGGGGACCAGCATCCGGGCGAGGGAGCGGGGCGCCTTGGCGCCGTTGTCGCGCATCCAGGCTTCGCCGGCGGCCGCGGTGTCGGCGTCACCACCGAGCTCGGCCGCCGCCACTTGCGCTGCGGCCTTGAAGAGCGCGAGTTGATGGGTGCCGGTCTCGTCGATGGCCCGCCGCAACCAGGTGGCGCTCTCTGCGGCGTTCCCTTCGGCGTGTGCGATGCCGGCGTGGAGCGGCGCCGCCATCGCGCCGCCCCAGCCGCCGGCGCGTCCGAGTTGCGCCGCGCACGCGCGCGCCAGCTTTAGCCGCGCGCAGCGCTCGGAGCCGGTGGCGCCGAGCGCCCCCGCCAGCGCCGCCCGCCCTCGCAGGTGCACCGCCACGTTCCGGGTGTGGTGCATCTGTAGCAGCATGGAGCGCCGCAGCGGGGCCCAGCCCTCGGCGAAGCGCCGGTGGGCGCGATCGCCCTCGCCCTCGTAGAGATCGATCTGCGTCTCGGCGATGAGCGCGTACCAGTGCTGGATGTGGTAACCGCGCGCCGACCAGGCGGCCATGGCCTCGCGGGTCTCGCGCCGGGCGCGCTCCGGATCGTCGGAGAGCAGCCAGAGGGCATTGGCGAGGCCGATCCGGAGGGTGGTGGCCGCGTAGACCGAGCCGCGGTCGTTCGCCTCCTTGAGCCCCTCGGTCGCCTCGACGCGGAAACGATCGAGCGCGCCCAGATAGTAGAAGCACTCGAGCGTGAAGTGCCTGACCGCGTTCAGCTCCCAGGCGGTTCCCACGCAGCGATCGCGGAAGATCCGCTCGGCCGCCGCCAGGTGGTCGAGGGCCGAGGCGAACCGGCCGCCGAGGTGGGCGGAAAGACCGCTCATCAGCGAGACGATCCCAGTGGCGTGCGGGTGGTCGAGCTCCGCGGCCAGCGCGCCGGCCTCGGCGAGGAGCTTCTGCGCGCGCCGATCGTTCCCCTGCGCGGCGGCGTAGGCCGCCTCGCCGGCGATCCCGCGCGAGACGCGGGACGCCTCGCCCACCGCCAGCGCCAGACGGAGGCTGCGGGCCTGGAAGTGCGCCCCTTGCACCGGGTCCATGAGCCCCAGCCCCGAGGAGAGCGACCAGCAGAGGTCGGCGCGCGCCAGCTCGCGCGGGGCGATCTCCTCGGCGCTGCGCCGGCGAAATCGCCGCCCGCGGAGCGCCAGCGCCACCCGCTGCGCGAGGAGCGCGCGGACCGGTGAGCGCGCAAAGCCGAGGCCCTCGTCGGCGAGGGCGCCCTCGGCCACCTTGCGTCCCTCGTCGAGGTGGCCGCTGCGGATCAATTCCTCGGCGCCGCGCCGGCGGAGATCGGTGGCCTGGGCCGGGCCGGCGCCGCGCGCGGCGTTGAGGTAGTTGGCGGCCGCGTCGGCGCCCCGGCCGACGTTGGAGAGCGCGTCGCCGAGGCCGACCAGCATCTCGCGCCGCTGCTCTTCGGACCAGTTCCCCAGCGCGAGCGCGTCGCGGTAGCTGGCGATGGCGCGATCGAAGGCCAGGGCCTCCGCCGCGCGGCGCGCGGCCGCCGCGAAGTGGACCGCGGCCTGGTCGGGGTGCCCGGCTTCGCGCCAGTGGCCGCCCGCGCGCAACGAGTTACCGGCGTCCTCGAAGGCCTCCGCCAGCTTCTCGTGCAGCTCGCGCGCCTCCGCGCTGGAGGTCGACTGGCGCGCCACCTGGCGGATGCGATCGTGCGAGAAGTCGACCAGCTCGTCGCCGCGCTCGGTGACGGCGTAGACGAACCGCGCCGCGCGCAGCTCGTCGAACAGCCGCACGCTGGTCGGCCCGTCGAGATCGCCCAGCCGCCGCAGCATCCGCACCGGCGTGGGCGCCCCGGAGATGGCCAGGGCGCGCAGCACCCGCACCGACGGCTCGGCGAACGCCTCGATCTGCGCGCGCAGCACGCTGTCGAGAGTGAGGGCCGCGCCGTTGCCGCGCCGCAGGTGGGCGGTGCGGGCCAGCTCGAACAGAAACAGCGGGTGTCCGGCCGACTCGCGCGCCAGGACCCCGGCGTCGCGTTCGGGATCGCCGGCCCCGCCCGCGGTCAGGAGCTCGCGGGCCAGCGTCCGCGCCGCCTCCTCACTCAGGTTCGAGAGCGGCAGCTGCTCCTCGGGGACGTCAGGCGCCAGCAGCTTGCCCGCGCTCTCGTCGCCGCCCGGCGTCCGCAGCGTGCCCACCAACAGGAGGCGCGGCGCGTCCGGCGGGCGCAGCACCTCCGACAGGAGCGCCAGCGAGTCGGCGTCGCCCCACTGCAGATCGTCGATGTAGGCGACGATCGCCGCCCGTTCGCCGAGGGCGCGCAAAAGCTGGCGGAAGGCGGCGAACATCGAGGCGCGCACCTCGCGCGGGTCGGGCCCCACGTACTGGTGCGGCGCGTGCGCGATGAGCGGGATGCGCCCCAGGACCGGGAACGCCTGCAACATGACGGCGGCCCGATCGGGGACAATGCGCCCCAGCGTGTCGGGATCGATCTGCCGTAGCAGGCTGGTGAGCGCGTCGACCAGACCGTCGAGCGCCTTGAAGGGGACCAGCTCCCGCTCGTAACAGCGGGCGGTGAGCAGGATGGGCGGCGCGTGCTCGGCGGTGTCGAGCCGCTCCGCGAGGAAGGTCCGCACCAGCGCAGATTTCCCCACCCCCGACTCGCCGCGCACGATCAGCACGCGCGCCCCCTCGCCCTTGCGCACCGCCTCCAGCGCGGCCTCTAGCGCGTCCAGCTCGCGCTCGCGCCCGACGAAGCGGACCGGCTCGTCGGGAGGCGCGGGGAGATCGACGGAACGTGACGCCGGCGCCAGCGCCTTCAGCACGTCGACCGCAGAGGCCCGCCCCTCGGGATCGCCCGCCAGCAGCCGGTCGCACAGCGACGCCAGATCGGGCGGGGCGTCGGGCGCCATCACGGCGACGCGCGGCGCGTGCCCGTGCTGTTTGCGGTAGAGGATCTCGTGCGGCAGCCCCTCGAACGGCAGCCGCCCGGTCAGAAGCTCGAACAGGATGACGCCGAAGGCGTACCAGTCGGCGGCGGCGTTCACCGGCTGCATCGCCACCTGCTCGGGGGCCATGTACTCCGGCGTCCCGGCCCCCGACTGCGTCGTCTCGATCGAGGCGGCGCTCACCAGCCCGAAGTCGAGCAGCACCGCCCGCCCCTCGGCCGTCACCAGCACGTTCGACGGCTTGACGTCGCGGTGGACGCAGCCGGCCGCGTGCAGCGCCGTCAGCGCGCGCGCCAGCTGGGCCAGCGCGGGCCGCAGGCGATCCTCGCGGTAGTGTGGGCCAGGGGCCGCCGCCGTCCCCGCCGGGAGCCCCGAGGCGGGATCGAAGCGGCGCGGCTCGCCGGGCATCACGATCGGCGTCGGCGCGTCGTGGGCCAGCGCGGGCGTGAACGACGGCCGCCCCGCCGCCTCGATGCCGCGCACGTAGCTCATGAGGTCCATCCCCTGGACGAGCTCCATGGTGAAGAACCACTGCGACCCCTCCGAGACCAGGTCTCCGAGGCGGACCAGGTTGGGGTGGCGGACGTCGGCGACCGCCCGGAACTCGCGCTTGAAGCGCAGGAGCATGTCGGGGCTGACGACCGGCAGCAGCTTGAGCGCCACCGGGACGGCGTTGACCTCGTCGAACGCCTCGTAGACGACCCCCATCCCGCCCCGTCCCAGGAAACGCACCAGCCGAAACCGGTTCGTTCCGCGAAACGCGACAGCGCCTAAATCCATCGGCACCCGCGCGGCGGCTGCACCAACCATGTCTATCGCGAACTGCCGAGCGGCGTCCAGCCGGTGTAATCTCGCGCACAGCCGGAACAAGCGGCCCTCCCGACGTTCAGCCCGACATGTCCGCCGTCAATAAGTTAATTCCCAGGATGTCGTCGATTGACGATTTGCTCGCCGGGCGTTGCGGCGAGATGGCCGTCGGCGACGTGCTCGCGTTCAACGGCCTCACCCGCGTCGACGAGTTCATCCAGGGGGCGACCAAGTCGGCGATCTCGCACGTGGCCATCCTGATGCGCGCGCAGTCGGGCGGGCCGCTGCTGGTCCTCGAGGCGACGGGCGTCGGCGTCACGGTCACGCCCCTCGAGGAGTCGTTGAGGAAATACGACCAGGAACACCACACCTGCTTCTACCTGCCGCTCACCTCCGGGCTGCGCGCAGATATCGTCCCTGGGACGCTGGCCGCGTACTACAACTCGAATGCGCTCGACAAGTACAACTACGACGGCGTCGTCGAGGCGGGCATCTACGAGCGCGACCATCCGCACTTCAAAGCCTTCTTCCACACCTTTCACGGTCGCTCGCTGCGCTCTCGAATTGTCCGGGCCTGGTACCGCTTGATCGGCCGGATGGCTCACCTGTGGGCCAAGGTCGTCGAGCACGAGCCGAACACGCGGCGCCTGTTCTGCTCGCAGCTCGTCACGGAGTGCCTCCAGGCCCTCAAGGTCCTCGGGCCTCGGCCCAAGGCTGGGCTGGTCGTCCCCGTCGAGATCTGCTGGTTCGACATCTACGCGGCCGCCTACCAGCTCAACGGCGACGCGCCGATGGCCGATCCCTTCCGCTGGGGCGACGCGAGTACTTACCGGGAACCCTCGAAGGGTTTCGTGCCTCCCACGATGAGCTCCGGCGGGCAAAGCCCCCCTATGCTCGCGCGCGAGACCTCCCCGTAACCTCCATCGCCGGCGGTCGTAGACTTGGGGAGGAGGTCGTCATGAAGCCCGAGCAGACGCTGAAACCGAGACTCTTGCCGCCGCTGGCCGTCGCCCTGATCGCGATGGTGGGCGTGGCGCTGGCGGGGGCCGGCGTCTGGAGCCGCTCGGCTCGCGGGGCGGGCGACCGAGGCGCAGATCCAACGGGAGGACGCGTGATGTCGACCAAGAAGTACACGAAACCTTCGAACGCCGAGCTCAAGAAGACGCTCTCGGGCGTCCAGTACGAGGTGACGCAGAACGCGGCCACGGAGCCGCCGTTCGACAACGCCTACTGGAACAACCACGAGGCGGGGCTCTATGTGGACGTCGCCACGGGGGAGCCGCTGTTCAGCTCGACCGACATGTTCGAGTCGGGGACCGGCTGGCCCAGCTTCACGCGCCCGGTCGAGAGCGGCCGGGTGATGGACGCGCACGACGGCTCGCACGGCATGGACCGGATGGAGGTCCGTTCAGCGGGTGGGTCGTCGCACCTCGGGCACG
>DASYEX010000028.1:0-15891 GCA_036498765.1 Polyangia bacterium
ATTCACGAAGCGGTCGTCGCGCGGTTGACCGGCTACCTCGTGTCGCTCGGGATCTTGAGCGGCGACGTCCACTCGCTGGTCGAGAGCGGGGCCTTCAAGCCGTTTTACATGCACCGCACGAGCCACTGGCTGGGGATGGACGTGCACGACGTCGGCTTCTACTCGGAGAACGGCGCGGCGCGGCCGCTTTGCCCGGGCATGGTCCTCACCATCGAGCCCGGGCTCTACGTCGCCGAGGACGCCGCCGCGCCGCCGGAGCTCCGCGGCCTGGGCGTCCGCATCGAGGACGACATCCTGGTCACCGCCACCGGCGCCGAAAACCTGACGGCCGCCACGCCCAAGACGGTAGCGGACCTCGAGGCCCTGACCGGCGCCTAGATGGGAACCCTGGCAGGGTTCCCAAACCCTCCCGCCACGAGCTCCGGCGAGCAAAGCTCGCCTACGCTCAGGCGATCTGTCCTACTGCCGCGCTGCCGGCCGTCTCCAGCCGCCGGCGCACGGCGGCCACGTGGTCGCGCAGCACGTAGAGCTGGTCGCCGAACGACGGCGGGGTCTTGAGCTCGCTCACCGACCGGGTGATCTCCTCGAGGCGCGCCCGCACGCGGGCCCGCGTCTCCGGCGACGGATCGCCGTGCATCTCGCGCTCGAGGCTCATGAGCACGCCGTAATAGCGGTAGATGTGCGAGCGCACGCGCCACCGGTAGACCGCGGGCGCGAGGCGGGTGGCGGGCACGATGACCACCAGCAGCGGCAGCACGACGACCAGCAGCCGATCGATGAGGCTGGCCAGCCAGAAGGGGAGCGTCTTGTAGAGGAACTGCTGGCCCGACTTGTAGTAGCGCTCGGCGTCGGCGCTGATGGGAAAGTCGCGGGCCAGCGGCGCCGGGTATTCGCCCGCGTTGCGGAACAGCCCCGCGCCGCCGTGGATCTCACGCGCGGCGCCGATGAGCAGGTCTGACAGCGCCGGGTGCAGGTCGTCGCGCGCGACGAGCTCGACGGTCGGACCGACCAGCTCGATCGGCTCCGGCGGGTAGTCGCGCCCGAGGTCCATGGCCCCCTCCGGCAGCGTCAGCTTGGAGAGGAAGCGGAACTTGCGCAGGTAGCCGTCGGCCTGGCGGAAGCTGGCGAGCTCGATCCCAGGGACCTCGCGCAGGCTGCGCATCACCTGCGGGGTGGCGACGTCGCCCATCAGGAAGGCGGCGTCGACCTTCCCGGCCACCAGCTGCCGCTGGGCCTCCTCGGCGTCGAGGCCCACCAGCACCGTCGGCGCCCGGTCCATCTCGTTCGCCTGCAGGAGTTTCTGGGCCAGCACGCGGGCGCCGCTCCCCTCGGGCGGGATGGCCAGCCGCTTGCCGCGCAGGTCGGTGAGCCGCTCGACCGCCTTGGTGGAGCGCGTGTAGATCATCAACGGCTGCGGGTAGAGGCTCCCCAGCGACACCAGGTGCGGCAGCTCGCGCCCCTCGGCCAGGCCCCCCTGCACGAACCCGACGTCGGCCGCGTGCGTGGCCAGCTTGTCGAGGTTGTCGAGCGCCCCGCGGGTGGCCAGGACCACGACCTTCACGCCGTGGCGGGCCAGGATGTCGCGGTACTTCTCCGCCTGGTTGCGAAAACCGCTCCCGGGCGGGCCGCTGGCGAAGCGGATCGTCGACGGCGGCGCCAGCCGGCTGGCCTTGGACGCAAACCAGATCGCCCCCACCAGCACCAGGGCGATCGGCACGGCGGTCAGCAGGAAGTCACGCCACGACACCTGCCGGAGGCGCTGGCGCAGAGGTGGCCTATCGGTGCCCGTGCGCGCCATGCACCCAGGATATCCCAGGCGCGCAGCGCCGCTGACGCTCGTTCAGAACTGAAATTCGAGGCCGCCGCCGAAGTCGACCAGCGCGTAGGTGTGGCTGCCGTGGAAGGTCGAGTCGTAGTCGATCCAACCGAGGGAGAAGCCGACTTGCCCGCCGATCCCCAGCCAGTCGAAGAAGAAGTAGTTGGCCCCGCCCGCCACGCGCCAGGCGATCCCCGTGGCGTCCGTTGCTCCGTTGGGGAAGGCGAACACCAGCCCCGCGTTGGCCTGGAGGTAGGGCACAAGGGGGATGGGCGTCCCCAGCTTCCATTTGGCGCCGGCCATCGTCTCGACGATGTCGCCGGTGACGCTGGGACAATCGCCGGCGCCGCCCGGCGCGGGGTTGCACCCGCTGTGCTCGAACGAGACCAGCAGGTTGAGCCAGAACGGCGCCTGACCCGAGGTCAGCTTGTAGCCGTAGCCGAGCTCCAGCTTGCTGCCAGAGAGCGCGTCGCCCTGGCCCTCGCCGATGAGGGCATGGACCGACAGCTCGTTGTCCTTGAGGAACGGATGCGGCCCGTGCAGGAGGTTCTCCTCGGCGCGCGCCGCCGAGGGGAGCAGTAGCGCCGCGGCGAGGAGCAGCGCCGAGAGCAGTGGATCAGGTGACCGTTCCCGCATAGCCTGAGTCCGTCGACAATATGAAAGAACGATCGGCGCGTACACTTTTATGCGCGGGCTGCCTGTCGTGGCGTCGCCTCTCGGGGCTGGCCCTGGTGCTGCTGCTCGGCGCGGGGTGCGTCGGCCGTCACGCCGGCGCCCGGACGCTGGCCTCGATCGGCGCCCTGGCGGTCGGCGCCGGTAGCGTGAGCTGGGCCGCCGGCGAGGGGCTCGACGGCGGAACCCACGGCTCGACCTCGCGCGCGCTGACCGGGACCGGGTTCGTGGCCGTGGCGGTCGGCCTGGCAGCCATCGTGGCCGCCGGCGGCTGGATGGCGGCGACTGTCAGCTGCGACGCCGATCCCGACTGCCCCGAGGAGGAGACCTGCCGCGAGGTCCCCGCGCCACCCGGCGGCGTCCCCTACAAGCAGTGCGTGCCTAGAGGCTAACCCGACGTGCCTGTCCCATCGGGGGCGTCGATGTCGAGGTCGGCCCAGTCGCCCTCGTCTTCGCCCTCGGGGCGCTCCGGTTCGGACCACTCGTCGTGCTTGCCGGCGGCGGCCGTGTTCACCACCGGCGCGGGCGTCTGCTGGTCCGCCGCGGGATCGGGCTGCAGCTCGAGCGGCAACGTCGTCCGCTTCCGCTCCTTCTTGCGGGTGAGGAGGATGGGGCCGCTGGCGGCCGCGCCCGGGCTGGGCCCGTCGTTGCGCAGCTGCGGCGTGCCGGGGGGCGTGTGGATGGTCCCCGACACCTGCGCGCTCTGGCGCACCTGGGGGATGGCGCCCTGGACGACGCCGCGCTCGATCGAGCGGCGGTAGCGGACCGAGCCGTAGCAGCGCTGCAGCTCCTCGTGCAGCTCCTCCATCGATTGGTGGCGCTTGAGGGGATCCTTGGCCAGCGCCTTCATGATAAGGGCCTCGGCCTCGGGGGTGATCTCGGTCCCCGGGGCGCGCTGGCGCGGCGGCGTCACCGGCTCCGAGACGACCTTCAGCATCACGTCGACGGCGGTCTCGCCCGAAAACGGGATCGTCCCCGTCAGCATTTCGTAGAAGATGACCCCCAGCGCATAGATGTCGGTGCGCGGATCGGAGACGCCGATGCGCGCGGTCTCGGGCGCCATGTACTCGGGCGTGCCGAACACCACGCCTTGCTGGGTGACCCGTCCCTCGCTCACGTTGGGGTCGCGGACCTTGGCCACGCCGAAGTCGAGGATCTTCACGAAGTCGAAGGCCTTCTCGCGTTCGGTGACGGTGTGCGCGCCGGACTCGTCGGTGATCTGGCGGATGAGCTCGCGGCGCCCCTCGCGCTTGGTGAGCATCACGTTCTCGGGCTTGAGATCGCGGTGAACGATCCCCTTGGTGTGCGCGGCGGCGAGCGCGCCGGCGATCTGGTTCACGATGGTGATGGCGCGGATCAGCTCCAGCCGCCGCTCGCGCTGCATGAGCGCGTCGAGCGGCTCGCCGTGCAGGAACTCCATCACGAAGAAGACCGTTCCGTCGTTCGACTTCCCGAAGTCGGTGATGTCGACGATGTTCGGGTGGTTGATGAGGCTGGCCGCGCGCGCCTCCCGCAGGAAGCGCTTGATTGATTCCTCGCGGCCGCCGTAGCCGTCGTGGAGGATCTTCACGGCGACTTCCTTGCCGATGTAGATGTGCTCGCCGCGGTAGACGACGCCCATTCCGCCGCGACCGACAATCTCGTGCAGCTTGTACTTGCCCACCGTGGTACCGGCTCGGGCGTCGGCAGGGATGACTCTGTTCAAAACTCGGCTCGCGCTCGAATCAGAGAGTGATCGGCTCGCGGGAGGATCCTTTTAGCAGGACCGTCCGGGAATATCTTCAGGATAAGCATGCCTCTGCGACTGGCGTATTCCTAGCCTTTTGGAAGTCGCACCTCCGACGTGCGGGCACCACATGTACGTGACGGCCTTCGCCGCGTCTTCTCGGGTCACTTGGCGTAGAGTAGCCGCCCCATGCGACCCGACGGACGACGCACCGACGAGCTACGCCCCATCACCATCACGCCCGACTTCAACCGTTACGCGGAGGGGTCGGTGCTGATCGCCTTCGGCGAGACGCAGGTGATCTGCACGGCGTCGGTCGAGGAGAAGGTGCCGAGCTTCCTGGAAGGGCAAGGCAAGGGCTGGGTCACCGCGGAGTACGCGATGCTTCCGCGCGCCACCCACACGCGCTCGGGGCGGTCCGGGGGCGGGCGCGCGCAGGAGATCCAGCGGCTCATCGGCCGGTCGCTGCGGGCGGCCGTCGACGGCCGGGCGCTGGGACCGCGGCAGATCACCGTCGACTGCGACGTCATCCAGGCCGACGGCGGCACGCGCACGGCCGCCATCACCGGAGGGTACGTGGCGCTGGCCCTGGCGGTGCGGCGGCTACAGAAGGCCGGAAAGATCGCCTCGGGCAAGGAGCCCCTGCGCCAGCCGGTGGCGGCGATCTCGGCGGGGATCATCGACGGAGAGGCCCGCGTCGACCTCCCCTATGTCGAGGACTCGCAGGCCGAGGTCGACTGCAACTTCGTGATGACCGGGGACGGCCGCTTCGTGGAGATCCAGGCCACCGCCGAGAAAGGGGCCTTCTCGGCCGAGCAGTATGGGTCGCTGGTCGCGCTGGCGAGCGGCGCGATGAAGACGCTGTTCGCGCGGCAGCACGAGGCGATCGAGCGCGCCCGCGCTTGACCGCGACGCCGCTCAAGGTCGTCGTGGCGACCCGCAACAAGGGGAAGCTGCGCGAGATAGTCCCGTTGCTCGACGGGCTGCGCCTCGAGCTCGTCACCATCGACGCGCTCGCGCCCGAGGCCGAGCTGCGCGAGGACGGCGTGACGTTCGAGGAGAACGCCTTGGCCAAGGCCCGCCAGGCGGCGGCGGCCACCGGCCTCCCCGCCATCGCCGACGACTCGGGGCTGGAGGTCGACGCGCTCGACGGTGCGCCCGGCGTCTGGTCGGCGCGCTACGCCGGCCCGGGCGCCGACGACGACCAGAACAACGCCAAGCTGCTCGGCGCCCTGCGCGGGGTGCCGGCCGCGCAGCGGGGCGCCCGGTTTCGCTGCGTCGCGGTCTTCGTCGATCCGGGCCGCGGCCTCGAGATCGTGCGCGACGGTGCCTGCGCGGGCGTGCTCCTGGAGGCGCCGCGCGGGACGGAAGGGTTCGGCTACGACCCGCTTTTCTTGGTCCCGGCCGAGGGACGCACGATGGCCGAGCTGCCGCTCGACCAGAAGAATCGGCTCTCGCATCGGGCGGCGGCGTTCCGCGCGCTCGCGTCGGCGCTGCCCGCCGCGCTGACGATCAGCGGGTGAGGACGAGGTAGAAAATCAGCGTCAGGCCGCCGACGAGGGCCGCCCCGATGGCCAGGCCGACCCGCTCGCGCAGGCGGCGGCGGCGCTTTTCTTCACGCAGAGTCCGTCCGCCACCCATCGCGTGGCGGCGGCGAGACGCCTCCTTGTAATACTTCTCCCAGGCCACCCAGGAGTTAGAGAGTGCCGTCGCCTGGGCGTCGTTGCTGGCCGTGTCGGGCGACTGCTCCATGGCGCGCCTACATTAGCGCCATTCCGCTCGGATTCCAACGGCGCTCGATCGAGGATTGCCGCGGTGCGTGGGGTCGGGTTTTCGGGTCTAGCGCCGGCTGTACGGGGTGGCGGGGCGGCGCCCGAGCACCGATTGGATCAACGGGAGAGCCTGCAACAAGATCGCGACGACGGCTCTGGCCAGGTAATCTTCATCGTCCCGCGCGCGCACGACTCGAGGGCGGGGCAGGCGCTTGACACCGGCGCCCGGGCGGCGGGAGATCGCTGACCATGAGCCTCAAGGACCAGCTCCCCGACCGGTTGCCGCTGCTCGCCGATCTCCTGATGGACGCCGCCTACGCGGACGATCACCTCGAGGGCGAGGAGAAGATGGCGGTCAAGCGCCTCCTGCGCGAGATCCTCGACGTGCAGACGCTGCCGATGGACCTCGATTTCCGGATCGACGAGTTCGATCCGAAGAAGTTCGATCGGAACAAGACGCTGGCCGCCTTCGCGCGCGATCCGGCCGAGCTCAAGAAGCGGATCGTCGAGCTGTGCGCGGCGGTCCACGCGTCGGATGGGGAGATCGACTTCGCCGAGGACGCGCAGCTGCGCTCGGTCGGCGAGGGGCTGGGCCTGCCGCCCGAGGATTTTCAGGAGCTGGTGGTCGACATCGTCGAGGAGGTCGACCTCGACCTCGGCGAGGACCTCGATCGGCTCCGCTACGGCGGGTAGCCGCCGCGTGCGTCGCGCTCACCGCGCGTCACGACGCCTCTCACCACTTGGCGTTGCGGGCCATCTCCAGCGCCTTGTCGGGCCAGAAGTTGCCGGCCGCCGGACCGTGGTTACAGCGCCCGTCGGACTCGCCCGGCGGCTTGAGCCAATAGAACGCGTCGCACAGCGGGTCGCCGGTGTTGGTCGTGGGCGGCGTTCCGAGCGCCCGCCCGTCCGGGTTGCACCAGGCCCGCTCGTCGTCGCCCGACACGCCCTTCGGCGCGCCGTTGCCGTTCCGGCTGGTGTCGATGATGAAGTGCTTGCCCCCGAGCAGCGCCGACAGCGCGTGACCGTAGGCCAGCAGATCGGGCGTCGCCTGGTAGTTGGAGACGTTGAGCGAGAACCCGTCGGCCAGATCGATCCCAGCCGCCTTGAGCCGCGGCGCCATCTCGGCGGCCGGCACCCAGGCCGAGTGGCCGGCGTCGATGTAGACGGCGGCGCCGGGGAGCGACTCGAGCTTCTCGACCGCGTAGCGGATCATCGCCACGCGCTCGGCCTGCTTGGCGGCGTTGAGGCACTTGGTCATGAGGGGCAGCCCGTCGGGCTCGAGCACGAAGACGGCGCGCCTCGATCCGACGCCGGCCGCGACGTTGTCGATCCACTTGCGGTAGCCGGCCGCGGAGCCGGCGCCGCCGGCCGAGTAGCCGCCGCAGTCCCGAAAGGGGAGGTTGTAGAGGATCATCACCGGCAGGCCGCCGCCGCGCGTGCGGGCCCAGACGTAGCTCTTTACGGCCATCTCGATCTGCGGGTACCAGTTTCCCATCCAGCCGGCGGCGGGCTGGCCGGCGATCTTGTCCAGCGCGGCGGCGTCGGCCGGGCGGGTGGCGCGCCACTGCTCCGCCGTGCGGCGGGCGTTCGACTCGCCGTCGAGCACCCAGTAGGCGTCCTTGAAGGGGTTCTCCCCCTTGACCCGCGGCTCGGTCATGTCGGCGCGCCGCTGGCCGCGGACCCCCGAGGCGGGGATCGTCGCCGGGCCGGGAGGGATCACGCAGGCGGCGGCCCCACAGGCGAAGGAAGCGAGGGCAGCGAAGGCGAAGCGGGGCATGCCTTGGGATATCACGTCGTCGGGGGCGGCGGCGGCAAGAGGCGCGGGAAGGAGAGGCCCTGCACGACGATCGAGAAGATCACCACCACGTAGGTCATCGCCAGCAGCACGGAGGCGGCCGCGATCTCCCGGCCGACCGACAGCGCCAGTGCCACCGCCAGCCCGCCCCGCAGCCCGCCCCAGGTGAGGATGGCGATCGAGCGGGGGGGCAGGCTCAGCCGTCGGGCGAACGGCCCCAGCGTCCCGGCGACGACGGCCAGCCGGGCCCCCAGCACGATCGGGATCGCCAGGAGCGCAGCGACGAGGATGCGGGCCGAGAAGGGGACGACCAGGACCTCGATCCCCACCATCGTGAACAGAAGCACGTTCAGCGCCCCGTCGGCGCGTTCCCACAGCCGCCGCAGCCCCCCCCCGAGGTGCGCGCCGCCGAGCATCAGCCCGGCGATGATCACCGCGAGGTAGCCCGAGACCTGCAGGCGTGCGCCGAGAGGGTGGAGGCCGAGCGCGAGCGCCAGCGTGACCAGCAATCCGAGCGGCGGGCGGCAGAACGCCCGGAGGATCCGGCGGGACAGCCAGCCGGCCGCCAGGCCCAACGCCGTGCCGCCCGCGACCTGGCGCACGAAAGAGAGCGAGATCGCGGCGACACCGACGGTTCGGCCGGCGGCGACCTCATAGAGCGCGAAGAACACCACCACGCCGACGGCGTCGTTGAAGAGCGACTCGCCCGCCATCTGGACCTCGAGACGCTTGGGGGCGTGCGAGGTTCGGAGCATGCCGAGGACGGCGATCGGGTCGGTCGGCGCCACGATGGCGCCGAAGAGCAGGCAGGCGCGCAGATCGAGCGCCAGGCCGCAGAGACGCGCCGCCGCCCAGGTCAGGCACCCCACGATGGCCGTGGAGATCACCACCCCGATGGTGGCCAGCGCGGCGATGAGGAACTTCTCCCCGAGGAGCGCCTGGAGGTCGACCTCCAGCGCGCCGGCGAAGAGGAGCAGTGAGAGCATCCCGTCGAGCAGGGCGGCGCGAAAGTCGACGCGGGCCACCAAGGCGCGCGCGGCCGCGTGCACCGGCCAGCCGAGGGCCCCGGCCGCCACCAGGGCCAGGGAGGCCAGCAGCCCCCAGACGGTCACACCGACGGTGGCGGGGAGGCGCCCGAGGCGCCGGTTGAGCAGGTAGAAGAGCGCCGCCGCGAGCGCGACCGTCAACAGCGGGAGCAGCGACACAATCGTCTACCCGTCGTCTACCCGTCGTTTACCCGTCGTCGCGCAGGCGATCGAGCGCGCGCTGGTGGCGTCGGGTCTCGCGCCGCCCGTCGCGCAGCGCGCGCCGCTGCTGGCGGGACTCTACCTTGCGGCGGCGGTGGGCCTGCCCCTCGCTCTCGCCGGGGAGGCGCATCGTGATGTCGACGCCTCCCATGAAGGCGAGGCCGCGGATGCGCAGGAGCGGCGCATCCGGATCGGGATGGACCGGCGCGCGATTGACGTTCTGGAACCCGCCCATGATCGCGGTTCCCTGAACTTCGACCGCCAGCCCCGGGGGGACGATGATCTGCACGCCGCCGAACACCGCCCGGACCTCCAGATCGATGACGCCGGTCGGGAAGCGGGCCTCTCGGAGATCGAGCTGGGCGCCGCCGAAGGTGGCGACGACCCGCCACCGACGGGGCACGGTCCAACTGCCCCGGCGGTCGACGCCGCCGAAGATGGCATACACAGTCTCGGGCGCGGTCCCACTCTCGGGCGCGGCGGTCGCCAGCGCCACCGTCGCCTTCGCCGTTGCCAGCGCCGCCGTCGAGGCCGGCAGATCGCCGGTGAGCGCGGCGATCTCCTCCGCCGACTCCGAGGTGTGCGCGCGCGTCACGCGCCGCTCGAACTCGTCGACGTCCAGCGCATCGTTGGCGAAGGCGTCGGAGAGCGTGGCGATGGCCCGCTCGCGCGCGTCATGCACGCGGGCGAGCGCCGCGCGGTCGGGCCGCACCAGCGGGCGTTCGTCGTCGGTCGGCATCGGCCGAGTCTACCGCGTTCCTCGTCGACGTCATTCCATCCATCCCCGTGCAGTTTCTTGCGCGCGTCCCGCCGCGCGGCGCATTCGGGTTGACAGGCTCAGCTCGGATGATGAGGATCCCCTCGGCCCCCCGCCGCGTTTCCAAGCAGTGCGCGTGTATGAATTTGCTTGTCGCCATCGTCAATCGCCGGACCGCGGATCTGACGATCGACGCCGTTGCCTCGCTGGCGCCGGAAGGAGAGGCCCTCCCCTCCAGGAGGCAGAACGCCTCCTGCGGGACCTCGTCCGCCACGGCGCGTTCGTGAAAGGGTTCGACGTTTGAACGAAGCATCCCCCCCGGAATCGGGTGAGCGCCTGGGGTTCTTTGCCCAGGTCGCCGAAGACTGGCAAATGCACGGCCGGGACTGGACCCGCCCGGGGTTCCAGGCCCTGCTGGTCCACCGGTTCGGCGTCTGGCGCATGACCATCGCCCGGCGCCCGCTGCGCATGCCGCTGAGCGCCCTCTACAAGGCGTTGTTCGCCAGCGTCCGCAACTTCTACGGCATCGAGATTCCGTACACGGCGCAGGTCGGACGGCGCGTCCAGATCGAGCATCAGGGCGGTATCGTCATCCACGGTAACTCCGTCATCGGTGACGGCTCGGTGATCCGGCAAGGGGTGACGCTGGGCAATCGCCGGCTCGAACGCCCGTACGACGCCCCCCGGTTGGGGGCGGACGTCAACGTGGGCGCCGGCGCCAAGATTCTGGGCGCGGTCTCGATCGGCCAGGGCGCGCAGATCGGCGCCAACTCCGTGGTCGTCACGGACGTGCCCGCCGGCGCGGTGGTGATTGGCATCCCCGCGCGGGTCGTGCGCACGTCCGACTCGTTCCCCGGCTGAAGCCTCTCCGCCGTGTCGACGTCCTTCGCCTTCCGCGGATCCACCCGCTCCCGTGCGCTGAGACCGGATCAACCAGCCCGTTCGGTAGGGAGCTCGATCGAGAACAGGCTCCCCTGGCCAGCCTCGCTGGCGAGCGCCAGGCGGGCGCCGTGGGCCATGGTGATCTCCTTGGCGATGTAGAGGCCGAGGCCGGCGCCGCCGGAGCCGCTGCCGGGCAGGCGGAAGAACTTGTCGAACACGGCGGTCTGGTACTGCTTGGGGATCCCGGGGCCGGTGTCCTGGACCTCGATCAGGGCCGCCGTGTCGGTGGGGCGCGCGCGCACGGTGATCGTTCCGCCGGACGGCGTGTACCGGATGGCGTTGCCGATCAGGTTGGCGAAGACCAGCTGCATCCGCTCGGTGTCGACGACGATCTCGCCCAGCCCGGGGAAAATTTCGGTCTTGAGCGTGACGTTCTTGTCGCGCGCGGCGGTCGTGAAGGGGAGCACCGCCTCGCGCAGCAGCGACTCGGCGCTGACCCGGCGGCGGTGCAGCTCCATCCGACCCGACTGGATGCGGGACAGATCGAGCAGATCGTCGACGATCTGTTGCAGCCGCTCGGTGTCTTGCCGCGCCGCCTGCATCAGGTCGAGCTGCTTGTCGTTGAGTGGCCCGACGCTCTCCTCGGCGCAGAGGTGCACCGCCATGCGCAGCGAGGTGAGCGGCGTGCGGAACTCGTGCGCCACGGTGGCCACCAGGTTGTTTTTCAGCTCGTCGAAGCGGAGCACCCGCGTCACGTCTTGCAGGATGATGGTGACCCCGACCAGCCCGCCCTGCTCGGTGGTGACGCGGGAAGCGCGCGGCAAGAGGAAGAGATCGTTGCCGTCACCTCCCTTGGCCGAGACGCGCACCGCCTCGTCGAACCCGGCGGGGACGTAGCCGGCGTCGTCGGTCAGGACCTTGGCGCGCACCCGCTCGACGACCGCCCGGATCGGGGGCTCGGCGCGCGCCAGCGGTTCGCCGGTGTCTTCCTCGACGGTGACGTGAAGGATCCGTTCGGCGGCGCGATTGGCGGAGAGGAGATGCCCCTCGAGATCGAAGATGAGGACCGGGTCGGGGAGGCTGTCGATGGCCGCCTGCGCCTGCTGTTGCGCCTGCAGGAGCTCGCCCAGCGAGCTGTGACGGTACTGGGCCAGGCGGTCGGCCATCAGGTTGAAGTCGCGCGCCAGCGCGCCGATCTCGTCGTGGCGGCTCACCATGGCGCGCACTTCCATGTCTCCCTCGCCCAGGCGGCGGGCGGTGGCCCCCAGGACCGAGAGCGGGCGCAAGATTCGATTGGTGAGCACCAGCGAGGCGCCGAAGCCGAGCAGCGAGGCCAGGAGCGCGGCGGCGATCATCGCCGCATTGGAGCGCTCGGCGGCGCGGCGGGCCTGATCGCGCTTGCGCACCATGGCGTCCTGGTTGAGATCGAGGATGCGGTCGGCCGCGTCCTTGGTCGCGACGAACAGGGGGTTCATGGTCTTGAAGTAGTCGGCCTCGAGGCTCGCGTGTTCCGTCTGCGTGGAAAACCGGGCGTAGGCGGCGCGGTAGGCGGACCAGTCGCGGCGGAGAACGCCGGTCGCTTCGGGCTCGCCGCGCTCGGTGATGTTGCTCTGCTGCGTCTCCAGCGCCTGTTCGAAGCGGATGAAGTTCTGCTCCGCCTGCTCGGCGCCGCGCCGGCGTTCGCCGGCGACGATGAACATGGCGGCGCTGTCGATGCGCTCCAGCGCTTCCTTCATCCGCTCGGCCGCCAGCACGCTGCGGTAGTTGTCCTGCAGGATGGAGGCGACGTTGCGACCCAGCGCCGCGCTGGTGAGCGCCGAGAGGAGCGCGATCAGGATGAGCGCTCCGGCCAGCGGCGTCTGCGCCGCGAGGATCTTCGCCCGGAGGGTCACTTCGCCGGCTCCTTGCCGTGCTCCTCGTCGATGGAGGCGATGAGGACGTCGAACCCCTCCGCCTCCTGCACCAGGCGCAGCACCACCGTGCGCCCGAGGAGCTGCCGCCACCAGGCGGCCCGCGAGCGGCCCACGATGATCTGCCCGACGCCGTGCGAACGGGCGAAGTCCAGCAGCGCCGCGACCGGATCGTCGGCCTTGAGGTGGACCACCTCCGCGCCCAGCTCGCGCGCGCTCTCGGCGTTGGCCAGCAGATGTCGCTGTGCCTCGGCGTCGATGAGGTGGGGCGCTTCGCGCGGCGTCTCGACGTAGACGACGAACCAATCGGTGTTGAGCCGTCCCGCGAAGCGAGAGCCGCGGCGGAGGAGGGCGCTGGCCCGGGTGGGGAGCGAGGACATGCAGACCATGACCCGCCCGGTGACGGCGCCCCCGGCGCGGCCCGTCTCTCCCTCGCGGGCGGCCTTGCCTTCGTGGCGGCGGCGCTCGCCGCGGTCGAGGCTCTCGGCCACCTCGCGCAAGGCGAGCTCCCGGAGCGTCGCCAGGTGGCGGTCCTTGAAGAAGTGCTCCAGCGCCCAGGAGACCTTGTCGGCGGCGTAGATCTTCCCCGCCTGCAGGCGCTCGAGGAGATCCTCGACGGCGAGATCGAGGTTCACCACCTGATCGGCGCGCTTCAAGAAGCTGTCGGGCACCGTCTCGCGGATCGCCACGCCGGTCACCCGCTGGACGACGTCGTTGAGGCTCTCGAGGTGCTGGATGTTGAAGGCGCCGATCACGTTGATCCCGGCGTCCAGCAGCGCCAGCACGTCCTGGTAGCGCCGGCGGTTGCGGCTGCCGGGGACGTTGGTGTGGGCGATCTCGTCCACGACGGTGATCTCCGGCTTGCGCTCGAGGATCCCCTCGAGGTCCATCTCTTCGATGGTGACGCCCCGGTACTGGAACTGCTTGCGGGGGATGGCCGGCAGCCCCTCGATGAGCGCCGCGGTCTCGACGCGGCCGTGGGTCTCGACGTACCCGAGCACGACGTCGACCCTGCGGCGCTCGAGCGCGTGCGCCTCCTCGAGCATGCGGTAGGTCTTACCCACACCGGCCGCGAACCCGATGTAGAGCTTGAGCCGGCCGCGCTTGGCGCGCCGGAGCATCTCGAGGAAGTCCTCGGGACGGGCCTCGCCCGCTCGGCCCACGGACGCTACGTCCCTTCGTACTTCTTGCGCTTGCGCCAGAGCGTCGAGGCGTCGATCCCCAGCAGCGCGGCGGCGTCTTCCACCTTGGGGACCCGATCGAGCACCGACAGGATGTGCTCGCGCTCGACGTCGTCGACGGTGAAGTCGCCGCCCACGGTGGGGCGGCGCTGCGCCGCGCGCGGCACCCGCGTGGGCAGCGCCTCGGGCTCGATGACCGCCGACGGCCAGAGGATGGCGATCCGCTCTATCGTGTTGCGCAGCTCGCGGACATTTCCAGGCCAGTCGTGCTGTTCGAGCGTCAGCGCGGCGGCCGCGGAGATCTCCGGGGGGACCGGCCGCGTGTGTCGGGTGAACGTGCTCAGGAAGGCGCGCGCCAGCGGCAGGATGTCCTCGCGCCGCTCGCGCAGGGGAGGCATGCGCACCTCGACGACGTTGAGACGGTAGTAGAGGTCCTCGCGGAAGCGTCCGGCCTTGACGTCGGCCTCCAGGTTCCGATTGGTGGCGGCGATGATGCGGACGTCCCCGTGGCGCGTGCGGGTCTCGCCGACGCGCTCGAAGTCCTTCTCCTGCAAAAAACGCAGGAGCTTGCTCTGCAGCGCCGGCGGGATCTCGCCGATCTCGTCGAGGAACAGCGTCCCCCCCTCGGCCACCTCGACGCGGCCGGCCTGATCGCGGATGGCGCCGGTGAAGGCCCCCTTGACGTGGCCGAACAGCTCGCTGGCCAGGAGCTCCTCGGACAGCGTCGGGCAGTTGGTGACCACGAAGGAGTTGACGGCGCGCCGGCTCTGCCGGTGGATCGCCCGGGCCAGGATGCTCTTGCCGGTCCCGTTCTCACCGGTGATGAGCACCGGCGCGTCGGTGGCGGCGACGCGCGCCGCGGTGTCGAGCACCGCGTGCATGGCGGCCGAGCGGCTCGAGATCTCGACGTCCGGGACCTCCTCGGCGAGGCGCCGCTCGAGCTCGGCGACCTTGGCGGTCAGGTGCCGCTGCGTCCTGAACTTCTCGACCAGGTGGCGGATCTGGGCCGGCGTGAACGGCTTGGGGAGGTAGTCCCATGCTCCGCGCCGCATCGCCTCGACGGCCGTCTCGATGGTCCCGTAGGCGGTGATGAGGACGATCCCCAGGTTGGCCTCCTCGCCGAGGAGCTTGGGGAGGAGGTCGAGGCCGCTCTCGGTTCCGAGGGCCAGGTCGACGAAGGCGAGGTCGTAGGGCTGGCGGCCCAGCGCGGAGAGCGCGGCTTCGCCGGTGCCGACCGCCAGGGCCTCGGCCCCGAGCCCCTCGAGGCAGAGAGCCAGGGTGGAGCGGATGTTCTTCTCGTCGTCGACGATCAGGATGCGCATCCCGCCCGCGGCGGAGGAGGATTGGGCGTCCTTCATGCGTGCCGGCGCATCCTACCGCGTTCCTGCGACGGTGGCGGAGGCGGGGAGAGTGGGGGGGCGCCCGAACTGCTGGTCCAGCGCCAGATTCAGCTCGAGGACGTTGACCCGCGCCTCGCCGAGGAAACCCAGATCGCGCCCCTGCACGTGGTTGTCGATGACCTCGCGGATGCGGTCCTCGGTGATGTTTCGCGTCCGGGCGATGCGGGGCGCCTGCCACACCGCCGCCTCAGGCGGCAGCTCGGGATCGAGACCGCTCGCCGAGGCGGTGACGAGCGCATCGGGGATCGGCAGCGGCGCGTGGGGGTTCTCCTTGCCGAGGCGCGCCACGTCGACCGTCGCGCGGTCGCGCAGCTTCTTCGAGGTGGTCCCGAAGTTCGACCCTGACGAGGCGGTCGCGTCGTAGCCGTTGTTGCCGGCGGCCGACGGGCGCCCCTGGACGTACGCCGGCGAGGCGAAGGCCTGGCCGATGAGCTCGGAGCCGACGACCTGGCCGTTCTCGTTGCGGACCAGGCTGCCGTTGGCGCGCTCGCCGAACAGCAGCTCGGCGGCGCCGGTGGTGGCGAGCGGGTAGAGGAGACCGGTCAGGATGAGCGTGACCAGCGTGGCGCGCAGGGCGATGACGATTTCTCTTCGCATGGTGTGCCTCAGCAGAGGTGGAACGCCGCGAGGGCAAGGTCGATGACTTTGATGCCGGCGAACGGGGCGATGACGCCGCCGACGCCGTAGACGAGCAGCGAACGGCGCAGGATGGTCGCCGCGCCGAGCGGCCGGT
>DASYEX010000029.1:0-11905 GCA_036498765.1 Polyangia bacterium
TGGTCAGCCCTTCGCCGGTCGGCGACGCGATGGTGAACGAGGTGTGCCCCTCGCCACCCATGCCCAGGCCGGCGAAGTTGGGCGCGTTCTTCACGAAGATCGAGGTGTTGATGATGCGCGCCATGGCGTGCAGGTGGGCGATGTTGCGCGAGTACATCACCGCCGTGTGGCAGAAGCCGTGCTCGACCCGCTTGGCCGTCGCGATCCCCTCCGCCGCGTCGGACACGCGGACGAGCGGCAGCACCGGCATCAGCATCTCCAGCTGTACGAAGGGGTGCTTCTCGTCGACGTCGGCGATCAGCAGGCGCAGCTCGTCGCCCGCGGTGACGCCGATCTGCCGCGCGATGAGCCCGGCGTTCTTGCCGACGAAGTCCTTGTTCGGGTGGACGCCGCCCGTCCCCTGGTGCAGGACGACCTTCTCCAGCGCCTTGATCTGCCGGTCGTTCAAGACGAGGGCACCCGCGCGCGCCAGCCGATCGCAGAGCGGCGTGGCGATCGAATCGACGGCCACGACCTCTTTCTCCGCCGTGCAGAGGATGTTGTTGTCGATCGACGCCCCCTGGACGATCCCGGCCGCCGCCACGTCGAGGTCGGCCGTCTCGTCCACGACCGCCGGCGGGTTGCCGGGCCCCGCGGCGATCACCTTCTTGCCGCTGCCCATCGCCGCCTTGACCACCCCCGGCCCGCCGGTGACCACCAGCAGGCGCACGCCCGCGTGCCGCATGAGCAGCTCGGCGCTCTCGATCGTGGGCCGCTCGACGCAGCAGAGCAGCGTCTCGGGCCCGCCCGCCACGGCGATCGCCTCATTGAGGAGGTGCACCAGCCAGGCCGAGGTCTTGGCCGCGTACGGGTGGGCGTTGAACACCACCGCGTTCCCACCCGCGACCATCCCGATGCCATTGTTGATGACGGTCTCGGTGGGGTTGGTGGTCGGCGTGATGGAGCCGATGACGCCGTAGCTGGCCCGCTCGACGATCGTCAGCCCGTCGTCGCCTGAGAAGGCGATCGGCGCCAGCGCCTCGGTCCCGGGCGTCTTCTCGATCGCCAGCCGGTTCTTCGCCAGCTTGTCCTCGACGCGGCCGTAGCCCGTCTCGGCCACCGCCAGCTTGGCGAGCTCGTCGACGTGCGCGCGCGCCGTGGCCCGCATCGCCTCGACCCAGCGCTTGCGCGCCTCCAGCGGCGACGCCTCGTTCTGCGCCTGCGCCTGCCGCGCGGCCTTGACGGCGCTCTCGACGTCCGGGAAGACGCCGCGGCGCCCGCGCGGCACCTCGACGTCGCGGCGGCGCGGGGCTGGAGACGGCGGCGCAACGTACCCGGGCGGCGGCGCCTTGACCGCCTCCAGCGGCGTCTCGGGCAGCTCGGCGCTGCCCACGCGCGCCAGCACGCGGTCGACGATCTCCTGAATGCGCGCTTCGTCCATCCCGCGCTGGACGTTACCCCGAAATTCGATCACGGTCAGGGGGTGACCGAACAATCGGGCGAACATGGCCAGACGCTCGACGCGCTGCTGGCCCACGCGCGAGCGCTGGTCGGCGTCGAGCTCTCCGACCTGGCCGACGCGCTGGGGCTCCCCGTCCCCATCGGCAACCTGCGGACCAAGGGCTGGTCGGGCCAGGTGCTCGAGCAGGAGCTGGGCGCCGTGGTCGGCGGCGCGCGCGGGCCCGACTTCGCCGCGCTGGGCGTCGAGCTCAAGACCGTCCCGGTGCGCGAAACCCTGGAGCCGCTGGAGTCGACCGCCGTGTGCCAGATCGACCCGGTCGCCATCGCCGCCGAGTCCTGGGAGACCAGCTACGTCCGGGAGAAGCTGGCGCGCGTCTTGTTCGTGGCCCTGGTCGTCCCACCGGACGCGCGCTCGGTCGGCGACCGCCGGGTGGCCGCCGTTCGCCTCTGGTGCCCCGACGCCGACGAGGCGCGCGCGCTGCGCGAGGACTTCGAGCTGTTCGTGCGCGGCTACTACCGCCAGGGGCGCGCGGCCGAGATCACCGGGCACCTGGGCGGCGTCCTCCAAGTCCGCCCCAAGGGGCGCGACGCCGACGATCTGCGCGACGGCTACGACACCGCCGGCCGCCCCACCCGCGTCGGCAAGCAGGGCTTCTACCTGCGCCCGGCCTTCGTGGCGCGGATCCTGCGGGCGGCGCGCTGACGACGCGCGCGGGAGGCGCCCCTGCACCAAGTGCACCGGCGCTTGCCCTTACTTCTCCATGAAGAGCGACCGTCCAGCACCTGCCACCGCTGCCCCTCCGCTCCGACAGCTCGCCTGCGCCCTCTGCCTGCTCGCGTCAGCCATCGGATGCAACGGGAGCAAGGCGAACGGAAGCGGTACCGGAGGCAATGGCAACGCGAGCTCCGGGGGAACGACTGGGACGGGCGGCAACGGAAGCGGCGGCCTCTCGGGGACGACCGGAGGTACCTCCGGCGGGAGCGGAGGCAGCGGCAACGTCGGCAGCGGCGGCGCAACAGCCGCCACCGGCGGCACGACGGCGACCGGGGGGGGCAGCGGTGGAACGACGGCGACGGGCGGTGGCGCCGGCGGAGCAACGACGGGCGCCGGTGGCAATTCGGCCAGCGGCAGCGGCGGCGCCGGAGCGGGCGGCGGCGCCGGAGCGGGCGGCAGCACCGGAGGCGCGGGCGGGATGATGGTCAGCGGCCGCGCGCGATCGATCGTTCCCTTCGACGCGGGCTGGCTGTTTTTTCAGGGAAACGCCACCGGCGCCGATCAGCCCGGCTTCGCCGATTCGTCGTGGCGGACGGTGAACGTTCCGCACGACTGGGCGATCGAAGGGCCGTTCTCGCAAACCGCGGCCACCACCGGCCGGGGCGGCTATGTGCCGTCGGGGATCGGTTGGTATCGCAAGCACTTCACGCTCCCGCAGAACCTGTCGGGCCGGCGCGTCTTCGTCGAGTTCGACGGCGTGATGGAGAACAGCGACATCTACGTCAACGGCACGCACTACGGACACCACCCCTACGGCTGGGTCAGCTTTCGCTACGACGTCACGGCCAGCGTCATGTTCGGGACGGGCGACAACGTCATCGCGGTCAAGACCGACACCACCACGCAGCCGGCCGAGCGCTACTACGCGGGCGCCGGCCTCTACCGTCACGTGCGCCTGGTGGCAGCCAACCCGGTGCACGTCGATCAGTGGGCCACCTTCGTCACCACGCCCAGCCCGACGACCGCCTCGGCCACGGTTCACGTGACCACCACCGTCGTCAATTCGGGCACCGCCAGCCAGAGCGTGACCGTGCAGGGGATCGTCAGCGATCCCGGCGGCGCGGCGCTGGCCCCTGTCGCGCCGGCAGCCCAGACGATCGCGGCCGGCGCGTCCGTCGGCTTCACCTTCGACGTCTCGGTGGCCAATCCCAAGCTCTGGAACCTGACGTCGCCGAACATGTATCAGCTGCTCACCAACGTTCAGGTGGGCGGGGCCACCGTCGACGACGACGTCACCGCGTTCGGGATCCGCAGCCTGACGTTCGACGGCACCACCGGGATGAGCCTCAACGGCAAGAGCGTGAAGTTCCAGGGCGTCGCCAATCACCAGGACTTCCACGGGCTCGGCCTGGCGGCCCCGCAGCGCGCCGTCCAGCGGCGCCTCGCCCAGCTCAAGCTGCTCGGGGTGAACGCCATCCGCACGGCGCACAACCCGCCCAGCCCGGACTTTCTCGACCTCTGCGACCGGATGGGGATCCTGGTGCTCGACGAGTTCACCGACGTCTGGACCGCGCACAAGTACACCGACAGCGGCGACTACGCCGCCTATTTCAATCAGACCGCCACCAGCCCCACCGGCATGCCGGCTGTCCCGTCGGTGGCGACCGGCGCCAAGTGGTGGCAGGTCGACTTCACCGGCTGGATGATGCGCGACCGCAACCACCCCAGCGTGGCGCTCTACAGCCTGGGGAACGAGATCCACGATTCGCACGCGACGCGGCTGCCGATCGTGAACCAGATGCTCACGCTCAGCCACACGCTCGACCCTTCCCGCAAGGACACCCAGGCCCTGCTCGATCCGGCCACCGCGGGCGACATCGATCTCACCACCACCCCGCCGACGATCAACTACCCGGTCGACGTGTGGGGCAACAACTACGACACCGCCTCGGCCGTCGGCGCCACCCAGGCCTCGCCGCCGATGGCCTCGGTGCTGACCGAGATCGGCACCCAGACCAGCACCTGGAACACCATCAAGAGCACCGCGGCGCTCACCGGCGAGTTCATGTGGACGGGCGTCGACTACCTGGGCGAAGCCGACGGCGACTGGCCCACGGTCGGCGCCACCGCCGGGATCATGGACGAGATGGGCACCGCCAAGACGCTCGGCTACTCCTGGCAGACGACCTGGGGAGCGCCCAAGACCAGCGCCGCGCCGGCCGGAACCGGCGCGACCAAGGTCGCCGTCACGGCCGATCACACGACGCTGCTCACCGACCTCAACGACGTCGTCTACGTCAAGGCTGCGATCGCCAACGCCTCGGGCGCGGTCGTCAGCAGCACCACGCCGGTGACGTTCGCCCTCACCGGCCCCGGCAGCATCATCGCCGTCGACAGCGCCAGCATGACCGAGGAGACGTTTCGCGGAAACGTCCGCAACGCCTACCAGGGGTTGGCCTTCGCGATCGTCCAGGCCACCGGGACCGGCACCATCACCGTGACCGCCTCGGCGTCGGGCCTCACCAGCGGCAGCGCGACCATCCAGGCGACCGACGGCGCGTTCGTCCCCTGCTCCGGCTCGTGTGACTAGGCCTGCGAGGCCTCACTCCTTGGCGACGACCGCCGTGATGGCGCGGGTGACGCGATCGGCGGGCGTCCCGACCGGGCGCGGGCGGTCGGAGAAGAGCGCCGTCACCACCACCTTACCGGCGCCCGGCTGGGTCACCCGCACGCGCGGGAGCTCCTGCATCGGCTTCACCTCCGGCGTCGTCGCCGCGCCGTCGTTCGGGAAGACCGTCTGCACCGGCCCCGCGCCGTCGCGCCAGCGAACCTCCAGGTAGACCGGCCCGTCGCTCCGCACCCGGAAGACGAGCTCGTCGCCGACGTGCAAGGCGGTCTGCGGATCGACGGCGCGGAGCTCGTCGCCGCGACGGAACCGGATCTCGAGGCCCGCCGACTTCGACAATGATCCGCCCCGCTTCCCCAGGTAGGGGTTGGTGGCCGGATCGGGGACATGCGGGCGCGCCACCAGGACCGCCAGCCCGTAGGCGGCGGCGATGATGCCGACCAGGACCAGCGCGCGCCGCCAGCCACGCAGCGCGCGCGGGGGCCCTCCGCTCACCCTTGCGTGCTGTCGGCCCGGCCGAGCGGCAGCACCTGATCGACGTTGACGTGCGGGCGCGGAATGATGTGGACGGCGACCATCTCGCCGATGCGCTCGGCAGCGCGCTGGCCGGCCTCGGTGGCCGCCTTCACCGCCGCGACGTCGCCGCGCACGATGGCAGTCACGAAGCCGCCGCCGATCTTCTCGTAGCCGACCAGCTCGACCTTCGCCGCCTTGACCATGGCGTCGGCCGCCTCGACCATCGCCACGAATCCCTTGGTTTCAATCATTCCGAGCGCGTCTGCCATGACCGGCCTTTCGATTCACGTTGTCACGTTGGTGTTTGGGTTACTTGTCGACGAACTTTTCGCCCGTGCGGCCCGAGAGACCCTCGATGGCCGCGATGGCCGCGCCGGCCGCGGCGTCGATCTCCGCCTCCGGCCCCGACAGCCAGAGCCGACCGAACGCGCCGTAGGGCTGGACCTGCACCAGCGAGACGTGCGCCGTCTTCTCGGCCTCGTTGGCGGCAAACGCGACATACCCGGCCGGCTCGGTCTCCAGGATGAAGAGCGACTGTCCCGGCAGGATCATCATCCCCTGCGAGCTGCGGTTGATGAGCTGCGCCTGATACGGCTCGACGGCGCGGATGATCTGGTTGGTCATGACCGCCGGCTTGATGCGGTCCTGCTCCTGCACCTCGAGGTGGCGCAGGATCGCCGCGCCCGCGTCGCGCACGTCCCCCTGATCGTCGGCGTGGACCTCCAAGAGGCCGTAGGCGCGCTCGACGATCTGCAGCGCCGGCACCACGCGCGTCGCCTTGAGCGCCACGTCGGTCACCCGGTTGATGGCGATGCCGGGCGCGATCTCCACGAACAGCGAGGCCTGCCCAGGCACGGGGAGAAACCCGCGCGCGGTCTTCCCCATGAAGCTCGCCAGCTGCGGCTGGAGAGCATCCAGGAAGGTGTAACAGCGGAGGGTCGTCCCAGCCACGCGCCGACGTTACCGTCTCGGTGTCACACCTTCAAGGCCCGACGAAACCCATCAGCTGCCCGGTGGCGTTCCCGTCACGCCGGAAGGAGTAGAAACGCGCGCGATCGCAGTGCGTACACTCCGGTCCGGCGTCGATGGCCTCGGGGCTGACCCCGGCGCGCTCGAGCAGCAGGCGATTGGCCGCCTTGAGATCGACGTTGGCCTTGCCCGGCGCGCCCCGCGGTGACGGCAGGACGATCCCCCGCGCGCGGGCGTCGGGGCAGAGCGCCTCGAACGCCGCGACGACCTCGGGCCCGACCTCGAAGCAACAGGGGCCGATCGCCGGCCCGAGCGCGACGCGCAGATCGCCCGGCCGCGCGCCGAATTCACCGCCCAGCACACGGACCGCCCCGGGAAGCACGCCGGCCACCGTCCCCCGCCAGCCGGCATGAACGGCCGCCACCGCCCCGCTGCGCGGATCGACCAGCAGCGCGGGGATACAGTCCGCGACGAACACCCCCAGCACGACGCCCGGCGCGTCGGTGCAGAGCCCGTCGGCATCGGTGCGCGCCAGCGCCGCCCGGTCGTCGGCCGCGCGCACGCGCACCACGTTCACCCCGTGCACCTGGCGCGGGCTGACGACGGGACCGCCCGCCGCGCGCTCGAGGCGTCTCCGATTTTCGGAGACGGCCGCCGGATCGTCGCCCCACTTCCCACCCAGGTTCAGCGTGTCGAACGGCGGCGCGCTGACGCCGCCGGCGCGGGTGCTGAACCCGTGGACGAACGGCGCCCCGATGAGCGCCGAGCGGAGCAACGGTAGCTCGCGAGACTCCTCCGGATCGCGAACCAGGTCGGTGCGCATGTCGTCCTTATAGCGCCTCCAGTGCCGTCAGCGCGGCGCGCATGTCGGGCGGCAGCGGCGACACGAAAGACAGCTTCTTCCCCGTCCCCGGGTGGACGAACCCCAGCGCGCGCGCGTGCAGCGCCTGCCGTCCGAGCGCTTCGGCGATGCCGCGCAGCTTCGGCTCACGCGGCGTCCGCCCGTAGACCTGGTCGCCCAGCAAAGGACAGCCGAGCGCGGCCAGATGCACGCGCACCTGGTGCGTCCGTCCGGTCTCGAGGCGCGCCTCCAGCCGCGCCGCCCCTGGGTACCGGGCCAGCACGCGCCAGTTCGTGACGGCGCGCTTGCCCGTGCGGACGCGGCTCGAGAACTTCTTCCGGTCGCGCGGATCGCGCCCGTAGAACGTGTCGATCCGGCCGCTCGGCCCCGGCGGCGTCCCGGCCGCCAGCGCCTCGTAGACCCGTTCGATGGTGTGCGCCTTGAACTCGGCTGCCAGCGCATTCATCGTGACGTCGTCCTTGGCCACGACCAGCAGGCCCGAGGTGTCCTTGTCGATCCGGTGGACGATCCCCGGGCGCAGCTCGCCGCCGATCCCACGCAGGTCCTTCACGTGGGCGAGCAGCGCGTTCACCAGCGTCCCCGCCTCGTGCCCGGGCGCCGGATGCACCACCAGCCCGGGCGGCTTGTCGATCACCAGCAGCCAGCGATCCTCGTGCACGACCGTCAAGGCGATGGCTTCGGCTACGATCTCGGTCGCCACCACCGGCGGTGGTGACCAGATGATCTCGTCGCCTGCGCGCAGCTTGCGCGAGGGCGTGCCGACGGTGCCGTTGACGGTCACCGCCGCCTGCCCGATCTGCCGCGCCAGCTGCGAGCGCGAGACGTCGGCGATCTGCTGGGCGAGAAACGCGTCCAGCCGCTGCCCCGCCGCCGCCGGCGCGACGACGAACCGGCGCGAGGGGGTCACCAAATCTTGGAGCGAACGCCGCCGCGCGACTTGAGCAGCATGTCGACCAGCGCCCGATCGTAGAGGCCGAGGCCGAAGATCTCCGGCGTCACGCGGCTCTTGTAGAGCGCCCGCCCCTCCTCGATCTCGTCGCGCATGCTGTCGAACAGGGTGTCCCGCTCGACCCCCTCGACGATCTTCTTCTCGTGATACATCGAGAGGTCGGAGGCGATCGCGCGGGCCAGCTGGCGCGCGCGATCGGGCTTGTCAATGAGCGCCATGCGTCGAGTGTACCCGCTGCGCGCGCGCCGCTAAAGTACCTCGCGCCCGCCCAGCGCAGCGACCGGCAGCGGCGCGCTCAGGACGTGCACGCCGACCCGTCCATCTTCCTTGACGTAGACGATCTCGCCCTCGACCCGCAGGGGCGGCTCGCCTTCCAGGCGCGGCAGCTCCAGATCGACCCGCTGCCCCGGCTGCTCGTCCGCGAGCGGGCTCTCTAGAAGAAGGCCGTCGCCGGAGACGTTGCTGACCTTGCGCAGGTAGCGCGCGCCGTCCGATACTTCGACCGCATAGAAATCTGCGGAAATACGCGCCTTTTCTCGCTTCTCCCCAACAACCGGCCGCCAGGTTCGCTTGGTTACCATCGTGTTACCCACCTCAACCTACATCTCAGTACTCGGACCGTCAAGTTAAGCCCTGGCCCTAAAATGCTGCGCCGTTTCACATGCTACGCTCAGGCGCGGAGGCCTCGCCCGATGAACCGATTGCTGCTGGCTTTTGCCCTCATGACGTCCACCGCCGGCGCCGCGCGCGCCGCCGATTCGCTGTACGAGATCACCAAGGTCGAACCGAAGGTCGCCGTCGGCGGCACAGGCACGGCCAGCCTGACGATCGAGGTTAAAGGAGGCTGGCACGTCAACGACGAGGCGCCGATCAGCGTCGCCCTCACGCCGCCGGCCGGAGTGACGGTCAAAAAGCAGAAGCTGACGCGCGCCGATCTGGCCGCCAGCAGCAAGCAGAGCGCGCGGTTCGACATCCCCGTCACGGCCACTGAGGCGGGCAAGCAGACGATCGGCGCCGAGGCGCACTTCGTCCTCTGTCAGGAGCAGGCCTGCAAGCCGGTCAAGGAGATGGTCACCCTGGCCATCGAGGTCACGCCGCCCGACGCGGCCAAGAAGACGAAGGCGAAGACCAGGAAGAACTGACGATCTAGCGAAACTCGCGGACGATCTTCTCCACCCGCCGGGCCAGCTTCGGGCTGAGCGCGCCGACCGAAGTGACCGAGAGGCGCTCGGGTCGGATCACCCGGCGCGCCACCGCGCGAATGTGCTCGGGGCGCACGCGGGCGAGCGCGCGCGCCCGCTTCTCCTGCGGATCGGCGCGGGTGTAGAGCTCGGTGCCCCCGAACCAGCCGCACAGGCCGTCGAGGTCATCGTAGCAAGACTCGATGTCACCGACGAACCGCCGCTTGGCTTTGTCGAGCTCGTCCTCACCGACGAGCTCGTCCCGGAAGCGGCCCAGCATGCCGAGCGACTCGGCGATCAGCGCCGGCAGCTTGGCGTGCGCGCAGGCGGCGTCGATCTCCAGCAGCGCGGCGTCGTGGTACGAGTGCAGCGACCCAGCGATCGAGTAGGCCAGCCCCTTCTGGTCGCAGATCTGGTAGTGCAGGCGCGTCGACATCCCGTCGTCGAGCACCCGCACCAGCGCGCGCAGCGCCGCGTAGTCGGGATCCGTCTCGGGCAGCGCGTGGAACAGGATGTGAACCTGCGTCTGCGCCGACTCGTTGTGCACGGCGCGGTAGAGCGGCCCCGGCCCGGCCGGACGCGGCGGGCGCGGCGCGCGGCGGGCGCCGCGCGGGACGGCCGCGAAGGCGGCGCGGCTCTGCCGCTCGATGGTGCGCATCCGGATCGGCCCGGCGACGGCCAGCACCATGTTGGCCGCCCCGTAGAACCGCTTGAAGTGCGCGCGCACGTCGCGGGTCGTGAACCGGCGGACGTTGCGCAGGGGCCCGGTGATCGGAAACCCCAGCGGGTGCTCGCCCCAAACCTGCTTGCGCGACTGATCGTCGAGGTTGACGTTCCGCCCGCGATCGTCGAGATCCTCGAGGATCTCCTCGACGATGATCTGGCGCTCGAGATCGATGTCGCGGAACTCCGGCGCCGAGAAGAGATCCCCCAGGATCTCCATCCCCCGCTGCAGGTGCCGCGGGTTGAGCGCGATCTGGTAGAGCGAGTAGTCGCGTCCTGTCTCGGCGTAAAGCGTCCCTCCCAGCTCCTCGATCGCCAGGTTCAGCGCGAACGACGACGGGTAGCGCGAGGAGCCGCGGAACAGCATGTGCTCCAGAAAATGCGAAAGCCCGTTGGTCTCCGCCCGTTCGTAACGTGAGCCAGCTCGCACGTAGAGACAAAGAGTGGCGCTGTGGAGGTGCGGCGTCTCGACCGCGACGAGCCTGAGCCCGTTCGGCAGTCGCCCTCGCCCAACTCGGTAGGGCGGCTTCCCAATCGCAAGCGCGCTGTTCGCCATCGTCGGGGGGAATTTACAAAAGATTTTCGTCGAAGAAAGAAGAACGAAACATTGTTCGGCTACTCTATCTCTGTTCGACGGGGCTGGGCGGGATGGGCTGCGGTGGTGTGAGAGGTCGGGGGGGCCGGCTTCTCACACCGCCCGCGCCCTGGGTGTGACGGCGCCGCCGGTCTCGAGCTCGGTTTCTGTTTTCGGTTATGCTCGCGCCCGCCCAGGCGGGTAGCTCAGTGGTAGAGCGGGGTCTTTACACGGCCCGGGTCGCAGGTTCAATCCCTGTCCCGCCTACTCTTGTTGCGCACCACTTTCGTCGAAGGCGGCCTCCAGGTCGAGCCCGCCTGAGAGCTCCAACCGTCGCCGTCCGGCGCCAGCACGACCGGCGGCATGAAGCGTTTGAGGACGGCGCGCGACCGCTCGGGATCACTCTCCAGCAGCTTGGACAGGTCCCCCAGCACGCCCTCGATCACCTTCGGGTGCGGCAGCACCTTCGGGCGGTGCTGCCGGCGCTGCTCTTCGACGTAGGCGCGCAGCTGCACGGCTGCCGCCTCCTCAGCCTGGAGGCGCGACGCGAGCGCCGCCGAGAAGCCGGCGCGGGCGACGCCATCGGCGAGGTTGGCAACCCGCTGATCGACGGCGGCGAGGCGCTGTTCTAGTTCCACCAGCCGCGCGGTCTTCCATTCCTCGCCCATCCGCGCGATGTAGGCGAGCTCGCCGTCCGAGTATCCGGGGTCGCGGCGGGTGTCGTGGCCGTCGGTGATGTAGTCGAGCGCCTGTCGCGGGCTCCCTTTCTTGGCCGTGGCGGTGCCCCGCGTCGCGACCTTTACGTAGAACACGGGTCCGGCTCCGCACCCCGCGAGTGGCTACGCCACCGTCGGGTACAAATGCCCTCGGCGCCCTCTTGGGCGCCGAGGGTATGATGTCCATCCCCAAACGCGCTTTTCAGCGTTTGGGAGCCGGCGCGCCAGCGACGGGGGTCTGTCTGGACCGGGGTTGATAAAAGCGCGTTTGGCACATCCGACGGTCGGCCAACGAACGGTCGACGTTTCCACTTGGGGCTGGTGCCCCGAGAGTCCGCTGCTCGGGTCCGGGACTCGGGTTGACAGAATCGGCCCGGCGGATGACCCTGTGCTGCGTCAGATTCTGGTGGTCGGCCTCGCGGTGGCGATCACGAGATGACCCGAACCCGAGGAGTCCCTTTGGCTTTCTGCAGCAACTGCGGCACCGAGACCAGTGGCAACTTTTGCAATCGCTGTGGCCATGGTCAGGGTCTGCAAGTACAGCAGGTTGCGGTCGTGCGCACGAACGAAAAGCATGGCATCCCAGCCCTGCTGTCATTTTTCATCCCTGGGCTTGGCCAGCTCATCAAGGGCC
>DASYEX010000030.1:0-5312 GCA_036498765.1 Polyangia bacterium
CGCGACGAAAATCGGAGACCGGCGCACGCGACCGGGCGTACGCGGCCAACCGGGGCGGACGCGGCTAGATGATGCGCACGGCGCCCGAGCGGATCAGCCGGGCGGCGATGCGGAGGGCGTCGGTCGAGCCGACGCCCGAGCCGTCGAACAACTCCTCGAGCGTGCGCAGGCCGTCGATGCGGGTGATGAGCGCGCGCTCCGGCTCGGCCAGCCGGGTTCGGGCGATCTCCGCGGCGCGCGGCGCCAGCACCGGCACGCCGCCGAGCGGGCCGACGTACGCGGCGAAGACGCGCGCCAGGAGTGGCCGCGCCGGCTCGATCACCTCGACGATACCCGGGGGCGGCGCCACGTCCGCCTCGCGCAGCGCCCCCTCCGCTGCCGTGACCGCCGCCGTCAGATCTCCGTCATCGAGCGCAGCGCGGGCTTCGTCGATGAGCGCCGAGGCCCGCTGCCGCGAGGCGGCGATACCCGCCTCGGACGGCATCACCCTCCCCGACCCCGACCCGAGCCGCTGCCGATCCGAGTCGCCGACCCGCCGGGTATGGTGCTCGTCGTCATCTTCGCCCAGACGCCGGGTGTGCTGGTCCTGCGGGCGCTGCTGGGGGGCGGCGGGATCGCGCGCCGCCCGCACCGCGGCCGACATCGTGGCGGGGATAGTCCCCGGAATGGTGGGCCGATCGGCCTCGGTTTCCCCCGAGAGCATCTCCTCGGCGATCTGCGCGGGGATCGGCGAGGTGAGGGTAACCCGGCGATCACGCGACAGATCGACCTGGGCGGTGTCCAGGGCCCCGCCGATGGCCCGCGGCTTGCCGTCCGTATCTTCATTGTCGAAGGCGTCGAGATCGGCGGCCCGGGCGCGCTCCCGAACGTCGTCCGGCGAGAGCTCTTCGGTGCGCGGGCGCGCCGGCCGGCGAGCGTCCGGCGTCGCCCGGGGCAGATCGGGGGCAGATCCGTCGCGCGGTTTCATTCCCTCCGTTTTTCGGCAGCCCGGCCGGTGCCCTTGAGGCGCGGGCGCACGCAAACGCGGTGCCGTTTGCGACTCGTCACTTGCAACAACGCCGCGCCAGGACGACCATGGTGAGATGAAAAATACGTTTCGCTTAATCTATCGGTCGATGTTGGTTGGTCTCATGGTGGCGGCGGTGCCGGCCGCGTGCGGTGGCGGCAGCATAGACGGCTTGAGCGGCGCCGCGGGGAGCCGCGGCGCAGGGGGCAGCGTCGGCACCGGGAGCGGCGGCGCCAGCGCTGCGGGAGGCAGCAGCGTCGCCGGCCAGAGCGGCACGGGGGGAAGCACCGCCAGCGGCGCCTGTGGCCAAGTCGAGCCGTGCGGCGGCCCGGTCGACGGCGTCTGGAACGCGTCGAGCGGCTGCCTGAACAACGCGGCCTTCATGCTCGAGGTCACCAAGGGGTTGCCTGCCGGGTGCGGGCTGGTGGCCGTGAGCAGCTCGAGCGACAGCGCGGTCGGCTCGCTCAGTTTCTCGCAGGCGACGTTGACCTACAGCTCGGACGTCACGGAGACCGTGAACATCCAGTTCACCATTCCGATGACCTGCATCAACGGACAGACCTGCGCCCAGTACGGCACGTCGCTCGCGCAGCAGGGCGGCGCGACCAGCGCCACCTGCGTCGGAACGACGACCTGTGCGTGCGATTTCACGGCCCAGAACGTCATGAACGAGTCGGGGACCTTCAGCACCTCGGGAACGACGCTGACGCTGACGAACACGCTCGGCTCCCAGACCAGCGGGCCCTACTGCGTCCAGGGGACGTCGCTGCACCTGATCGACGTCGATACCACGACGAACCTCGGCCCCAACGGCCAGGCGACCATCGACGACGACACCGTCTTCATCAAACAGTAGCGCGACGAGCCAAGCCGTAGCTACGGCAAGCAGTAGCTACGGCAAGCAGTAGCTACGGGATGAGGAGCTCGATCAGCGCCTTCTGGGCGTGCAGGCGGTTCTCGGCCTGCTGCCAGACGGCGCTGGCCGGCCCTTCGATCACCTCGTCGGTGATCTCCTCGCCGCGGTGAGCGGGGAGGCAGTGCAGGACGATGGCGTCGGGGTGGGCGTTGCGCATCAGCGCGGCGTCGATGGCGTAGCCGGCGAATTCTCTCCGGCGCGCCTCCGCCTCGGCCTCCTGGCCCATCGAGGCGAAGACGTCGGTGGAGACGACCTGCCGGCCGGCGGCGGCCTCGGCCGGATCGCGCACCACGGTGATGCGCCCGCGCTTGTCGGCCCGCGCCTTGGCCAGGACGGCCGGATCGGGGTCGTGCCCGGCTGGGCAAGCCAGCGCCAGGTCGAGCCCCAGGATCCCCGCCGCCTCGATCCAGGAGTTGGCCATGTTGTTGCCGTCGCCGATCCAGGCGTAGCTGACCGAGCGCAGCGTGCGACCCGGATCGCTGGCGCCCAGAGTTGAGAACCGCTGGACCACCGTCTGCAAATCAGCCAGCACCTGGCAGGGGTGCATCAGATCGGTGAGGCCGTTGATGACGGGGATGGTCGCGAAGCGGGACATCTCCTCGGCGCGGTCGTGGCCGAAGGTCCGGACCATGATGCCGTGGCAGTAGCCGGAGAGGACGCGCGCCGTGTCCTTGAGCGGTTCGCCGCGTTCGAGCTGCGAGCCCTGCATGCTCAGATACAGCGCGTGCCCCCCGAGGTCGTACATGGCGATCTCGAAGCTGGCGCGCGTGCGCGTCGAGGCCTTCTCGAACACCATGCCCAGGACGCGGCCCGGCCGCGTGGCGTGCGGCGTGCGGCTCTGCCGCAGGACGCGCAGCTCCTCGGCGCGCTTGATGAGCGCCTCGATCCCGCCCGGCGAGAGGTCTTCGAACGCCAGGAAGCGTTTCGGCCGATCGGTCGTACCGCTCATCGCGATTCCTCGAGGACTGCGTCGAGGATCTCGATCGCCTCGTCGATCTCCGCCTTGCTGACGATGAGCGGCGGCACGAGGCGCACGACGTTCCCGCCGGCCACCGACAGCAAGAGACCGTGCGCCCGCGCGCGCACCACGATGTCGCCCGGGTCGCCGTCGATGAGCAGGCCCTGCAGGAGCCCCCGGCCGCGCGCGCCGCGGGTCTTGGGGCGTCGCCGCTCGGCGAGCCGCAGCAGCGAGGATCCCAGATGGGCGCCCACCTCGCGGCAATGAGCGAGGAGGCCCAGCTCGTCGATCGCCTTTTGCACGTAGAGCGCGGCGGCGGTGGCGAACGGGTTGCCGCCGAACGTCGAGGCATGCGTCCCGGGCTCGAAGCCACGTCCCACTTCTTCGTTGGCCAGCATGGCGCCGATGGGGATGCCGCCGGCCAGTCCCTTGGCCAGCGTCACGACATCGGGGATGACCCCCTCCCCTTCGAACGCGTAGAACGTCCCCGTGCGCCCGCTGCCGGTCTGGATCTCGTCGAAGATGAGCACCGTGCCCGTCTCGCTGCAGATCTTCCGCAGCTCCTGGAGATAGCCGGGCGGCGGAAGGTTGATCCCGCCCTCCGCCTGGATAGGTTCCACGATCACCGCGCAGGTCTGGTCGGTGATGCCGGCGCGCGCGGCGGCCACGTCGCCGAACGGCAGGAACCGCACCGGGCCGACCAGCGGACCGAACCCGTCGCGGTACTTGGCCTGCCCCGTCACGCTGAGCGAGCCGAAGGTGCGCCCGTGGAAGCTCTGCTCGAAGGCGACCAGCTCGACCCGCTCCGGTCGCTTGCGCGTCGTGACCTGGTAGCGGCGCGCCAGCTTGAGGGCCGCTTCATTGGCCTCCGTCCCGGAGTTGCAGAAAAAGGCCCGCCCGCGGAAGGCCCGCCGCGACAGCGCCTCGACGAACTCCAGCTGCGCCTCGATGTAATAGAGGTTGGAGACGTGAATGAGGCGGCGGGCCTGGGCGGCGATCGCGTCGGCCAGGCCGGGGTGGCCGTGGCCCAGCATCGACACCGCGACGCCGGCCGTCATGTCGAGATAGCGGCGCCCCTCGACATCGAAGAGCGTGCATCCTTCGCCCCGGGCCATGACCACCGGCGCCTGCCGGCTGTTGTTGAGGAGGAGCCGGCGCCCCCGCTCGACGAGCTCGTCTTGCTGCGACATCGCCAGACTCTACCTGTGGCGCGCGGGCGAGCAAGGGGAAGCGAGCAACCACCCGCCCGACCGACGGGCGATCCGCCGTCCGAGCTCCGCTCGCGCGTGTCAAAAATCAGTGCTTGTGCCATGGTCAGCAACGCTTAGTTTGGGTCAACCATGAAAGGGGCGCCGATCATCGTCAGGACGGCCACCGCCGTCCCTGAGCATTCCGCGTCCCAGGACGAGGTGAAGGACCGGCTGCGCGCGCTGCTGCAGTTGCCGCCTCGGAAGATGGAGGCGGCGATGGAGCTGTTCGACCACGCCGCCGTCGAGCGCCGGTACAGCGTCGAGCCGCTCTCAACCCTGGGGGTCCCGCGCGGGGTCGGCGAGGTGCAGCGCCTCTATCGCGAAAACGCCATCGTCCTCGGCACGCAGGTGGCGCGCGAGGCGCTGGCCGCCGCCGGTGTCGAGCCGCGCGAGATCGATCTGGTGGTGACCACCTCCTGCACGGGGATCATGATCCCCTCGCTCGACGCCCACCTGGCGAACGCCCTCGGCTTCCGCGCTGACGTCCGCCGGCTCCCGATCACGGCGCTCGGCTGCTCGGGGGGCGCGGCGGCGCTGGCCCGGACGCACGATTTTCTGGTCGGCTTTCCCGAAGCGCGCGCGCTGGTGGTGGCCGTCGAGCTGCCGAGCCTCAGCATCCAGCGCGCCGACGTCACGCCGGCGCAGCTGGTCTCGACGGCGATCTTCGGCGACGGCGCGGCGGCGGCGGTGCTGGAGGGCGGCCTGGCCGCCGAGGCCCGCCCCGCCCGCGGCGGCGTCCGCGTCCTGGAGACGCTGGCGCACCTGTTCCCGAACTCCACCTACGCGCTCGGCTTCGATCTGCAGGACGACGGCTTCCACTCGGTGCTCTCCAAGGACGTGCCGGGGCTCATCAAGAGCGAGATCGGACGCCTGGCGCGGACGCTGGCCGCGCGCCGTCAGCTCTCGCGCGAGCAGCTCACCTGCTTCGTGCTCCACCCCGGCGGCCGCAAGATCCTGGCCTTCATCGAAGAGGAGCTGGGACTGCGGCGCGACGACACCGAGCCGTCCTGGGAGATCCTGCGTGACTTCGGAAACCAGTCGAGCGCCTCGGTGCTGTTCGTCTTGAACGAGTGGCTCGAGAAGCGCCGGCCGCCGGCCGGGGCGCACGGGATCCTGGCGGCGTTCGGGCCGGGCCTCTCGACCGAGATGATGTTGCTCGAGTGGACCTGACCGGGCGATGAC
>DASYEX010000031.1:0-9653 GCA_036498765.1 Polyangia bacterium
AAGTCGGCGGACAAGGTGCACGCCCTCGGACAGGGGACCTCGTACATCAAGGACGTCCCCTCCGAGGCGCTCGGGCCGCTGGTCACGGCGGGCAAGCTCGACGCCTCCGCCGATCCCGAGGTGCTCTCCAGCGCCGACGTGATCATCATCTGCGTTCCGACGCCCCTCAACAAGACGAAGGATCCCGACAACTCATTCATCCTGGACGCCGCGGAGATGATCGCCGCGCGGATGAAGCGGCCTCAGCTGGTGGTCCTCGAGAGCACGACGTTCCCGGGCTTCACGCGCGAGGCGCTCTTGCCGCGGTTCGTGCAGGCGGGGCGCAAGCCGGACGAGGACTTCTACCTGGCCTTCTCGCCCGAGCGGGTCGACCCGGGCAACCCCAAGTACTTCACCCACAACACCCCCAAGGTGCTGGGGGGAATCTCGCAGAAGAGCCTGGAGGTGGCGCAGGCGATGTACGCGAGCTTCATCGAGACGATCGTCCCGGTCTCGTCCACCGACAGCGCGGAGATGGTCAAGCTGCTCGAGAACACCTTCCGCGCCGTGAACATCGGCCTGGTCAACGAGGTGGCGATCATGTGCGCGCGGCTGGGCCTCGACACCTGGGAGGTGATCCAGGCGGCGGCGTCGAAGCCGTTCGGGTTCATGCCGTTCTATCCGGGCCCCGGCCTGGGGGGGCACTGCATCCCGATCGATCCCCTGTACCTGTCGTGGAAGCTGAAGACGCTGAAGTACAACGCCCGCTTCATCACGCTGGCCGACGAGATCAACTCGGCGATGCCGGAGTTCGTGGCGGTGATGGTGGCCGACGCGCTCAACGCGCGAAAGAAGGCGGTGCGTGGCTCGCGCATCCTGATCGCCGGCGTCACCTACAAGCGGGACATCGACGACGTGCGCGAGTCACCCGCGCTGGACATCATCGAGCTTCTGCAGCGGCGCGGCGCGGACGTCGACTACAGCGATCCGCACGCGCCCACCATCCGCATCGGCGAGCACCAGCTGCGCACGACGCCGATCGAGGAGGCCGCGCGCTACGACTGCGTGGTCATCACCACCGACCACCGGTCGGTCGACTACGCAGCGCTCGTCGAGCGCGCCCAGTTGGTCGTCGACACGCGCAACGCCACGCGCGCCGTGCGCGACAAGCACGCGGACAAGATCGTCGCGTTGTAGCGACTCTGGGCCGCGCGCCTGGCGGTCAGTACCAGTTGAACCCGACCATGAGGGCGTAGTTCTGCACGCTGAAGCTGCCGCCGTCGTTGTAAAACCCGTTCGCGATGCGCCCCTGGACGTCGAGCGCGAAGTTGTAGGACTGCAGGAGCTCCAGGCCCGCGGCGCCAAATATCCCGAACCCGGTGTGCTCGTCCGCGCACACCGCGGGGTTGCCGTAGTAGTCGTAACCGCAGTCGGTCGTCTCGCGGAGGACCGCCAGGCCGGCGCCCCCCTTGACCCAGAAGATCTCGTTGAGCCAGAACTGCGCCGCGCCGGTCCAGAACGAGTTGATCGTCTCGTGATCGGTTCCGCCGAATGAGTAGGGGTGATCGGCGCCCCAGCCCTCGAACATGAGCGCGGTTCGCGGGCTGATCATGCCCCCGAGGTGTCCCTCGAGCGCGAAGGCGCCGCCGCAGCCGTTGGTGGGGCAGTGAGCCGAGTTGACGTCGCCCAGCCCCAGCGCGAAGCCCCAGACGATGCCGGCGCGGAAGACGCCGTGCGGAGGTGGAGGCGGCGGGGGTGGCGGATAGTAGGGGGGTGGGTAGCCCTGCGCGTTGGCGATCGACACCGAGCCGAGCACCGTGAGCAGCACGACCCCGATGCCGAGGGGCAGATTCTTTCGATGGCTCATGGGCTCTCCTTCATCATTCATTAACCCTTCAGCAAGAAATTTTCACAAACTTTTCCGACGAAATGCGGTGCGGGCGGTCACGTGCGCCGGAGCATGCTAGACGACGGATCTCATGCCTTGGCACCAGACTCAGATCCGCCTCCGCCCGCGCCCGCGCGGGTTTCACCTCGTCACCGGCGAGCTCGTCGGCGCACTGCCGGAGCTGGCGCGGTTCAAAGTAGGCCTCGCGCACTTCTTCATCCAGCACACCTCCGCGTCGCTCAGTTTGAACGAGAACGCCGACCCGGACGTGCGCGCCGATCTGGCCCGCTGGTTCGATCGCGCCGTTCCGGAAAACGCGCCCTACTTCGAGCACACGGCGGAGGGGGCGGACGACATGCCGGCGCACGTGAAGTCGACGCTGCTGGGGGCCGGGCTGACGGTCCCGATCCGCGACGGCCAGCTGGCGCTCGGAACCTGGCAGGGGATCTACCTCGGCGAGCACCGCCAGAGCGGCGGCGCGCGCACGGTGGTCGTCACGCTTCAGGGAGAGTGACCTTCAGACGATCCGGTTGCGCGGCTCGCCGTTGAGGAACGCGTCCAGGTTGCGCGCGACCTCGGTCGCTAGCCGGCGGCGGGCCTCGACGGTCCCCCAGCCGATGTGGGGGGTCATCACCACCCGGCCGGCCCAGGGCGCGCGGGGATCGGTGAGCGGATGGTTGGGCGGCGGCGGCTCGACGGAGAGAACGTCCAGCCCGGCGCCGCCGAGGTGGCCGCTCCCGAGCGCGTCGACGAGCGCCGCCTCGTCGACCAGCCCGCCGCGTCCGGTGTTGATGAGGATGGCCCCGGGCGGCAGCGCGCGCAGAAACGCGGCGCCGCACAGACCGCGCGTCGCTTCGGTGAGCGGGCAGTGGAGCGAGACGAAGTCCGCGCGCGGAAGCGCCTCGGCGAGCGGCGTACGCGGCTCTCCCGGGCGCGGCGGCGCGCCGGGGACGGCGGCGCGGACCACGGTCATCCCGAACCCTTCGCCGATGCGGGCGACGGCGCCGCCGATGCCGCCCGCGCCGACCACCACCAGCGTCTTGCCGAAGAGCTCGACGAGCGGCTGGCGGAAGAAGCAGAAGTCGGACGCGGCGGCCCAGACGCCGGCCTTCACCGCGGCGTTGTGCCCCGCGACGTCGTGCGAAAAGTGCAGGAGGAGCGCGAACACCAGCTCCGCGACCGCCTCGGTGGCGTAGCCGGGCACGTTGGTCACGGCGATCCCCGCCGCCCGCGCCGCCGAAAGGTCGATGATGTTGGTCCCCGTCGCCGTCACGCCCACGTAGCGCAGCGCGGGCAGCGCCGCGAATTCGGCGGCGCCGAGCGGCACCTTGTTGGTCAGCAGGGCGAGCGCGTCGCGCGCCCGGCCGACGATCGCGGCGCCATCCGACTGCTCGTGGACGGCGAGCGCCCCCAGGGCGGAGAGCTCGCCCCAGAAGTCGTCCGGCTCTCCTTGGTCGATGGCGAAGCTGTCGAGGATGACGATGCGAGGAGCCGCCAGGCTCACTTTTAGTTCGGGACCCTCAAAGGGTCCCGCTCCCCCCGCGATGGATTCGCGCGAGCCCGGGGTCCCCGCGCACGTCTGCGCGCGTGGGGTGGTTTAAAGCTCGCGCTCCTCCGACGCGACTCACTTCAGCGCCTCGGCCTGGAAGTGAGCGCGCAAGCTGCTGATCACGTCTTCCAGATCGCCGTCGAGGATGCCGGGGAGGTTGTGGCGGGTGAGGCCGATGCGGTGGTCGGTCAGCCGGTCCTGCGGGAAGTTGTAGGTGCGGATCTTCTCCGAGCGGTCGCCCGAGCCGATCTGGCTGCGGCGCGCCTCGCGCTCCGCCGTCTCCCGCTTCTCCTCTTCGATGTCGTAGAGCTTGGCGCGCAAAAGCTTCATCGCCATCGCCTTGTTCTTGTGCTGCGACTTCTCCTGCTGGCAGTGGACGATGAGGCCGCTCGGCAGGTGGTGGATGCGCACCGCCGAGTCGGTGGTGTTGACCGACTGCCCGCCGGGACCGCCCGAGCGCATCACCTCGATCTTCAGGTCCTTGGCGTCGATGTTGATCTCGACGTCCTCGACCTCGGGCATGACGGCGACGGTGGCGGTGGAGGTGTGAATGCGCCCCTGGGTCTCGGTGGACGGGACGCGCTGGACGCGGTGCACGCCCGACTCGTACTTGAGCTGCGAGTAGGCGTCCTGGCCGTTGATGCCGGCCACGACCTCCTTGATGCCGCCGGCCGAGGCGCTCGACGTCGAGAGGATCTCGACCGCCCAGCGGTGGCGCTCGGCGAACCGCGTGTACATGCGGAAGAGGTCCGCCGCGAACAGCGCCGCCTCCTCACCGCCCGTCCCGGCCCGAATCTCGAGGAGGATGTTCTTCTCGTCGTTCGGGTCCTTGGGCATGAGCAGCGTCTTGAGCTGCTTCTCCAGCCGCTCGAGCTCGTCGGAGAGCTCGACCTCTTCCTGTCGGGCGAGCTCCCGCATCTCGGGATCTTTTTGCAGCTCGCGCGCCTCGACCGCGCGCCTGCTCACGTCGCGGTAAAGGCGAAACGTCTCGACCACCTCGCGGAGGTCGGAGTGCTCCTTGGCGAGCTTCTGCATCTGCTGGCGGTTGGCCAGCACGGCCGGATCGGCCAACATGCCGTCCAGCTCCTGGTAGCGCGCCTCGACCCCGGCGAGCTTGTCGAGCAGAAGTTGATCGAGCAAAGCCCGGTCGCCGCCGGCTTAGGTCGCCGTCGGAGGCGCGGTCTTGCCGTACTTCTTCTGGAAGCGCTCGATGCGGCCGGCCGCGTCCACGAACTTCTGCTTGCCCGTGTAAAACGGGTGACAGTTGGAGCAGATCTCGACCGAGAACGCGCCGCGGGTCGAATAGGTCTCGACCTTGTTGCCGCAGGCGCAGGTGATGGTCGAGGGCTTGTAAACCGGATGAATGCCTTTTTTCGCCATGATGTGAGTCCCGGGAACCGGGGTTTATAGTGGGCGAAGCGCCCGGATGCAAGTCGGGTATATAGTGCGCCCGAAATGTCGGACGCCCTCAGCCCTGAATCCCGCGACCGCCGTCGCTCGCTCTATGCCTACCTCGAACCGCTTTGGCACGGCAAACGCGTGCTCGAGATAGGGCCCGGGGAGGGGACCGCCGAGTTGCTGGGCTCGCTGGGCGCCGCCCGGGTGGTCGTCTCGGAGGGCGATCTGGCGGCGATCAACGAACGGTTCGACGTGGTGGTGGTGCCGGAAGGCGAGGCGCTGGTGCATCGGTCGGGGGCCGTGGCGGCCTGCCGCCGGCTGGTGGCGGCAGGCGGGCGTCTGGTGGTCGCCGCTCTGAACGGCGAACGTTCCGGCGTGATGGGGGGCGTCGGCTATTACGATCTACATGGCGCGGTGGCGCCGCTCTTGCCGCTCACCCAGATGCTGGGGATGACGCCGTTCGCGGCCATCGGCGTGGTCGAATTCGAGGGGGCGGTCGACGCGCTGCGGATCGACGCGCGGCTGATCAAGGAGCAGGAGCCGCCGATCGCCTACGTCGCCCTCGCTGGCAGCGAGCCGGTGACCGGGCTCGGGTACGCGCTCGTGCAGCTGCCGTCGATGGCTGTGTCCGGGGCCGCAGGCCCGGCGGCCGCCCGGGTGTCGCCCGTGGCCGCCGAGGAGATCGACGAGCTGCGGGCGCGGTTGCGCCGGACCGTGGAGGATCGCGCGGGGCAGGACGCCGAGAATGCCAAGCTGCGCCTGGCGCTCGGCGAGGCCAACGACGCCGTCGTGAAGCTGACCAAGCGAACGACCGAGGAGATGGCCGGGGTCGCCGAGCGGCTGGCGGCGAGCCTGCGCGCACCGGCCGAGGCCGAGGCACGCGCAGCCGAGGCGTCGCTCACCGAGGCACGCGAGGAGTCGGCGCGCCTGAAGGTCAAGCTCGCCGAGACCGAGGCGCGCGCGGCCTCCGCCGAGCAGCGACTGGAAGAGGCCGGCGTGCTGGCGCGCGAGCGGCAGACGGCGGCCGAGGACGCGCTCGAGCGGCAGCGGCTGGCCGAAAGCGAGCTCGGGCGTGCGCGGCGGGAGATCGCGCGGCTCGGGACCGAGGCGCGGACGGCCACCACCGATCAGGGCGCGCTCGAGGAGAAGACGCGCGCGGTGGCCCAGCGCGACGAGCGGATCTTGCGGCTCGAAGGAGAGAAGCAGGATCTGACCTGGCGCCTGGCGGAGCTCGAGGACAAGCTGCGCCAGGCGATCGCCCGCGCGGTGCAGACCGGGGCAGGCCGCGCCGACACCGGACTGGCGACGCCGGCGGCGATTGGCAGCCAGGAGCTCGCCTCCGCCCTCCAGGCGCGCGAGCGGGCGCTGGAGGACTTCCACCGCGCCTCCACCGCGCACGTCGACGAGCTGACCGAGCTCAAGGCGTCGGTCTCCGAGCAATCGGCGCTGGTGGCCGAGCTGGAGGACACGCTGGCCGCCGCGGAGTCGCGCGCCACCGCCGCGGGGGCAGAGGCGACCACGTTGCGCAGGACCGCCAAGGATCTCGAGGAGGCGGATCGCAGCCGCCGCGCGCGGCTGGCCGAGCTCGAAGGGAAGCTCCTGCGGCTCGAGCACGAGCGAAAGTCCGCCGCGGCGCACGTGGCCGGGGACGGGGACAGGTTGCACTCCCTCGAGACCGAGCGCGATCGCCTGCGCGTGCGGGTCGGCGAGCTCGAGGCCGCCGCGGCGGCCGGTTCGTCGCGCCACGGTCACGCGGCGGGCGCCGCCGAGATCGCGCGTGATCTGGAGGCCGCCGAGGCGAACCTGCGCGCCGAGGTCGGCCGGGTGGCGGCGCCCACGTCGGTGTCCGACGCCGCCCGCCTCGAGAATACCCTGGACAACTACCGCCGGCGGGCCGGGCGCCTGCGCGACGATCTCGAAGGGATCCGCCGCCGGCTCGAGTCGCTCTCGCCGTCCGAGATCTCCGGTTTTCTCGAAGAGCTCGGCGAGGATCTGGCGGAGCTCGGCGGGTGACGGCCACGGGCGTCGGCGCCGCGCGCGTCGCGATCGTCGGGCTCGGCGCGATCGGCCGCGAGGTGCTCAAGGCCGTCCGGGCCCGCCCGTCGCTGGAGCTGACCGGCGCTTACGATCCCGCCTTCGTCGGCCGCGACGCGGGCGAGGTGGCCGAGGTCGGCCCGATCGGCGTCAAGGTGGCGGCGACCCTGTCGGCCGCGCTGGCCGGCGCCGACGTCGCGCTGGTGCTGACCCTCTCGGGCGTCGCCGAGATGATGCCCGTCGTCGAGGCGGCGGGCGCGGCGGGCGTCGACGTCGTCTCCACCTGCGAGGATCTCTCCTACGCAAACCACGCGACGCCCGAGCTGGCCCGGGAGCTCGACGCGCGCGCGCGCGCCACCGGCATCACGGTGGTCGGAACGGGGGTCAACCCCGGGCTGGTGATGGACCGCCTGCCGGTGACGCTGGCCGTGGCCTGCGTGAGCGTCGAGCGCGTCGTGGTCACGCGGATCGTCGACGCGGCGAAGCGGCGCGGGCCGCTGCGCGCGAAGGTCGGTGCCGGCATGACCGTGGAGGCGTTCAACGCCGGCGTGGCGAGCAAGCAGCTCGGCCATCGGGGGCTCCCGGAGTCGTGCGCGCTGGTGGGCCTGGCGCTCGGCTTCACCTTCGACGAGATCCGTTCGACCATCGGGCCCGTGACCGAGGCGCGGCCGGGGATCGATGCCGGGCGCGTGGCGGGGCTGCGGCAGTCGGCCGTCGGCGTGGCGGGCCGGCGCGAGCTGGTCCGCCTCGATCTCGAGATGTCGGTCGGTGCGCCCGACCCGCACGATCGCATCGTCATCGCCGGTGATCCGCCGCTCGATCTCGTCATCAAGGGAGGCACGCACGGCGATCGCGCCACCGTGGGCACGGTGCTCAACGCGATCTCGGCCGTGATCGCGGCCCCGCCGGGCCTTCTGACCGTTCTCGATCTGACGCTCCGCCGCTAGGCGTTGGCGTTAGAATCGTCCCATGCAACGTTCACTATCGCTGGGACGAAATTGGCTGGGAAAAAATTGGCTGCTGGCGCTCACCGTCGCGGGTGTGGTGCTCGGGGCAGCACCTGCGCGAGCGTTCGATCTCAAGGGGCTGGCCGGCAAGGCCGGCGGCGCCGCAAAAGACAAGGTCGTCAAGGACGTCAACGCCAAGCTGCTCGCCGAGGGGCACAAGAACCAGTGCAGCTTCAAGAGCGACAGTGATCAGCTGGCGCCCGGCTGCGACAAGAAGATCAAGAAGCTCGCCGACCAGCTGATCGACGCCAAGAAGAAGCTGCAGGCCGGCGGCGTGAGCGGGTTCAAGTTCGAGGTCTCCGGCCACACCGACTCGGCGGGCAAGCCCGAACACAACAAAGAGCTGTCGGGCAAGCGCGCGGCGGTGATCGCCAAAGAGCTGGTCGCGCGCGGTGTCGCGCCGGGTGAGATCATCTCGGTCGGCATGGGCTCCGAGCGCCCGCTGGTCACGCCGGACAACACGCCCGCCAAGAAGGCCAAGAACCGCCGCTACGAGATCCAGGTCAGGATCTAGCGTCCGGATCTCGCTCCGCCGGCTACTTGGCGGCGATGGCCCGCACGGGCTCGCCGGCGCTGGTCGGGACCACGACCAGCACCACGCACTGATCTGCGGCCAGCGAACGCGGCCTGAAGTGAGCCGCCGCGTACGAGACGACGGCGGTGGGGAGCTCGCCGAGCGCCGACGGGACTTGCGGCGTCCCCTTCCCGCAATCGACGATCCAGGTCTTGACGGCGTGGTGGTAAGTCGCGCCACCCCACGCCTCGATCGCGCGACGTGCGCCCGCGACCGAGGTCTTCCCCGACTGCAAGTCTTCCGCGAGGGTGCTCATCTCGGACTGATAGCGCGGCGTGACCATCGGCGCCGGAAGGTCCTGCGCCTGCCGGGTGGTGGTCAGCGCCGCGAGGAACGAATCACCCGCGTCGACGTTGGCGGCCCGGCTGAGCGCGACGGGAACGCCCGGCTCGTCGGGCCAGGGGCTCGACGCGCAGGCGAGCGACAGCACCAGGCAGAGGCCGGCAGAGAGGGAGGCGAAATGTGGCGAGCCTAGACCTCGAGGCATTAGATCTAGTGTCGGCGGCCGGGGCAGTATTCCTTAGGCCGGCGGCGATGTCGCGGCGTGTCGGTCGTCCTCGCGCGCGGCCAGCAGCGCCGCCGGGAGGAGGGGGACGAAGAGCAGGACCGCCGCCGACGAGCCGGAGTTGATCCAGACCAGTGGCTTGAAGCCGACGTGGTAGTGGTCGTAGAGGTACGAGCCGGTGTAGTCGGAGATCGCGAAGATGGCGACGTTGCGGATGCTCATCATCAGCGAAAAGCCGAAGCTCTCGAGCCCGGGCGGCGTCGCCCGCGCGGCCAGATCGTAGAGCGGCATCGTGGCCAGGACGGTGAGGTAGGCCGCCGTGGTGTCGATGATCGCCGCGGCGACCGCCGAGTCGTACCGCAGGTAAAGCAGCCCGCTCGCCGCGTTGAGCACGATGCCGACCACGAGCGACACCTTGAGGGTGAGACGGCGGCAGAGATAGGCGTAGGTCGCGGCGCCGAGGATCCCGGCCGCGCCCTGGAGCGTCTGAAGGAGGCCGATGAACCGCGGATCGAACTTCAGGACGTCGGTCTGGTAGTAGAGCATCGCCGTCTGGAGGCCGGGCGCCAGGTAGACCAAGAAAAGGAGGAGCGTCGCACCCCACATCGCCCGTGAGCCGAGGACAGCCTTCAGCTGCTGGCGAGCGGTGGTCCAGACGGCGCTGTCGGGTCGCGAGCCACGTGGCTCGCGGTAGAAGAACGCCACCACGGGGACGAACG
>DASYEX010000032.1:0-9864 GCA_036498765.1 Polyangia bacterium
CTCGCATACGTCAGCTTCGTCACCCCCTTGCGCCCGTAGCCCATCGACGCCGAGGCGTCGAGCAGCAGGAAGGTGCGCATCTCCGTCTCGTCCTCGAACCGCTTCAGGTAGTAGCGGTCGATCCGTCCGACGGCCTTCCAGTCGATGCGTCGGATGTCGTCGCCGGGCGCGTACTCCTTGTGCTCGGAGAACTCGATCGAGGCGCCGGCGTGCGGGTTCTGGTGCAGGCCGGCGAACGCCCCTTCGACGATCACGCGCGCGCGCACGCTCATCGATTCGAGCCTCGCGATGTCCTGCGGGTCGAGCGCCAGCGTCGGCATCGCGCTCAGGTCGGGGTGACCGCTTCGATCAGCCGCTCGCAGAGCTTGTGCGCGGTCAGGCCGTCGGCCTCGGCGTGGAAGTTGGGCAGCACGCGGTGGACCAGGACCGGCGCGGCCAGCGCGCGGACGTCTTCGATGGACGCCGCGTAGCGGCCGTTGAGGATGGCGCGCGCCTTGGCTGCCAGCACCAGGTACTGCGAGGCGCGCGGGCCGGCGCCCCAGGAGACGTACTTCTTGATGATCTCGGGGGCGGTCGCCTCCGACGGCCGGCTGGCCCGGCAGAGGGCGACGGCGTGCGTGATCACGTGGGGCGCCGCCGGCACGCGCAGCACCACCTCCTGCAGCTCGAGGATCCGCTCGGGCGACAGCACCTTGCGCAGCTGCGGCCGGTAGGCGGTCGTCATCTGGTTGACGATCTGGACCTCTTCTTCCGCCGACGGGTAGCCGACGTCGATCTGGAACATGAAGCGATCGAGCTGCGCCTCCGGCAGCGGGTAGGTCCCCTCCTGCTCGATCGGGTTCTGGGTGGCGAACACCAGAAACGGCAGCGGCAGGGCGTAGGTCTGGCCGCCCGCCGAGACGCGGTACTCCTGCATCGACTGCAGCAGCGCCGCCTGCGTCTTGGGCGGCGTGCGGTTCACCTCGTCCGCCAGCACGACGTGGGCGAAGATCGGCCCGCGCACGAACCGGAACACGCGGCGCCCGGTGGCGCGGTCCTCTTCCAGCACGTCGGTGCCGGTGATGTCGGCCGGCATCAGGTCGGGGGTGAACTGAATCCGCCCGAATGACAGCGCCAGCGCGTCGGCCAGTGTCTGGATGAGCAGCGTCTTGGCCAGCCCGGGGACGCCCACGAACAGGCAGTGCCCGCGCGCGAACAGCGCGACCAGCAAGTGTTCGATCACCTGCTCCTGGCCGACGATCCGCTTGCCGATCTCGGCGACCAGGGCGCGGCGCGCGGCCGCCACCTCCCGGACCGCATCGAGATCACGGGCGGCGTCCGGGGCGGGCAGGGGCGTGGCGGCCGGATCGAGCGACATGCGCGGCCAGAATGCCATGTGGCGCGCGCAGTTGCCATTGCGTCAGGAAACTGGACAGCGTCAGCCAAACGAACACTGGGACCAGTCATCGCCGGATTTCTTACCCCGCGTTGCGGCGGGAAGCGCGTGGCGCTCGGCCGTTCGGAGCGGCACCGTCATTGCTAGGTCGAGGGTCAACTCTCGCGTCAAGCGGGAAAAGGAGTGACACGTGAAGCTGCTGCTGGTGGATCCTTCGTCGATTTTCCGGATGGGCTTGCGGACTGTCTTGGCCGAGGCGCCGGGGGCGGGCGACCTGAAGGTGATCGGCGAGTGCGCCGACGGGGTGACAGCCGTGACGCTGGCTTCCACGCTCGCGCCCGACCTGGTCATCTCCGACCTTCACCTCACCGACCGCAATGGGATCGCGCTCTGCCGCGAGCTCGGGCGCGTCGTGCCCGCGGCGCGCGTGATGATCCTGGCGACGCACGGGCCGGAGGCGCTGGTTCACCAGGCCCTAGGCGCCGGCGCCGGCGGCTACGCGCTCAAGGGGCAGGGCGCCGACGAGGTGGTCGCCGCCATCCGCAGCGTGGCGGTCGGCGAGCTGGTGCTGCCGCCGGGCGTGTCGGCTCCGCCGCCGCGCGCGGTGGGCGGCCACGACAAGCCGGTCACCACGCACGCGATCGAGCGGCTCTCCCAGCGCGAGCGGCAGATCTTCGACCTGGTCGTCTGGGGGAGCTCGAACAAGCAGATCGCCGGACGCCTCGGCATCAGCATCAAGACCGTCGAGACCCACCGCGGCCACATCAACGGCAAGCTGCGGGTCCACACCAGCGCCGACATCGTCCGGCTGGCCTCGCTGTGGGGGATGTTGGCCGCAGCCCCGGCTCAGAGCGTGGTGGCCAACGGGACGAACGTCACGCTGAGGCAGTAGCGCGCGCCGCGATCAGTCCTCGCCGGTGCGCTCGCCAACCTTCTTGGCGAGGGTCTGGCGGGTGATACCCAGGTGCTGCGCGGCGAGAGTTCGGTTGCCACCGCAGATGTCGAGCACGCGCCGGATGTGGGCCAGCTCGACATCTTCGAGGGTCGGGATGGCGGCGCCGGCTCCGTCGGGGGCGTTGGGGGTGACGGCGGGGGCGGCCAGCGCGGCCGCCAGCAGCTCCGCGGGCAGATGCGCCGGTTTGAGCTCGCCCTCGTCGTTCAGGAGCGCGGCGCGAGCGATCACCGCGCGCAGCTCGCGGACGTTGCCGGGCCAGCGGTAGCGCTCGAGCAGCCCGGCGGTCTCCGGCGCGATGCCCTGGAAGCGGCGGCCGAACTCGCGGGCCGACTCGGCCAGGAAGTGCTCGGCCAGGGCGCCGATGTCGGCGATGCGTTCACGCAGCGGCGGCAGGTGCACGGTGATGGCGTTGATTCGATAGAACAGGTCCTCACGGAAGCTGTGAGCGGCGACGCCCGCCTGTAGATCGCGGTTGGTGGCGGCCACGACGCGCGCGTCGACCCGGCGGACGCCGGTGGCCCCCACGCGCCGGAAGGTCCGCTGCTCGAGGAAGGTGAGGAGCTTGGCCTGCGCGCCGGCGCCCAGGTCGCCGATCTCGTCGAGGAACAGCGTCCCGCCGTCGGCGATCTCGACCAGGCCAAGCTTGCGCTCACGCGCGTCGGAGAAGGCGCCGCGCTCGTGACCGAAGAGCTCGCTTTCGACCAGGTTCTCGGGGATGGCCGAGCAGTTGAGCTCGACGAACGGTCCCGCGGCCCGGGGCGACCCCTCGTGCAACATGCGCGCGATCGCCTGCTTGCCGGTGCCGCTCTCGCCGGTGACCAGCACCAACGGCACGGGGCTCTTGGCGATGACCTCGACCTCGGCGAGCAGCTTGGTCATGCGGGGCGCCGCGTGCACGAAGGCGGCGCCGCCGCTCCGCCGCCGCTCTTGCGCCGCCAGGTAGGCGACCCGCTGTTCGAGCCGGCTGGTTCGGACGGCGTTGCGGACCGCGGCGACGATCTCCTCCAGCTCGAACGGCTTCTTGATGAAGTCGTAGCCGCCGAGCTTCATCGCGGTGACGGCGCTCTCGATCGAGCCGTGCGCGGAGATGAGGATGACCTTGGTGTCCGGCGCCTCCTGCTTCATCTTGCGCAAGAGGTCCAGCCCGTCCGCGTCACCCAGCACGAGGTCGAGCAGCACCACGTCGGGCCGGGTCTCCTGAAACCGCGCCCAGGCCTCGGCGCCGGAGGCGGCGGCGTTCACGTCGAACCCTTCTTCAGCGAGGAGCGCGCGCACCGATTGCCGGATGAGCGCCTCATCGTCGGCGATCAACACAGACGCGCTCATCGATCTACCTCGGGACCCTGGGAGGGTCCCGCTCCCCCCACGCGATCGATTCCTATGCTCATCGCACCACCGGGATCTGGAGCTCGAAGACGGCGCCGGGGGGATCGGGGCGGTTGCCGGCGACGATGCGGCCTCCGTGCTCGAGCAGGATGTTCTGGCTGACCGCCAGCCCCAGGCCGTGGCCCTCGGGCTTGGTGGTGAAGAACGGCTTGAACAGCTCGCGCTCGCGCTCGGCGGGGATGCCCGCGCCGCGATCGCGCACGCGCACCGCGATCTCCTCGCGACCGAGCGTGGTTGCACGCCCGGCTTCGACCTCGACGACGCCACCACCGGGCGGTGTGGCCTCGGCGGCGTTGACGATCAGGTTGACCAGCGCCTGCGTCACCAGCTGCGGGTCGACCTCCAGCGGCGGCAGATCGGACTCCTCCCGCCGCGCGATCTGCATCTGGTGGCGGGCCAGCGCCGGCGCGGACGCCTCCAGGGCGGCGTCGACCAGGCTCCCGACGGTGCAGAGCTCGAACCGCGGCGCCAGCGGCCGTGCGTAGTTCATCAGCCGGCGCACCAGCCCCTCGACCCGCGTGATCTCTCGATCGAGCGCGCGCGCCGTGTCGACGACCGGGGTGCCGCCCGGGGCCGCCGCCCCCTGCCGTTCGAGGAGCTGCGTCGCCGCCTTCATCCCCGCCAGCGGGTTCAAGACCTCGTGGGCCAGCTTGGCGGCCAGCTCGCCGACGGCCGACAGCTTCTCGCTCTGCACCAGACGGCGGCGGTGCTCGAACAGCGCCGCGTCGGTCTCTTCCAGCTTCTCGACGATGGCGCTCACCTGGTCGCCCAGCGTCTCCAGTCCCGCGCGCCCGGGCACGAGGTGGATGCGCGTCCGCTCCGCCGCCGACTCGACCTGCACCTCCAGCTCGGTGATCGGCTTGGTGATCCGCCGCGCCCACAAGAACCCGACCAGCAGGCTGGCCACCGCGCCCGCGACGCTGGTCGCCACCAACACGTCGGCGAGCCGCCGCACCGACTGCTCCGCTCCGGCCAGCGTCGTCTCGGCGTCGGCGCGCGCCAGGCGGCCGAACTCCGCGAACAGATCGCGCAGCCGCTGTGCCTGGGCGTGGTTGCGGAGGAGGGCCGCCTTGGCCTCCGCGGGGTGGCCGGCGTCGTACAGCGCCACCGCCTCGCGCCGGGCATGATCGTAGGCGGCGTACTCGGTCTGGATCTGGTCGAGCAGCCGCTCGGAGCTGGGCCCGCCCACCTTGCCGTGCATCCGCTTGAGCCAGGACTCGAAGGCCGGCCGGTTGCTCTCCAACTCGGCCAGCCAGGCGCGGTTGCCGGTCAGCAGATACTCGGCCACGAATCCTTTCTGGTAGAGGAAGGCGCTCATCGCCGCGGCATCGTCGATGAGCGCGAGCTGCCGGCTGACCGCGATCCGGGCCACCGCCGAGGCGTTCCCCAGCGAGAACAGCCCGACGGCGCACACGACACCCACGGCCAGCGCCGTCCCCAGCGAGGCCAATGCCAGCCGGGCCGACAGCGCGGCCGAGCGCGATCTGCGCATCGCCGGCCAGTATGACGTCAGCGCGGGCTCAGCGCACGATCAGATCGTCACGACGGTTCTTGGCGTGCGCGTCGTCGTCGTGCCCCGTGTACTTGGGCCGCTCCGACCCGTAGCTGACCGTCCTGACCTTGCCGTTCGGCACGCCCAGGTGGATGAGGTAGCTCTTGGCGGCGCGGGCGCGCTCCTCGCCGAGCGCCATGTTGTACTCGGTCGTGCCGAGCTCGTCGCAGTTGCCGTCGATCTCCAGGGCCGCGTTCCGCTTCCCCTTCACCTGGTCGGCGAGCTTCTGCAGCACCGAGTGCGCGTCCGACCGCAGCGTCGACGAGTCGAAGTCGAAGTAGATGGCCGGCTCGTTGTCGGCGGTGGGGGCCGGGGGGGCCTCGGCCGGCGGATCGGGCGGAGGCTGCCGGGGCTCGACGCGCGCGGCGACGGGCGCTGACGGGCGAGCCGGGGGCGCCTTCTGCTCGTGCGAGCAACCGGTGGCGCCCAGGCCCCAGAGACCGAACGCCAACACCAACGAACGGACGATGGATCCTGCCGAGCTCATGCTGAACCTCCCGAAGGTGAGACCAAAGGAACCTCGACGAACGACCAGAACTGGCTGCGCAGCACCTGCAGGCGCTCGAACGACTCGCGCCCGTTGATCGAGACCAGGTACTGCAGCTTGGAGAGAAGCGTGGCCGGCTCGCTCCGCGTCAGGAGCGTGGTCGACGGCTGGACGACCGGGTGTACGTCCTTCTCCCCCTCCCAGACGACGTGTCCGACGACGATGAAGTCGCCACCACTCTTCTGTCGGGGATGAAACCGCGCCTCCAGCACGCGCAAAGTGACTGGTAGGGGTTGCAAGCGGTGTGCCCCCGGGACGGCCGCCCGGCCCGCGGGGAGGCCCGGGGAGGCTGGTTAAGGACTGTGCGCGGCGCGGGGTCGCTGGCCGATTCGTTGACGGTGCGACCGCCGAGGTTCTCGTGATATTGATGGCCGCGGGAGGACGGGCAATGCAGCGTGTGCGTCAATTCTTGCTGGTGGGATTCTTGGCGACGACGGTGTTCGGGGCGCTGGCGCTCCACCCCCGGAGCGCGGCCGCGGGCGGGCGCATCGTGGTCAGCGACGCCGAGTTTGGCTCCTACGGCTCCGAGAAAGAGCTGGCCGCGGCGCTCAAGAAGCAGGGGAAGACCACCTTCAAGGGCGACGGCGCCTGGCAGCTGAACATGATGATCTTCCTGGGCGGCGGCAGCGGCGGGAACAAGATCAACATCGTCTATTACGACGTCTCCAAGCACCCGCCCGATCAGGTCAACTTCACCGAGGTGGGCGTCAAGCCCGACCAGAAGATCGTGCAGCTCAACGGGCAGGCGATCTCGTCGGACATGGGGTTCGTCAAGGGGCACAAGTACGAGGTCCGGGCCACTCGGGTGATCGGCGGTAAGGAAAAGGTTTACGCCAAGACCACGATCACGTTGAAGTGACCGGATCGTGACCCGGGCGCGCGCGCTCGCGGCGCTCTTGGCCCTCTCGCCGGCGGGCTGCCTGCCGGCCCCCCGTCCGGGAACGCCCGACCAACGGGGATCCCACCGGGGGCCGCCCGGGCCGGCCGGCGAGCGAGCCGCCGAGCTGGTGGGGCACATGACCATCGCGGAGAAGGTCGGGCAGCTGACCACCTCCGCGCCCGCCATCCCGCGGCTGGGCGTTCCGGCCTACGACTGGTGGAGCGAGGCGCTGCACGGGGTGGCGCGGGCCGGGCGCGCGACGGTGTTCCCGCAGGCGATCGCGCTGGCCGCGACGTTCGACGAGCCCCTCCTGCGGAGGGTGGCGACGGCGATCTCCGACGAGGCGCGCGCCAAGTTCAACCTGGCCCAGGCGCGGGGCGCCCGCGGTCGCTACCAAGGGCTGACGTTCTTCTCGCCCAACCTCAACATCTTTCGCGACCCGCGCTGGGGGCGCGGCCAGGAGACCTACGGCGAGGATCCGCTGCTGACGGCGCGGCTGGGCGTCGCGTTCATCGCCGGGATGCAGGGCGACGATCCGCGCTGGCTCAAGACCGTCGCCACCGCCAAGCACTTCGCCGTCCACAGCGGGCCGGAGGCCGACCGGCACGTCTTCGACGCCCGGCCCTCGGAGCACGATCTCTTCGACACCTACCTGCCGCAGTTCGAGGCGGCGGTGCGCGAGGGGCACGTCGCTTCGGTGATGGCGGCCTACAACAGCTTCGACGGCCAGCCTTGCGCGGCGAGCCCGCGGCTGCTCGACGAGATCTTGCGCCAGGCCTGGGGCTTTCCGGGCTACGTCGTCGGCGACTGCGGCGCGGTCGACGACGTGTTCGCCCGCCACCACGCCGAACCGTCGCTGGAGGCGGCCGCGGCGGCGGCGCTCCGCGCGGGGACCGATCTCGACTGCGGCTCGGCCTACGCCTCGCTGGCGCCCGCCCTCGGGCGGGGTCTTGCGACGGAGGCCGAGCTCGATCGCGCGCTGGTGCGTCTCTTCACCGCCCGCTTCCGACTGGGGCTGTTCGATCCGCGGGACGCCACGCCCTGGTCGGCGCTCGGCGCGTCGACGATCGACTCGGCGGCCCACCGGCAGCTGGCGCGCGAGGCGGCCGCGCGGGCGGTGGTGCTGCTCGAGAACCGCAACGCCACGCTGCCGTTCGGCCCGGCCGTCCGCCGGATCGCCGTCGTCGGTCCCACCGCCGACGACGCGGAGGCGCTGCTGGCCAACTACCACGGCACGCCGTCGCACGCGGTGACGCTGCTCGAGGGGATTCGCGCGGCGGCGCGCGCGCACGGCGCGAGCGTGCGCTACGCGCGCGGCGCGACGCTGGCGGGGAGCGGCTACTCCACCGCGCAGCTCCGCGAGGCGGTGGCCGCCGCGCGGAAGAGCGACGTCGTCGTGGCGGTGGTGGGGCTCGACCCGCGACTGGAAGGCGAGGAGGGGGACAGCGCCCTCAACCCCGCCGGCGACCGCCGCGACTTGAACCTGCCCGGCTCGCAGGAGCGGTTGGTCGAGGCGCTGGTGGCGACCGGCAAACCGCTGGTCGTCGTGCTGACGGGCGGCGGCGCGCTGGCCGTCCCGTTCGCCACCGCGCACGCCGCCGCGCTGCTCGACGCCTGGTACCCGGGCGAGGAGGGGGGCGACGCCGTCGCCGACGTCCTGTGGGGCGCGGTCAACCCGGCGGGGCGCCTGCCCGTCACCTTCTACCGCTCCGTCGCCGACCTTCCGCCGTTCGCCGACTACGCGATGCGCGGGCGAACCTACCGCTATCTCGACAAGCCGCCCCTCTACCGCTTCGGCGACGGCCTCTCCTACACGACGTTCCGCTACGCGAACCTGGTCGTCGCCGCCGACAGCAAGACGATCACCGTCGAGGTCCAGAACACCGGCCCGCGCGCCGGCGACGAGGTGGTGCAGGTCTACCTGATCCCGCACGACCCTCCCGCGTACGCGCCGCGGAGGTGGCTGGCTACTTTCGCGCGGGTTTCGCTCACGGCGGGGGAGCGGCGAACCGTCTCGCTCGCACTTCTGCCCGAGGCTCTCACGCTGGTCGACGAGCGCGGCGGGCGCCGGCCGCTCGGCGGGGTGGTCGACGTCGCGGTGGGCGGTGGGCAACCCGATCGCGACGGACGCTACCCCGACGGCGCCCGAGGCCTCACGGCCTCGGTGCGCCTGGGGAACTGACGGCTACCGGAAGAAGTACGTGAAGCCGAGGCCGCCGGCGGTGGCGGCGTTGGCACCGGTAGTTTGGCCGCCCAGCAGAAAGTTGGTGCTGGCGTTGTTGTCGCCGAAGGTGATGGCGAACCCGACACGCGCGGAGAGTGCAAAGTTCGGGCTCAGGAAGACGCGCGCCTCGGCGCCCGGCTCGAGCGTGAAGCCGGTCGACGACGCTGCCCCGCCCCCAGCCGATGCGTAGTTGAGGCCAGCGCTGCCGCCGACCGAGAAGTCGGCCATGTTGCCTTTGGCCAGGTGGTACCAGCCGGCCACGCCAAAGGCGACACCGGTCCCGGAGGCGCCTGTGGATGGCGAGGTGTGAACGAATCCGAGCAACGCCTCGACGTGAAAGACGGGCATGTCGTAGACGAACTCGGCGCCGGTGATGGAACCGTTGTTCCCGGCCGAAGGCGCGAGAAGGGTCTCCGCGCCGACGCCGATGGTACCGCCGCTGCTCATGGCGCCGCCGTTCATGGAGGCGCTCGCGGCGGGCGGTGGTGCGTTCATCGGGGCGGCCGGGGGCGGGGTCGAGTCTTGCGCGGAAGCGTTCGATGCGGCCAAGCAAACCAACAGCCCGGCGAGCAACGATGACGAGACGAGAAGGGGCTTTTTCATCTGATCACCTCATGGGTTCATGGATATCCGACAACCGCAGTCGGCGGATGAGCCAGTATCTCCTTCAGGCCGGAGCCGTCAAAAAATCGGCGGACGCGCTGGTGGGGTTTGGCGGCTACTCGCCGCCCAGCTCTTTGCAGAGCCGCTGCTCGCGGGTGATGACGTCGGCGCTCGGTCGATCGGCGGGCGCCAGCCGTCCGTAGGCGGTGCCGAGCGTGCAGTGGACGCGCGGGTCGAACGGGTTCTCGGCCAGCGAGCCGCGCAGCTCGGCGACGGCGCCCGGCGCATCGCCGAGCGCCAGCTTGGCCTCGCCGGCGATGAGACCGGACCAGGAAAGGTCGG
>DASYEX010000033.1:0-7289 GCA_036498765.1 Polyangia bacterium
CGTCGCGCCCTCACGCGATCGATGGGAACCCTGGGAGGGTTCCCAAACCCTCCCGCGACGAGGTCGCGCCGGCAGAGCCGTCGCGCCCTCACGCGATCGATGGGAACCCTGGAGGTTCCCTCCCGCGACGAGCCCGGCGAGCGAAGCTCAGCTGCGCTCACGCGATCGATGGCTGCGTCGATGCGTGCCGGCGGCTGCGTCCGCGCGCGCTGGTGTTATGGTTGGGATCCCGATGGATCCCCAACGTCTGCGCGCGTTGCTGGAGGCGGCGGTCGCCGGGCGCGCCACCGTCGACGAGACAATGGGCGCGCTGTCCGAGTTGCCGTTTCGTGACCTCGAGTTCGCGCACGTCGACACGCACCGCCACCTGCGGACCGGTTTTCCCGAGGTGGTGCTCGGGGAGGGGAAGACGCCCGAGCAGATCACGGCGATCCTGATCGCGCTCGCCGAGGCGCACGGGCCGGGCGGGACGCCGGTGTTCGCCACGCGGGTCTCGGCGGAGGCGGCGCACGCCATCGTGCCGGCAGTGCCGGGAGCGCGTTACCTGCCGGTCCCCCGCGCCGTGGTGGTGGGCGACGCGCCGGCGCAGGACCGCGGGCGGGGCCTCATCGCCGTGGTGAGCGCTGGGACCTCCGACGTTCCGGTCGCGGAGGAGGCGGCGCTCACCGCCGAGCTGTCCGGGAATCGGGTCGAGCGGATCTATGACGTCGGGGTGGCGGGGCTGCACCGGCTGGTCGCCCACCGCGAGCAGATCGCCACCGCAGAGATCGTCATCGTCGTCGCCGGGATGGAAGGGGCCCTCCCCAGCGTGGTGAGCGGCCTTTACGCCCGGCCGGTGATCGCGGTGCCGACCAGCGTGGGGTACGGCGCCAGCTTCGGCGGCGTCGCGGCGCTGCTCGGCATGCTGAACTCCTGCGCCTCGGGCGTCGCGGTGGTGAACATCGACAACGGCTTCGGCGCGGGACGGCTGGCGGCGATGCTCAACCGGACCCGCGCACCGTGAGCGCGGGCGACCTGCACCTGCACTTCGAGCCGACCTCGGGGATCGCGGGTGACATGGCGGTGGCGGCGCTGGTCGACGCGGGCGTGCCGTCCAAGGTCGTCAGCGGGGCCGTCGCGGCCATGGGCGTGCGCGGGTTGCGGGTCGCCTTCGGGCGACGCAAGCGCGGCGCGTACGTGGGACGGAGCTTCGAGGTCAGCTGGCCGGGTCAAGCGCGCCCCGTTCGGCGCGCGAAGGCCCCGCAGCCTCACGAGCACGGGGACCACGATCACCCGCACGACGACCACCACGACCACGCGCACCACCACGAGACGCACGCCGCGCCGCACGCGCACGACCATCGCGACTACGCCGAGGTGAAGCGGCTGCTCAAGCGCGCCCGCCTCGATGCCGACGCGCGAGCCCTGGCGGGCGACATCTTCGCGCGCATCGCCGAGGTCGAGGCCGAGCTGCACGGCACGCGCGTCGACCGCGTCGCCTTTCACGAGGTCGGCGCGTACGACTCGATCGCCGACGTGGTCGGCGTGGCGGCGGCCATCGCCCACCTGGCGCCCGCCTCGATCGGTTCGCTGCCACCCGTCGTGGGGACCGGCCTCGTCCGCACCGCCCACGGGCCGGTGCCGGTCCCGGCCCCCGCGACCGCTGCGCTCCTGGCCAGCGCCGACGTCCCGATCCTCGCCGAGGGCCAGGGCGAGCTGACGACGCCGACGGGCGCGGCGATCCTGGCCGCGGTGGTCGATCGCTTCGGCCCGCTGCCGCCGATGCGCCCGCGGGCGATCGGGTACGGCGCCGGCACGCGCGAGCTCGCCGATCGCGCCAACGTCCTGCGGGTGATCGTGGGCGAGGCGCTCGGCGCGCTTGACGACACGCCCGCCGGCGACGTCGTGCTCGTCGAGGCGAACGTCGACGACATGAGCCCGCAGCTCTGGGGGCCGCTCTTCGACGCCCTATTCGAGGCGGGGGCCGTCGACGTCTGGTCGGCGTCGATCCTGATGAAGAAGGGGCGCCCGGCGGTACAGGTGTCCGCGCTGGCGCCGCCCACGGTGCTGGGCGCCGTCGAGCGCGCTTTGTTCGCCAACTCGACGACGCTCGGGCTGCGCCGGCGCGCGCTCGAGCGGGTCGTGCTGGCGCGCTCGTTCGTCCCCGTCGCCACGCCGTACGGAAAGGTTCGGATCAAGCTGGGGGCGCTCGACGGCGAGGTCATCGGCGCGCAGCCCGAGTTCGAGGATTGCCGGCGGTTGGCGGCGCGGGCGCGCGTGCCGGCGCGTGAGGTACTGGCCGCCGCGGCCGCCGCCGCCCGGGCTCTGCTGCCCCGAGGGGGCCGGGGTCGGCGCCGGTGAACGCCGACGCCCGGCCGGGCGGGCTCGAGGGCCTGGCCCAGGCGGCGCAGGTACTGGCCGTCGGCACCGGCGAGAGCCAGCTCCACGCGGCGACCGAGCACATCGCGCGCGCCCTCGGCGCCACCTCGGTCAGCCTGCTGGCGGTCCTCTCCGATCCCGACGCCGCTTACCTGGTCGCCGACAGCGGTGAGATCGAGCCCGGGCGGGGGCGATTGCCGCTCGAGCAACACCCCCACCTGCGCCGGGCGATCGAGGCCGGCGAGGTGACCATCGTCGGCGGGGGAGACGTGGCGAGCGCCGGGGGCGTGGCGGGGGCGGCCGACGCCACGGTCGTGTTCCCCGTGCTCGTTGGCCGCAAGCCGGCCGGCGCGCTGGTCGCCCGCTTCGACGGCGCCGAGGCCGCGCGCACGGCGGAGCTCTCGGTCGGCTCCGGACGCGTGGCCGCCGCGCTGTTCGGCATCGTCCTGCGCGGGGCGAAGGCGCTCGAGCCGCTGCGCGAGCGCACCCGCCGCGTCACCCTGCCCGACGTCCGCGAGGAGCGTCGCGTGCGCGCCATCGAACGCTACCGCGCCTTCATCGACAGCGCCTCGGACGGGATCGTCGTCGTCGACGCCGCGGGCGTGGTCCTCTACATGAACCGCGCGGCCGAGGAGGTGACCGGTTACGCGCGCGATGGCCTGGCGGGAAAACCGATCGTCCAGATCGTCCCCCAGCCCCTTCGCGTCGGCCTCGAGGAGCGGATCGCGAGCGCCATCGCCGCCGAGCCGGTCGACAACTTCGACCTCGATCTCGTTACCACTTCGGGCGATCGCATCACCGTGTCGGTCGCCTCGATCGCCATCCTCTCCGAGCACGAGGCGGCGATCTTCTCCTTCCGCGACGTGACGCTGGCGCGTGAGCTCGAGCGCGAGCTGCGGCGCACCAGCGAGTTTCTGAAGCGCATCCTCAACTCGGTGGTTGACGGCGTCATCGCTGCCAACATGAAGGGCACCATCGTCCTCTTCAACCATGGGGCGGAGCGGATCTGCGGCTACAAGGCCGCGGACGTGATCGGGCGGATCTCGGTCAAGCGGCTCTACCCACCCGGCGTGGCGCACGAAGTGATGCGTCTCATCCGCTCGGCGGAGCACGGCGGGGGCGGCCGGCTCGAGCCGGTGCGACGCGATTTGCTGACGTTGGCCGGCGAGCGCGTGCCGGTCTCCATCTCCGCGGCGCTCGTGCTCGACGACGACGGGCGCGAGATCGCCACCGTCGGCATCTTCTCCGATCAGCGCGACCGGCTGAAGATGGAGGAGCGGCTGGCCTTCGCGCAGGAGAAGCTGGCCGTCTCCGAGAAGCAGGCGGTGGCGGTCGAGCTGGCCGGTGCCGCTGCGCACGAGCTGAACCAGCCGCTCACCTCGGTCATGGGCTACGCCCAGGTGCTCATGCGCAAGCTGGGCGGCGGCGACCCGCACCTGCCGATCGTGCGGACCATCCTCGAGGAAGCCGATCGGATGGCGGCCATCGTGCGCAAGCTGGGGAGCCTGGCCCGCTATGAGACCAAGAGCTACGTGGGCGGCGCGCAGATCATCGATCTCGACCGCTCGGCGCAGGAAAACTTCCCTGTCACCGTCGAAACCGGTAAGAAAGAGGGGACATGAAGCCGGAGCAGATCACCGAGACGCTCGAAGAGGCCGCCAAGCAGCTCGGCGTCCAGGTCCGCTACGAGACGATGACCGGAGAGGTGGCCGGCGCGGGCGGCCTCTGCAAGCTCAAGGGGCAGTGGTGCGTGATCATCGACCGCAAGGTCACGCCGGCCGATCGCGCCGCCACGTTGACCGAGGCCCTCGCCCAGCTCGACACCGACGCCATCTTCCTGCCCCCCGAGATCCGCGACGCCCTGGCCGCGGCCCGCGCTGCCCGCGCGGGGGCGGCGGCTGCTCCCGCGCCCTAGCGGCAATGGCCTGAGGCGCCCACGCGACGCAGCCGCGCGTTAGCCGTCCTTATCCGCCGCCAGACCGGGCGCAACGGACGCTGGCCCATGTTTCGTGCGGGCTTGAACGCTGAGGCTCGCACCACCGCCACGGCCCGCACGATGGCGCTCGTCGGACGCGCGGATACGGCTCTGGGCGCTCGGGCCGTTGGCGAGGGTTGCGCGCGAGCTGCCTACGCCAGGCCGCGGATCTTGTCGGCGAGCAAGGGGTCGTCGGCAACCGCGGTCTCGAGCGCCGCGCGCAGCTTCTCGCGGACCGCCGCGGGCGCGTTGGTCCCGAGCTGCTTCTCGACGACGCGATCGATCACCCGGTCGACGGCCGCCTGGGGGCTGATCTTGCCGGCCCTGAGGTCCGCGGCCAGATCGGCGGTTGCGCTCGTCGCGCGGGCGGCCTCCTTCGCGGTCGTCCCGGTGGGCGCCGTCGCCGACCCCGCGGACTTCAACTTGTCGGCGAAGGCAGCAGGCGCCGCCGAGCCCGCAGGCGCCGCCGAGGGAGGACGATCGGCCGCAGCCGCGGGGCGACTCTCGTCGGCCCCGCCGACCGGGACGCTTCCGGGAGGCCCGGCGCCGGGCCCTGTGACCTTACCTGCCACGCGCGACCGACCTTAACACGTTCAAGCGTGGCCGGTTCAAGCGCGGATGTTCGAGACGGCCGACTTGGCCGTGTCGTACTTGGCCCGCATGACGTTGGAGACGGTCGTGAACTGCTGGCTCTCATTCTGGATCTGCTGCTGCAGCGCCAGCATCTGCATGTTCGAGGACTGGCCGTCCTGCATCATGGACTGGATACCGCTCATGTCCGACGATCCAGAGGCCGCTGCGACGGCCGCGCTCCCCGCGGCGCCGCTCGGTGTCGCGGCGGCTACCGCGCTCGAGGTGCCGGCGCCGCCCGAGATGGCGCCGACCGCGCCGACCCGCGCGTCGCGCACCGCCGCGGCCATGACCGGTCCGGCCATGACGTGGGTGGCGACCTCGGCGCCGCTCATGAGGAGCGACACGCCCCCGGCGAGGACGTCGCGAAAGGGCGTCGCCGGGCGCTCGGTTTGACGCGCGCGGGTGGCGTCGATCTCCAGGCGTGCATCGGCTGTGGTGGCGGAGCTGAGGCGTTCGGAAGCAGGGCTGATGGTGGTGGGCATGGGATCCTCCTGCCGGGGTATCGGTCCTGCCGCGTGTGAAGTTTCGTCATGCGCACCGCCGGACACAGAAACGCGGTGTAGACTGCCGCCCGTGGGGCTCGTCCGCGGATTCCTGGCGCCGTTTCGAGGGGGGGCCTTCATCGCCCGCCACCGGCTTTGGCACTACCTGGTCCTGCCGCTGCTGGTGAATCTGGCGCTCGGGGTGGTGGCGATGGTTCTCGCCAGCCGCTACTGGCGCGGCGAGGGCTTCGTCGGAGAGCAGCTCGTCAAGGCGCCGTTCATCGGCTGGCTGATCCTGGGATTGCTCACGGGCCTGAGCGGCGTGGCTCTCTTCCTGGTGGCCCAGCCGCTCCTGTCGGCGATTTTCTCCGATCGCTTGTCGGAAAAGGTCGAACGTCAGATCAAAGGCGAGGCACCGGCGGCTCCCTTCCTGGCCTCCGCCGGGCGCGCCATCGCGCACGGCCTGCTCAAGCTGGTGCTCTACGCGCTGGCGATGCTGGCCGCCTTCGTGCTCAGCGTCTGGACCGCGGGGATCGGCGCCATCGCCGGTCTGGCGCTGGCCGGGCTTTTCATCGCCTACGACGGGTTCGACTACCCGCTCTCTCGTCGCGGCGCCAGCTTCGGAAAGAAGTGGGCCTACCTCGTGACGCACCCGGGGCAGACGATCGGGTTCGGCGCGGGCGCCACGTTGCTCTACCTGGTTCCGCTGGCGCTGTTCGTCGCGCCGCCGTTCGTCGCCGCCGGGGCGACGATGGTTTTCGTGGAGTCGGAAGGGGAGGCCAAGGTAGAAAAGACAAGAAAGCGGGACGACGAAAAGGGCCAGCTGCCGGCCGAGGCGGCAGGAGGCAAGAAGCCGGCCCAAATGTAGCTGCAAATACGTGAAATCCCCCGTATTATGAGCGTCTTGAAGAAGCCGGTCCCGTTCGGGAAATACTACCTCCTCGAGCGAATCAACGTCGGGGGTATGGCCGAGGTCTTCAAAGCCAAGACTTTCGGGGTCGAGGGGTTCGAGCGCCTCTTGGCCGTCAAGCGGATTCTCCCGAACATCGCCGAGGACGAAGAGTTCATCACGATGTTCATCGACGAGGCGAAGATCGCCGTGCAGCTGCAGCACGCGAACATCGCCCAGATCTTCGACCTCGGTAGGGTTGATGAAAGCTACTTCATCGCGCTCGAGTATGTGAACGGGCGCGACCTGCGCTCGATCTTCGATCGCATGCGCAGCCGCGGCGAGGCGCTCCCCATCGCCATGGCCTGCTGGATCATGATGCAGGTCTGCGAGGGGCTGGACTACGCCCACAACAAGCGGGACGGGCAAGGGCGAGAGCTCCACCTCATCCACCGCGACATCTCGCCGCAGAACGTGCTCATCGGGTACGACGGCGAGGTCAAGCTGATCGACTTCGGCATCGCCAAGGCGGCGGGCAAGGCCTCGACCACGCAGGCCGGGATCCTCAAGGGGAAGTTCGGCTACATGTCGCCCGAGCAGGTGCGCGGGCTGCCGATCGACAAGCGGAGCGACATCTTTGCGGTCGGCATCGTGCTCTACGAGCTCCTGACGGGCGAGCGGCTGTTCGTCGGGGAGACGGATTTTTCCACCTTGGAGAAGGTCCGTAACGTCGAGATCGTTCCGCCGTCTTCCTACAACAAGAAGATCCCTGCGGAGCTCGAGCGCCTCATGCTGAAGGCGCTGGCGCGCGATCCGGAGGATCGCTACAGCAACGCGATCGATCTGCACGACGATCTGCAGTCGTTCCTCTACTCGATCGGCGAGTTCTACTCGCGCAAGGACCTCAGCGGCTGGATGAAGAAGACCTTCGCCGCCGAGATCGAGGAGGACA
>DASYEX010000034.1:0-2541 GCA_036498765.1 Polyangia bacterium
GACCGGGCATCGGCATGCCGCCGCCGGGGCCCTGAAAGAAGTGCCGGAAGAACGGCGGCATCTCCTCATCCCCCTCGTCCCCCTCGTCAGGCATGCCGCCGCGGCCGTGCGGGCCCATGCCGCGCCCGCCGGCGATCTCGACCTCGATGCGGACCACCGACGGCGCCAGCGCCTTGGCGACGTTGGAGAACGCGTGCGACAGAGCGCGCGCTTCGTTGGGCGCCTCGGTCTTGGGCGTCACGGCGGGGCCGGCCGCCTGGGCGGTGGCCGGCGCGAAGAGCGACCTCGACGAACGACCACCAAGACCGACCGTGGCGCCGAGGGCCAGACAGAAGAGGAGGCGCAAACGTGTCCGGGTCATGGGCTTCCTTTGTATCGAGTTGGATGAGCTGTCAAGCCGAAGGGGATGCCCGGGGCGTGGTTCATTCTTGCGATTTGGCGCGACAGCCTGGATAACCGGGCCAGCCCAGTGAAAAATTCCAGCCGCAGCCTCAGCTTTCAATTGACGTGAGCCCCCCTTGAACTGGATCCGCCGCCTGCGCGATGCGCCCGTCACGAGCGCGCTCATCGCCGCCAATCTCCTCGTGTACGCCATCATGGCGCTGGTGTCGCGCCAGCTGTGGGCGTTCGACGGAGACACCCTGGTCGCCGCCGGTGCGTTGGTGTCGGGGACCGGTGTAGAGGCGTCGCACTGGCGCTGGCTCACGGCCGCCTTCATTCACGGCGGGCTCCTGCACATCGGGATGAATCTCTGGGTGCTCGCGCAGATCGGCGTGCTGTCCGAGCAGGCGCTCGGACGCGGCCTTTACGCCCTGACCTATCTCGTCACCGGCGTGCTCGGCAACGTCCTGTCGTCGGCGCACGCAGCGGCCCATCTCGGGCAGACCGTGTCGGTGGGCGCCTCGGGCGCCATCATGGGGCTCATCGGGATGGCCACCACCTTCGCCTGGCGAACCGGCCAGCGGCGCGCCGCCAAGGTGCTGGCCTTCAACATCCTCTTCGTGCTGGGCGTCGGGCTGTCGCTGTCGTGGCGGGGAATCAACCTGGTCGACAACGCGGCGCACATCGGCGGCCTGGTCGCGGGCGCCGTGGTCGGGCTCGTGCGCGCGGCGTTCCCGCGTCCGGCACCGCGCTGGCTCGACGCGGCGTTGATCGGCGCCTCGTTCGCGCTGGCGGCGTTCGCCTTCGCGGTCGTTCGTTTCTCGGGCGGCTGACCTCGCCGGCCGGACCGACCGCTCGGTCGTGCATTACATTGAGCTTATGCCGATCGAGAGCCTCAACCCTGCGACAGGCGAGCGCCTGCGGACGTTCGCCCCCGAGAGCACCGCCGAAATCGAAGGGAAGCTGGGGCGCGCGGCCGCGGCGTTCCGCGCCTGGAGCCGCCGCCCGATCGGCGAGCGCGCGGCGGTCGTGGCCCGCGCGGGCGAGATTCTGGAGGCGGAGCGACAGACCTTCGGCCGGCTCATGACGCTCGAGATGGGAAAGCTGGCGGGCGCAGCCGCCGACGAGGCGGCCAAGTGCGCGACCGCGTGCCGCTACTGCGCGGAGCACGGTGAGGCCTTCTTGCGGCCCGAAAGCGTCGCGTCGGCCGAGCCGCCCGATGCGATCCGCTTCGATCCACTCGGCCCGGTGCTGGCGGTCATGCCCTGGAACTTTCCGTTCTGGCAGGTCGTCCGCTTCGCCGCGCCAGCGCTGGTCGCCGGCAACGTCGGCCTCCTCAAGCACGCCTCGAACGTCCCGCAGTGCGCGCTCGCCCTCGAGGATCTGTTCAGCCGTGCCGGCGCGCCCGAAGGGGTGTTTCAGACCTTGCTGGTCGGATCCGACCGCGTGGAGGCGCTGATCGCCGACACGCGCGTGGCCGCGGTGAGCGTCACGGGGAGCGAAGCGGCCGGACGGGCGATCGGCGCGGCCGCCGGCAAGCACCTCAAAAAGAGCGTCCTCGAGCTCGGGGGGAGTGATCCTTTCCTCGTGCTGGCGAGCGCCGACGTCGAGCGCGCCGTCGCCGCGGCGGTCAAGGCGCGCAATGTGAACAGCGGCCAGTCCTGCATCGCCGCCAAGCGTTTCATCGTCGCCGACGCGGTCTACGACAGGTTCGCGTCGGCCTTCGCCGCGGCGATGAGCGCGCTTCGGGTCGGCGATCCGACCGATCGGCAAACAGAGGTCGGCCCGCTGGCCACCGCTGCCATCCGTGACGGCGTGGCCGATCAGGTCGCGCGTTCGGTGGCGGCCGGCGCGCGGGTGCTCGCGGGGGGCCGCGCGCTCGACGGGCCGGGGTTCTTCTACCCGCCGACGGTGCTGGCAGACGTCCCTGCCGACGCGCCGGCCGCCTGCGAGGAGGTGTTCGGCCCCGTGGCGCCGCTCTTCCGGGTCGCCGGGATCGACGAGGCCATCGCGCTCGCCAACGCGACGCCGTTCGGGCTGGGCGCCGCCGCCTTCACCCGCGACGCCGGCGAAGCCGAGCGGCTCGGCCGCGAGCTCGAGGCCGGCAGCGTGTTCATCAACCAGATGGTCGCCTCCGACGCGCGCTTTCCCTTCGGCGGC
>DASYEX010000035.1:0-2674 GCA_036498765.1 Polyangia bacterium
CGCGCGGCGGTGGCGGCCGACTACGCCCGCGCCGGCGTGACCGTCGATCCGGCGCGCGTGGTGCTGACGGCCAGCTCGAGCGAATCCTACGGCTTCTTGTTCAAGCTCTGCTGCGATCCGGGCGACGCCGTCCTCTGCCCCGAGCCGAGCTATCCGCTGTTCGAGTACCTCACGCGGCTCGAAGGGCTGGTGCCCATCGGCTACCGCCTGGCCTTCGACGGCGTCTGGCACGTGGACTTCGCCAGCCTCGAGCGGGCGCTGGGGGCGGCGCGCCGGGACGGCCGGCGGCCGGGCGCGCTGGTCGTCGTCAGCCCGAACAACCCGACCGGCTCGTTTCTCAAACGCGACGAGCTGGCGCGGCTGGGAGCGCTGTGCCGGCGCGAGGACCTGGCGCTGATCGCCGACGAGGTCTTCGCCCCCTACCCTTTCGTCTCGTCTCGCTCGGCTGCGTCCGATCCGGAGCGCGTCACCACCGCGGCCGTCGAGCCCGCGCTCACCGGCGGGCCGCCCGTCTTCAGCCTCGGGGGCCTCTCGAAGGCCTGCGGCCTGCCGCAGCTCAAGCTCGGATGGATCGTGGCCGGCGGGCGCGAGGCCGCCCGCACCGTCGGCGCGCTCGAGCTGGTGGCCGACACCTACCTCTCGGTCGCCACCCCCGTGCAGGCGGCGCTCGCCGATCTCCTGGCGCTGGGGGCGGGGGTTCGCGCGGCGATCGCGGCGCGCGTGTCCGCCAACCGCGCCCGCTTGGCGGCGGCGCTGCCGGGCGCAACAGGGATCACGGCGCTGCCGGCAGAGGGCGGCTGGTCGTCGATCCTCCGCCTGCCCGCGAACCGCAGCGACGACGCCTGGGCCACGTCGCTGGTCGCCGAGACCGGCGTCCTCGTGCAACCGGGCTACTTCTTCGACCTCTCGGGCGGGACGTTCCTGGTGGTGAGCCTCCTGCCCGCCGAGGATCTATTCGCCGAGGCGATCGCGCGACTTGTCGCGCACGTCGACGCCGTCCTGAGATAATGAGCCGTGGCCGCGGCCCTGGCACCTGCCTACGCGATCGCGATCCTGATGGCCGGCGGCCCCGATGACGGCTGTCCGTCGCCGCACCAGCTCGCCGACGCGCTGTCGGCGCACCTGCCCGGGATGGTGCTGCCGCTCGGGCACGCCACCGGCCCGACGACGCTGCGGCTGACGGTCACCACCGACGGGGCGGGCGCCATGCGGCTCGATCTGAACGATCCCGAAGGCGGGCCGCTCCTCCACCGCGCCCTGTCGGCCAGCGAGCGGCCGAAGGGGAACGACTGCCCGGCGCTGGCCGAGACAGCCGCGTTGATCGTCGAACGCTACTGGCACGAGGTCGGGTACGACGTCCCGATCGAGACACCGGCGCCCCCCAAGCCGCCGCCACCGAAGGCAACCGCGCCACCGCCGCCGCCCAAGCCCGCTCCGCCACCAGCCCCGCCACCGAAGGCGGCGTCCACGCCGCCGCCACCTCCCGCCATCGAAACGCGGCCGGAACGGCCCCCCGAACCACCGCCACCGCCCGCCGAGCCGCTGCCGCCGCCCGGTTGGTGGCTCGGGGCCGGCGCCGAGGTCCTCCTTACCGGCTCAGGCCAGCACGCGGGCGTCGGCGCGCTGTCGATCGGCGTCGAACGTCCGATGTGGAGGCGCCGGATCGGCTTGCGCCTGTCGGCCGGCGTTCAGACAGCCGGCCTAAAGACCGACCTCGCCGTCGACTGGCGGAACGGCCACGCCACCATCCGCCAGTTCCCGGTGCGCATGGGGGCCTATATGGCGATCCCTCTCGGATTCGGCCAGCTCGAGCCGGGCGTGGGCGTCGATCTGGACGTGATCTCGGTCGCCTTCTCGGACGGACCGATCACCGAAACCCAGATGCGGGCGAGCCCGGGCGCCGACGCGGCGCTCGGCTGGGCGCTTTTTTTGCCGCACGACATCTACGTTCGGGCCTCCGCCCAGGCCGGGATCGAGGTTTCTTACGTTCTAACTGCCTCCAACAACACGACAATCTTCACGACCCCCCGATTCGACCTCTCGCTTGGGCTAGAATTGGGCGTTTGGTTTCCGTGATGAAGCCAAACCAGACCGGTCACTAATAATGGCAGAAGGTCCCGTGAATACGCCTGGCTTGATTCGCGCCGTCCCCAGCGTCGGTGGTTTGGCCGCCGACATCGACATGGTCTCGCGTTGTCGACGCGGTGACGGTGCCGCCTGGCGCGGCCTCTACGATCGCTATGCGCCCGTCGTCTACCGATTCCTCTCCGCGTTCGGCGTGCCGAACGAGGAGCGCGAGGACGCCTGCCAGGAGGTCTTCGTCGCCGTCTACCGCAGCCTGGGGCGGTTTCGGGGCGAGGCGCGCCTCTCGACCTGGATCTACCGGATCGCTGCGCGCCACGCGGGTCGCATCGCGCGGCGGCGCCGGGTCCGCGGACTGCTGTCGACGCTGCTCGTGCGCGAGCCGCCACCGCCCCCGGCCGCCGATCCGTCGGAACGAAGCGAACGGCTGCAGATGTTGGACGAAATGGTCAGCAAGCTGTCGCCCAAAAAACGACTGGTGCTGGTCTTGTTCGAGATCGAGGGGATGCCGATCGAGGAGGTGGCCAAGGTCGCCGGCTGCCCGGAGAACACCGCCTGGTCTCGGCTGCACTACGCGCGGGCCGAGCTGATG
>DASYEX010000036.1:0-9992 GCA_036498765.1 Polyangia bacterium
AGAGCGCGCCTTCCACCGAGTCGCGCGCGAACTGCATGTGGAGCGAGCCGCTGTTGCCGACGCTGCTGCCGTTGTCGTCGGTCCCGCGCACGGTCAGCGTCACCGACCCCTGGCCGGCGTTGGAGACCGCCACCGAGGACCAGATCTTCGGATCGGGCAGGTAGATGCAGCCGTTGATCCCTTGCGGCGCCTGGCAGCGGATGAAGGTGTTCACCGTCGAGACCGGCCCGGCGAAGCTCACCTCGAACAGCGTGTTGTTGTTGCCGGGCATGAAGTGGACCTCGACGCCGGTCACGTTGGGCGGAAAAAGCACGCCGTCGTTGGGGTAGATGAGCTGCGGCGCCCGGCTCGCGTCGTTCGTGCTGGTGGTGAAGATGGTCCCGGAGTTGGTGGGGACGCCCTGTCCCGCCGTCCCCGGATCGGGACCGGTAAAGCCGTACTGCACCTTCAGCGTCGCGCTGGCCGAGACGCCGCTGGCCGTGGCGGTGATGGTGACGACGCCGCCGCTCATCCCCAGCGTGGTCGCCAGCCCCCCGCTGCTGATCGAGACGATGGTCTGCGAGCTCAGCGAATAGCCCACCTGGTCGGTCACGTCCTGCGAGTGGCCGTTGACCGTCCCCGTCACGCGGTACTGCTGCGTCTTGGCGGGACCGCCGTAGGTGATCGACACCGTCGCGCTGGTCGGGCTGATGGTGAGAGAGGTGAGCCCGGGGATCGTCTTTTGTCCCGTCCCGCTGCCGTTCCCGGTTCCGTTGTTTTGCAGGTTGGCCGGGCTGAAGGCGCAGCCGAGCGATACGAAAGCGACGATGGCAAATAAGGTCTTAGTCATGGTTCCCTCGCTGATCGTCACATTGTACGCCAGCCGGATCGGCCGCGGCGCACCGTCTCCGCGGAACTGGCGCCCAACCTGGGCGGATGTGCGATAGCCCGCCCGGCTAGGACTCGGCTAAGACGGCGCCGGATCGGTTTCGAGGGGCGTCTTCGGCACGAAGAGGACCAGGATCAGGCTGGGAATGCTGGCCGCGAAGGCCACCGTGAAGAACAGCGGGTGCCCCAGCCGGTCGTTGAGGGGACCGGATAAATATCCGGAAAACGTGCTGGCCAGTGAGACGACGGAGGTGGCCATGGCAAAGTGCGACGCCGAGAACGCGCGGCGGCAGCGCTGCATCATGAACACGTTGGCGCCCGCCATCCCCAGCCCGCCCACGAACTGCTCGACGATGACGATGCCCGTGATCGTCGAGAGGTGCGGCTTGAACACGGCCATCGCGATGTAGAGCGGGATGGCCAGGTTCTGCGCGTAGATGAGCGGCACCAGCGTGCGCTTGAGGCCGTACCGCGCCGCGAACAGCCCGCCGACGATCACGCCCAGGATCGAGCTGCCGATGCTGAAGCCGTTCAGGTTCGAGCGGTGGACGGTGTCGATCCCCAGATCGCGAAGCAGCGGCTTCGACATCGCGAACATCATGATGTCGCCAAGGCGGTAGCAGAGCAGGAACGCCAGCACCAGGGGCGCCTGCGGTTGGGCGAGAAAGGAGCGGAACGCCTCCAGGTAGGCGCGCGGCGAACCGTGGCGCGCGCGTGTCGGGGCGGCGGCCTCACGCGGGTCACGCTCCGGCGGGTGCGGCATCACGACGGCGTTGACCAGCGCGGTCACGATCATGAGGACGCCGGCGGCGCCGAACCCCCAGAGCCAGCCCCTGGTTCCGGCGAGGTGAACGAGCGGAAACGAGCCGACCAGGAGCGCCAGCCGATAGGCGCCGAGGCGGGTCCCCGCGTAGAGCGCCTGGTCGTGCTTGTCGAGCGCCTGTAAGTAGAACCCGTCGCAGGCGATGTCATGCGTGGCATGCACGACCGACATCGCGGCCATGGCCAGCCAGAAGGCGGTCAGATTTCGGCTGGGCGCGATCCAGGCCACCGCGAACATCCCCAGACCGAGCAAGGCTTGAAGTCCCCAGACCCAGGCGCGCCGCTTGCCGAACAGATCGAGGAGCGGGCTCCAGAGAAACTTGAAGGTGACCGCCAGGTGGAGCAGCGAGGTCGACCCGATCTGGGTGCTGGACGCCCGGATCTCGGTCAGGAACTCCGTCCCCATCTGATGAAGGAAGGTCCAGGGGAGCCCCTCGCCGAAGTAGGTCGTCGACGTCCAGAGGAGGGCCCGTTTCGAGCGCGCCAGCATGGGGATTCGAACGATGGTCGGGCCCGAGGCCCGGCGCCGCCAGTTTTTTCGGCGGTTTGGGCCGCTCCCGCGCCCGGACCCGGCAGCGCAGGCGCCCTTCCGGGAGGGGGGACTTGTGAGCGGTTCACCTAAATGACACAAAGACTTCACGGCCTCGTCATCGGCACCGGCGACTCTCCCCGCTACGGTCCGCTGCAACTGAAGAGAACCCTCAAGGAGAGTTAGAAAATGAGATCAGTGCCCCTTCGAACTCTGGCCATCGCGCTCGCGATTTCCTGTAGCAGCGGGCTGGCTGTCGCCGAGACGCCACCACCACCTGCGCCCACTCCGGAGGCGCCGCCGCCCGCCGCTCCCGTGCCGCCGGTCGACGCGCCGATGCCGCCGCCGCCCGTGATGGAGGTACCGCCACCGCCGCCCGCGCCGCCGGCGGCGGTCGTGGTGGTGACGCCGCCCGCGCCGGCGCCAACGTCGTCGCCGCTGACCGCGGTGATGACGAAGTTCGGCGCGACCTTCTACGGGTTCGCCGAGCTCGATGCCATCTGGGACTCGACCCAGAGCTTCAACGACAACGCCGGCAACGGCGTCATCCAGCACACGCCGGCGCCGACGATGTCGCTCATGAATCCCACGCCCAACTACCAGGCGAACCACGGGCGCACGATGTTCGGCGCACGCAACTCGCGCCTCGGGTTCAAGCTGAAGGGCCCGGACAGCGACATGATCAAGACCTCGGGCGTCGTGGAGGCCGACTTCCTCGGCAACCAGCCGCAGGGCTCGCCGCTCCCGGCGGCGCAGGCCGGGACCACCGGCGTCTCGACGGTCTCGGAAGGCGCTTACTTCACGAGCCCGGCGTTCCGCATGCGGCACTACTACCTCAAGATGGAGACGCCCTTCGTCGACGTCCTGGCCGGGCAGTACTGGCAACTGTTCGGGTGGCAGTCGCTGTTCCACCCGAGCACCGTCGAGATCCAGGGGGTGCCGGGGCAGATCTATTCGCGCACGCCCCAAGTCCGCCTCTCGCACATGTTCAAGAGCGACCTGGTGAGCTTCGAGATGGCGGGCGCCGCCGCCCGCCCGGTGCAGCGTGACTCGCAGGTCCCCGACGGAACGCTGGGGCTGCGGTTCGCGTTCCCCGGCTGGAAGGCGATGCACACGGGAGGCGCCGCCGGCAGCGCCGTCGACGCCGCGTCGATCGGCTTCTCCACCATCGGCCGCTACTTCAAGGTGCCGAACTTCGCCCCCACCTCCACCAGCACGGTGTCGGTGAACGGCTACGGCTACTCGTTCGACGCGCTCATCCCGATCGTCCCCGCCACCGACGTCATGCACCCGGACAACGCGCTGACCTTCACCGGGTCGTTCGTCTACGGCCAGGCGATCGCCGACCTCTACAGCGGCCTGTCGGGCGGCGCGAGCTTCGCGACGCTGCCGAAGGACGCGAACGGGAACGTGCAGAACTACCCGCAGGACGTCGATGGCGGTCTGGTCGCCTTCGACTCGAGCGGCGTGCTGCACGCCATCCGCTGGGAGTCGTACATCCTGGGCCTGCAGTACTACCTGCCGACCCCCAACCGGATGTTCGTCGCGGCAAACTACTCGCACATGTACTCGAGCGACATCAAGGCGCTCGGCGCGACGTCGTCGAAGATGTTCGACAAGTCGGACTGGTTCGATGCCAACCTGTTCGTCGACGCCAACGCCGCCGTGCGCTTCGGCCTCGAGTACGCCTACTTCCACCAGAGCTTTCTGGATGGCTCGGTGGGCAAGAACAGCCGCGTCCAGTTCTCGGCCTTCTACATCTTCTAGATCGTTCGAGATCGCGGCCGCCCGTCCCCGAACGGGCGGCCGTACCGACGTGACGACCGGCGCGCCACGTTTTCACACTCGTCACCCGGGGCGGTCGGGCCGCCTGGTATGTGCGCGGCCTCGGGGTGGACCCGGTGAACCGCGCGCCTTGGCTCACGCTGGTCGGCGCGGTCGCGCTCTCTAGCCGGCTTCAAAGACGGGGCCTGTTCGCGCTAGCCTGCGCGGATGGTGCGCCTCCTGCTCCTGGTCGCGGCGATCGGCGCCGCCGTCGCGGTGCCGCGGGCCTCGCTGCGCGGACCGGTCGACGTGAGCGCGCGGCGCGCGGCGGTGGGCCGGACGCTCGCCGATCCCCCACCCTGGTCGGTCCCGTCACCGATCCGCGATTTGAACGGCGTCTCCTATTACACCGACGCCCACCACGCCGTCGCGGATTCCGCCCTCAAGCGGAAGAACGCGGAGGCGTTCGCACCGCTGCGGGCGTTCGTCGCGCACGTCATCACGCTGGCGGACGGCTGGACGGTGAGCCGCCCGGCCAAGCCGGCTTACGCCGCCCAGGTCGTCGAGGCGCTGGCCGTCTGGGCCCGGGCCGGCGCGCTGCTGGGGGCGGCCAACCGGCAGGGTGAATACGAACGCGAGTGGACGCTGGCCGGGCTCGCGCTCGGCTATCTCCGCGTGCGCGACGCCCCGGGTCTCGACCGCGGCGCGCGCGCCGACGTCGAGGCCTGGCTGGTGAAGCTCGCCGAGCTGGTGCGCCCCAACTACGAGCGCCCCGGGCGCACGTCGGCCGCCAACAACCACGCCGCCTGGGCCGGCCTGGCCGTCGCTGCCGCTGGCGCAGCGGCGCAGGACCGCGCCCTCTTCGACTGGGGGCTCTCTCGCGCGCGCATCGGCATCGCCCAGGTGCGCCCGGACGGGTTCCTGCCGCTGGAGCTCGCTCGCCAGGCGCGCGCCCTCCACTATCATCTCTTCGCGCTGGCGCCGCTGGTCATGACCGCCGAGCTCGCCGCCGCCAACGGCGTCGACCTCTACGAGGAAGGCGACGGCGCCATCCGACGCCTCGCCGATCGGGTGATCGAAGGCCTCGCCGATCCCGCGCCGTTCGCGGCGGCCGCCGGCGCCGCCCAGGAGATCAAGCGGCCGCCACGCGGCGCCGATCTGGCCTGGGCCGAGCCCTACTTCGCGCGGTTTCACGACCGCCGGCTGGTGCCGCTGCTCGCCGCGGCGCGCCCGCTGCGCGACGATCGGCTGGGGGGCGACCTGACGCTGGCCTTCGGCGTTCCCGCTCTGAAGTAGCGGCTTCGCCCCGCGCGCCCGGCGCTGCTATGCTGCGCGGCTCGCCATGCTGCGGATTTACCAGAAGACCGACGCCGACTACGCCTCCCGCCTGGCGGAGCTCTGCCATCGCAACGTCTCGGTCTCCGACGAGGTCGACACGGCGGCGCGCCAGGTGATCGCCGAGGTACGCGCCGGCGGCGACGCCGCCGTGCGCGCGCTGACCGCCAAGTTCGAAAAGCGCGAGCTCGGCGCGCTGGAGCTGAGCGCGGCCGAGTGGGACGCCATGGCCGCGCGCGCCTCGGTGGGCGTCCGGGCCGCTCTCGAGCACGCCGCCCGTCGCGTACGCGCCTTCTACGAGCGCGAGCGCCACCCCTCGTACGAGATCGACGAGGGCCCCATTCGCACCGGCAGCCGCGTCGATCCGCTGGCGCGCGTGGGGATCTACGTCCCCGGCGGCACCGCCCTCTACCCGTCGACCGTGATCATGACGGCGATCCCCGCGCAGGTGGCGGGCGTGCGCGAGATCGTGATGGTCACGCCCGGCCCTTCGCCGGAGACGCTGCTGGCCGCCCGCCTCTCCGGCGTGGCGCGCGTCTTCGTCATCGGCGGCGCGCAGGCGATCGCCGCCCTCGCCTACGGCACCGAGAGCGTGCCCCGCGTCGACAAGATCGTCGGCCCGGGCAACGCCTACGTGGCGGCGGCCAAACGCCTGGTCTTCGGCGACGTGGGCATCGATTCAATCGCGGGGCCGACCGAGCTGGTGGTCGGCGCCGACGACAGCGTCGATCCCGCCTGGGTGGCGGCCGATCTGCTGGCCCAGGCCGAGCACGACACGGTGGCGGTGCCGATCCTGATCGCGCGCGGCGCCGACTTCGCCCGCCGCGTGGCCGCCGAGGTCGAGCGCCAGGTCGCGCTCCTGCCGCGGCGGGCGATCGCCGAGAAGGCGCTGCGCGATCAGGGCGCCATCTTCGTGGTCGACAGCGAGGCCGAGATGGCCTACGCCATCAACCGCCTGGCCCCCGAGCACGCCGAGCTGGCCGTCCGCGACGCCCGCAAGCTGGCCGCGCAGATCACCACGGCCGGCGCGCTGTTTCTGGGCGCCCACACCCCCGAGCCGGTCGGCGACTACATCGCCGGCCCCAGCCACGTCCTGCCCACCGGCGGGAGCGCGCGTTTCTCAGGCCCGCTCAGCGTGGCCGACTTCGTCAAGCGGACGTCGATCATCGAGTACGACGCTTCGGCTCTGGCGGCCCAGACCGACCACATCACGGCCCTGACAGCCGTCGAGGGCCTCGACGCCCACGGTCGGGCGGTGACGATCCGAACGCGCTCCTAGCAAGCGGCGTGTTAGCGTCGCCGGGTTGTGAACCTGGCGGCGACGCTGCGCGGAACGACCTATCGCTTTCGCGACCTCAAGGAGGTGATGGCCAAGGCCAACGAGGAGAAGTCGGGCGATCGCCTGGCGGGCCTGGCCGCCGCCACCGTCTCCGAACGGATCGCCGCCAAGCGCGTCCTCGCCGAGGTGACGCTGGCAGATCTCCACGACAACCCGGTGGTGCCGGCCGAGAAGGACGCGGTCACGCGCCTGATCCTCGAAGATCTACAGCGGCCGATCTACGAGAGCGTCAGGTCCTGGACCGTCGCCCAGTTGCGCGAGCACGTGCTGGCCGACACGACCTCGGGCGCCGAGCTGCTGCGGCTTTCGCGCGGGCTCACCAGCGAGATGATCGCCGCCTGCGCCAAGCTGATGACCAACATGGATCTGGTCTACGCCGCGCGAAAGATCCGGGTGGTGGTCCACGCGACGAACACCGTCGGCCTGCCGGGGCGCCTGTCGGTGCGGCTACAGCCGAATCACCCCTCGGATTCGATCGATGGGATCATGGCGTCGCTGCGCGAGGGGATCGCCTACGGCGCCGGCGACGCGGTGATCGGCATCAACCCGGTGACCGACGATCCGGCGACCACGGCTGCGATCCTGAACGCCAGCGGCGACTTCATCCGGCAGTGGCGCGTCCCCACCCAGAACTGCTGTCTCGCCCACGTGACGACGCAGATGAAGGCGCTGCAGGCGGGCGCCCAGCTGGGGCTGATGTTCCAGTCGATCGCCGGGACCGAGAAGGCGCTGCGCAGCTTCGGCGTCACGCTGTCGCTGCTCGACGAGGCGTACGACATGACGTTGAAGCTGGGCCAGTGCCAGGGCCCCAACGTGATGTACTTCGAGACCGGCCAGGGCTCGGCGCTGTCGGCCGACGCGCACGAGGGGGCCGATCAGATGACGCTGGAGGGGCGCAACTACGGTCTGGCACGCCACTACGCCCCTTTCCTGGTGAACACGGTGGTCGGCTTCATCGGCCCCGAGTACCTGTACGACGCGCGCCAGATCACCCGCGCGGGCCTGGAAGACCACTTCATGGGGAAGCTGCACGGCATCTCGATGGGGTGCGACGCCTGCTACACGAACCACGCCGACGCCGATCAGAACGACGTCGAGAACCTCGAGATGTTGCTGACCACCGCGGGCTGCAACTTCTTCATGGGGCTGCCGATGGGGGACGACATCATGCTCAACTACCAGTCGACGTCGTTCCATGACAACGCGACGTTGCGCCAACTGTTCGGCTTTCGCCCGGCGCCCGAGTTCGAGGCCTGGCTCGAGGAGATGGACATCATGCGCGACGGCAAGTTGACCGCGCGCGCGGGAGATCCGAGTTTGTTCGGTTGAGCATGAACGAGCGCGCCAAACCAACCATCGATCGTGGACGCGTCGAGGCGCTGGTGCGCGAGGCGCTGGCGCGCGAGGTCGGCGCCGAGAAGGCGGCGGCGCAGGAGATCGAGAGCGCGGGCGCGCTGCTCATCCCACCCGATCGCGGGGTAGGCGTGGGCGAACCTTATGACCCGCGCGTGATGCCGGGGATCCTGAGGTCGACCCCGGCGCGCATCGCCGTCGGGCGGACCGGGCCCCGCTACAAGACGAACACCATGCTTCGCTTCCGCGCCGACCATGCGGCGGCCAAGGACGCGGTCGTCTCCGAGGTCGACGCGACGCTGCTCGCCGAGCTGGGGATGTTCGAGCTCGCCTCCAAGGCGCCGGACAAGCCGGTCTTCCTGCAGCGCCCCGATCTCGGCCGGACACTCTCCGACGAGGCGCGCGCCGAGCTCACCAAGCGGATCGGCAAGTCGCCCACGCTGGTCATCGTCTACGGCGACGGGCTCTCGGCGGCGGCGATCAACCAGCACCTGCGCACGTTCCACGGCGCGCTCCTTCCCGCGCTGGCGGCGCGCGGGATCGCGCACGCACCCGCCTTCTTCGTCCGCCACTCGCGGGTGAAGATCATGGACGAGATCGCCCGGCTCTGCGGCGCGCAGGCGGCCCTGTTCGTCTGCGGCGAGCGCCCCGGCCTCGGGTTCGCCGACTCGCTCTCCGCCTACTACATTTATTATCCAGACGCGGGGACCCTCAAAGGGTCCCCGCCCCCCCCTGCGATGGGCTCCACCGGGCCAAGCCCGGTTCCGCCAGCGCAATCGGCGCCCGTCATCACCGACGCCGATCGCGAGGTGATCTCCAACATCAACCCGCGCGGCCGACCGCCCGCGGACGCGGCGCGCGACGTGGCCGCCGCCGTCGAGCGCATCCTGCGCGAGAAGAAGTCGGGCGTCATCCTCAGCGGCGGGTGACCGGCGTGAAATTCGATCTGCCGCCGCTGCCGCCGCGCGCGCTCGCCGTGCGGACCATCCCCGACGCCGCGCCCGATCTGGCGCGCGTGCTGGATCTGCCGGCCGACCGCCGGGCCCTGGGGATCATCACCGCGACCAGCGACGACGCCCTCTTCACCGCGCTCGATCAGGGGACCAAGGCCTCGCCCGCCGACGTCGTCTACGCCAGATCGTTCTACGCCGGCGCCGCCCACCCCTCGGGGCCTCTCTCCGGCGAGTCGATCGGCATCTACGCCGCGCACGATCCGGCCGAGATCGACGCCGCGCTGGCCGCCTGCCTGGCTTACCTCGAGGACGAGGCCTGGTTCTACGGCGTGCCGCTGGCCGGCGCCGCGTCGCCCGTGGCGTTCTACCCGCACGTCGTCGCCTCGGTCGGCCGCTATCTGGCGGCGCAGGCGAACGTCCGCGTCGGCAGCGCGCTCGCCTACCTGATCGCGCCTCCGCTCGAGTCGGTGATCGCGCTCGACGCCGCCTGCAAGGCGGCCCGGGTGCGCGTCGCCAAGTGGTTCGGCCCACCGTCGGAGACCAACTTCGGCGGCGCGTATCTGTCGGGCGAGCTCCCGGCCTGCGAGGCCGCCGCGCGGGCCTTCGCCGCGGCGATCGTCGACCTCTGCGCCGCGCCCACCGGGGGCGATCCTCGCGCCGACGCGAACAGCGAGCGGCGCGCGCTCGCACCCGGCGTCGCGCCGGTCGCCGACGGAAAGTACCGCGCGCTCGACACCGGCGAGCGCTTCGCGGAGAAGCCCGACCACCTCACCCACCTGCGCGACGACCTCTCGCTGGTGCCGAAGACGCACCCCCGCATCGCGGTGCGCGGCAAGCTCGATCTGCTGCAGGCGGCGCTGCTCGACGCGCAGGTGGCGGCCGATGCCGACGGCGCGCGCGAGCTGGTCGGCGAGCTGGGCGAGATCTTGGAGCTCTCACGCGCGCTGGTCGGCGCCGAGGTGACCGGCCGCCCGATCGACGCGCCGACGCTGTGGGGGATGGGCGCCGACGAGATCCGCGATGCCACCCA
>DASYEX010000037.1:0-7321 GCA_036498765.1 Polyangia bacterium
GCGTAGGGGCTGGCGCCGAAGTAGAAGTCGGGGTGACTGCCACTCCAGGGATCGCTGGTCACGGGAGGACTGCCGTTGCACTCCCACCAGGAGTAGGGACCCGCGGTGGTGGTCTGGATCTGCCAGGCGTAGCTGGTGAGCGGCAGCGTCCGGTATTTGGTGCCGAAGAGTCCACCCTGGGAGTACCCGGTGTTGTTCGCGGTGCTGTAGTTCAGGCTCGCCGTCGACGAGTAACCGCCCAATGTCGGGAAGGGCAGCACGCCGCTCAGGCGCTGGAAGCCCCAGTCATACACGCCATCCGATTGCGTGGCGTCGCCCAGGATCCCGGTGAGCGGAGCGCCCATGAGATACGAGTCCCAGGCGTTCTCACCGACGTAGACCATGGAGGCCCAGTTGGCGTCGCCGGCGTTGCCGCAGCGATCGCCCGTGGGCGGGTTTCCGGCATTCGACGGCACGGTGACCTCGCACGGCAGGTGCGTGAAGTTGTTCTTCGTCTCGTTGGCCTGGATGCCGGCGTTGGTGCCGTTGACGATCGTCGTCATCTCCGTGTCGGCCCAGGTCGCCTCGGCGGCGTTGCCGATTGCCGTGGCGATGTACTTGTAGGCGCCCAGCCCCACCAGCGCCGAGTAGTCGTCGAACACCCAGACGCCTTGCGAGTCGTTGTCGTTCGACGACGCGAGATATCCACTGGTGAGCATCGCGGGGATCTGGTGCATCTGGGTGTAGATGCTCGGGCCCCAGCTGCTGCTGGCGCTGGCGTCATCGTGGAAATACTTCGAGACGAAGGCCGTGTCACCGGTCTTGGCCAGGTAGATCGCCCAGGCCCACGGCGTCCGCCACAGGCCGTCCCAGTACCAGTTGGCCCCATACGACGGGAAGGTGGAGACCTCGCTGGTGCGCCCGGCGAGCAACAGATTTTGCGCGTCTTGCATGTCGCCCAGCGCGAAGCGGTTGGCGAGGATGTTCGGCAGGTCGTGGTTCAGGAGCCAGGCGTAGTTGTTCGCGCCGCTGAAGGGCGACTTGGCGACCTGGACGATGCGCGTGTAGACGAAGTTGGCCTTGAAGGCGTTGGACAGCTCGGTCCCCGGGTTCGAGAGGCCCGACTGCGGGATGGTGACGTTCGGCAGCGACAGCACCGGGATCGCCGTCAGCCGGCCGTTCCAGTAGTTGGACATGTGCGTGTACGCGGTGTCGTAGTTGGAGATCGCGCCCGTCAGCGAGGCGCCCGTCGGCAGCGTTTGCCCGGAGCCAAAGTCATCCACGACGACCGCGTAGTCGTGCGTCGCGCTCGCCCCCGCCGCCACCGTCAGCGAGGTGGTGGTCAGCTCGGTCAAACCCGACGAGGGCTGGGGATCGATGCTCATCGACGAGCTCGAGTTGTTGGTCAACGTCACGCGGCTGTACACCACGCCGAAAGTGTGGCCGCTGATCGTCGCCTGATCTTCGAAGTTGGTGATGACGATCTTCACGTTGCTGCGGGTGAGCGACGTCGTCATCGCCGGGAGATAGCTCTGGTCCATCGTCCAGCTGACGCTCCCGGCCGCGGGCTTTCCGCCGGCGGTGGCGACGCCGAAGCTGTACATCGCGCCGCAGACCGTGGTGCCGACATAGGTCGACTTGCCGTAGGCGATCTTGTAGGTGCTCGACCCGACCCCGCGGGCGAAGAACGCGCCGCTCGAATAGGCGAAGACCGGCCAGTAGTTTCCCTCCCAGCCGATCGCGGTGACGTTGTCACCCCAGCCCGCGGGATCGGTGGAGACCGGGAAGTTGGTGCCCCAGGACTGGGGCAACGAGTTGTTCTTGCAGGCGTTGTGCGGAAGGGCCGGCACGGCCACCAGCGCGCTGGTCACCGAGCAGGAGCTCGGCGCCGAGTTCGTCCCGCAGCTGAGCGGGCCCGAGCCGCCGCTCCCCGTCGAGCCGCCGCTGCTGCTCGCGCCGCCGCTCCCCGTCGATCCACTGCTGCCGCCGCTGCTGCTGGAGCCGCCGTTGCCCGTCGAGCCACCGCTGCTGCTCGCGCCGCCGCTCCCGCCGCTGCTGCTGGAGCCGCCGCTGCCGCTCGCCGTTCCCCCCGAGCCCGAGCCGCCGCTCCCGTTCGCGCCGCCGCGGCCGGTCGTCCCGCCGCTGCTCGTCGAACCGCCGCTCCCGTTCGAGCCGCCGCTGCTGCTGGAGCCCCCGCTCCCGTTCGAGCCGCCGCTGCTGCTGGAACCGCCGCTCCCGTTCGAATTGCCCCCCGACCCACTCCCCGAGCCTCCCGCGCCGCCGTTGCAGCCCAAAGTGAGGGCCGCGATCGCGCTCAGGAAGACCGACGAACGACGGGAACAGAGAGGGGTGGGCGAATTGCCACGGGAGCGAGCCATGCCGAGAAGTGACGCGACGGGTGGGCGACGGCTCGCCATAGTTCACGTCGGCACCCGGGCGGCCCGGACGCGCCGTTTGACGCGTTCCGCGCGCCCGGGGGGGCGATCGACGTCCGCCGCGCAGACCTGGCGTCCCTGGTGTTGGTCTCGTGGGCTGCGGTTCGGTGAGCAGCACAACAGGGACGGGTGACACGCAAGGCGGCGCGGCCGGTCAGGCCGGGGCGGCAGGGCGGCGGCGCGGCGGCGCAGCGGCGCGGCGGCGCAGCGGCGCGGCGGGAACCGCCGGCGGCGCGACCACGCCGACAGTCGAGTATCAGTCGGTCATGTTCACGGCGGCCTTCCCTATCAGCTGCTCATGACCGACGGTGCAGGGATCGCGAAGCGACCACGCGCCGTTTATTTTCGGAATAGCGGACGGGGAGATGACAGCGCTCGCGCGCCTTGACGAGCCCGCCAATCCCCTTCACCCTGGAGCCGTGGTGGTTGCCCGACGGACACGTTGGCTGCGCGCGCTGCTGGTCGCGCCGGTGCTGGTGTTCGCGCTCGGCGCGTCGAGCCACCTGGCGATCCGCTGCACGATCACGGGCGTCCTCATGCCGGAGAGCTGCTGCCCCGACGTCAGCGACCCGACGCCGGCGCCGCACGCCTCGGTCGACGACGCCGGCTGCTGCGAGCGGGTGACGGTCGCCACCGCCCGGATTCCCGCCGCCGGTCCCCAGCCGCTGCGGGTGGGGCCGGCCCAGCCCTCGATCTCGTACGCGACGCCGCTGGCGGCGCTGGTCGCCGATCGGCCTCCGCCGCCGCTTCACGCCGACCGGCGGGCGGCGCGCCCCCCGGGTTCCTCGGCCCCCCTGTACGTCGTCACCCACGCGTTCCTGCTCTGAGCAGCCGCCCAACCGGCCCTGCGCGAGAGGCCGTCGGCCCGCGCTGGAAAGACACGCAGATCCGATCGCGGTGACCTCCTCGTCACCTCGCGCGTGAGGCTGCGATACGGCGCCTCGCCCCGCGAGCGCCCGGCCCGTCCCAGAGAACCCGTGACCACAGGGGAACGCCCATGTTCGAGCTGTTCGTGGTATTGGCTTTGTCGTCGCCACCCGGTCCCAACCCACCCGTGCGACTCTCCGAGCTCCTCGAGGAGGCGCGGCGCAGGAACCCCGCAATCGCGGCGGCCCGCGAGCAGGCCCGCGGCGAAGCTGCGGCGGTCGGCGCCGCCGGGGCCGTCGACGATCCGATGGTCATGGTCCAGCTCTGGAACATGCCGGTCGACCTCTCGACGGTGCCGTTGATGGTCAACCTCACCCAGACGATCCCGCTCGGCGGAAAGCGCGCCGCCAGGAGGGAGGAGGCCGAAGCGCTGGCGCAGGCGTCGCGGGCCGCGGTCACCACCCGGGCGCGGGACGTCGAGGACGAGGTGGCCCGGGCTTACTTCGATCTCTATCTGGCCGACCGGACGATCGACGTCGACGGGGAGATCGCCCGGACCCTTGGAACGCTGGTGGCGGCGGCCTCGGCGCGCATCGCCGCCGGCCGGGGCGAGGAGGCGGAAGCGCTGCGGGCCGAGAGCGAGCAGCTGAAGGTCGAATCGGATCGCGAGGCCGCGCGCGGCCGGCGCGCCGCCGCGGTGGCCAAGCTGGTCGCGCTGCTCGACCGTCCCCCCGGCAGCGACCTCGGTCGGACGGAGGATCCGGGGCTGCTGGCCGAGCTCCCCGCCCCGGAGGAGCTGCGGGCGCGCGCGCTCCGCGAGCGGCCCGAGATCCTGTCGGCGGACGCGGCGACCGGCGCCGCGGTCGCCCGGCTGCGCCTCTCCCACGCCGAGCGAATCCCCGACCTGACGGCGTCGGCCGGCGAGATGCACATGTTCGGCGGGACGACGTCGCCGTCCGACTTCCTGTTCCTGGGGGTCCAGGTGAACCTGCCGATCTTCGGCGGCAAGAGCGGCGCGCGGATCGCGGGCGCCGAGGCGGGCCTGGCGGCCTCGCGCGCCGACAAGCGCGCGCTCGAGAACCGGGTCTTCGCCGAGGTCGCCGACGCGCTGGCCGAGGTCCAGGCCGAGACGCGCCAGGCGCAGCTCCACCACAAGCTGATTCCACTGGCCCGGCAGGCGCTGCAGAGCGCGCTGGCCTCCTACTCGGCGGGACGGGGCGCCTTTTCGATGGTCCTCGACGCCGAGCGGGACCTCGAGATGCACGAGCTCGATCTGGCGACCCACGTGGCCGCCTACTCGCAGCGGCTCGCCGACCTGGAACGCGCGGTCGGCGGTGAGGTCGGCCTGGTCCGCGCCGCCGCCTCCGGCGCCGATCTCCACCTGGATCACGAGGAGCCGTCGCGATGAGCGCGCGGGGCCTGGTGCTCGCCACGCTCGCCGGGCTGCTCTTGCCCGTCCCGGCCGCCGCGGCTGAAGCGCAGAAGGTTTTACTGGGCGACCTGACCGCGCGCCTGCAGATCGAACCGGACCCGCCTCAGGCCGGCGAGAACCAGCTGGCCCTCACGCTGACGGGCGCGACCGGCAAACCCGTCGACGGCGCGAAGCTGGCCCTCGTGTGGGACATGCCGGCGATGGGCGCGATGCCCGAGATGAAGGGGACGGGGACGGTGCGCGCCCAAGGGTCGGGCGGCTATCTCATCACCTACCCGCTGTCGATGAATGGGGACTGGACCCTCACGCTGTCGATCGACGCCCCCGGACACGCGCGGCAGGAGCTGAAGGCGAAGATCGCCCCCGGTCGGCCGGGGCTTTCGATCGAACAATCGGAAGGGGCAGGCGCCGGGACCGGCATTCGGGTCCCCCTCGACCGCCAGCAGCTCATCGGCGTCCGGTTCGCCACCGTCGAATCCCGGCCGCTGGCCCTCACGCTGCGAGCCGCCGGTCGCGTCGCGGTTGACGAGCGGAACGTCGGCGACGTGACGCTCAAGTACGAGGCCTACGTCCAGAAGGTGCTGGTCGGCGAAACCGGGAAGACCGTCCGACGCGGCCAGCCGCTCGCCGTCGTCTACAGCCCCGATCTCCGTTCCGCCGAGGAGGAGCTGCTCGCCGCACGGCGCGCCGGCGCCTCGGGGCCGCTCGCCTCGGGCCTCGAGCAGCGGCTGGCCTCGTGGGATCTGTCGCCCGCGCAGATCCAGGCGCTCGAGAAAGGGGCGCCGGCCGACGGGCGGGCGACGATCTCCGCGCCGGCGGGCGGCGTGGTGCTGGAGAAGAACGTCGTCGAGGGCGCCCGCGTCGAAGCCGGAACGACCCTCTACCGCGTCGGGAACCTGGGGCGGGTCTGGGTCCAGTCCGCCATCGCGGAGCGCGACGCCGGCCTGGTCTCGGTCGGCCAGCCGGCCCGCGTCCGGTTCCGCGCCGGCTCCGAGCCGCTCGCCGCGCGGGTCACCTTCGTCGCGCCCACCGTCGACGAGAAGACCCGGACCATCGGCGCCCGGCTGGAGCTCGCCAACCCGCGGCTGGCCCTCAAGCCCGGGATGTTCGCCGACGTGGCGATCGACGTCCCGCTCGGCGTCCGCCTGGCCGTCCCCGACTCGGCGCTCCTGCTGTCCGGCGAGCACCGCTACGTCTTCGTCGATCGGGGCGGCGGCCGGCTCGAACCGGTCGAGGTGCAGGTCGGCGCGCTCGCCGGCGACTACGACGAGGTCCGCTCGGGGGTTTCGCCGGGCGACCGCGTCGCGACCGGCGCGACCTTCCTGCTGTCGAGCGAGGCCAAGCTGCGCGACGCGCTGCCGCGCTGGAAGTCTCCGTGATCGCCCGCGTCATCGCGCTGTCGGCCCGCCACCGGTCGATCGTCCTCCTCATCGTGGGGCTGGCGACGGCGGGGGGCTGGTGGTCGTTGCGCCGGACGCCGCTCGACGCCGTCCCCGATCTCTCCGACGTGCAGGTCACCATTTACAGCGAATGGATGGGGCGCTCGCCCGATCTCGTCGAGGATCAGATCACCTACCCGATCGTCACCGCGCTGGTCGGCGCGCCGCGCGTGACGGCGGTGCGCGGCCAGTCGATGTTCGGGATGTCGTTCGTCAACGTCGTCTTCGAGGACGGCGCCGACCTCTACTGGGCGCGCAGCCGCGTGCTCGAGTACATGTCGAGCATCGCCGCCAAGCTGCCCGAGAAGGTGACGCCGGTGCTCGGCCCCGACGCCACGGGCGTCGGCTGGGTCTACGAGTACGCGCTCGTCGACCGGACCGGCCAGCAGAGCCTCCAGGAGCTGCAGTCGCTCCAGGACTGGAGCCTGCGTTATGCGCTGCAGGGCGTCCCCGGCGTCGCCGAGGTGGCCAGCACCGGCAGCTTCGCCAAGGAGTATCAGGTCGAGCTCGATCCGGCGCACCTGCAGAGCTTCGGCGTCTCGCTCACCCAGGTCGCCGACGCCGTCCGGCGCTCGAACAACGACGTCGGCGGCCGGGTGCTGGAGGTCTCGGGCACCGAGCACTTCATCCGCGGCCGCGGTTACCTGAAGAGCGCGGCCGATCTCGAGAAGGTCGTCCTCGGCAGCGTGAACGGCACCCCCATCACCCTGCGCGACGTGGGGGAGGTGCGGATCGGCCCCGCGCAGCGACGCGGCCTCCTCGATCTCGACGGCCAGGGCGAGACGGTGGGCGCCGTGGTGATCATGCGCCAGGGGGAGAACGCGCTGGACGTCATCGACGCCGTCAAGGCGCGCCTGGCGGAGATCAAGCCCACGCTCCCCAGCGGCGTCGAGGTGGTGACCACCTACGATCGCTCGACCCTCATCCGCGACAGCATCGGGACGCTCCGGCGCACGCTCATCGAAGAGATGCTGGTGGTCGGCCTGGTGATCTTGCTCTTTCTCCTCCACGTCCGCTCGACGCTGGTGCCGGTGCTGATGCTGCCGGTGGCCGTCCTCCTGGCCTTCGTCCCCATGGCGGCGCTGCACCTCGGCGCAAACATCATGAGCCTGGGCGGGATCGCCATCGCCATCGGGGCCATGGTCGACGCGGCGATCATCGTCGTCGAG
>DASYEX010000038.1:0-2884 GCA_036498765.1 Polyangia bacterium
GCCGGGCCGCCCGAGAGCGGCCCGAGGTGGATCCAGCGCCGCGCGCCGGCGGCCCGTACGCCCAGCCCGGGGACGAACACCGCCAGCGCGACGGCGACCGCGGCGAGGAAAACGTACGGCGCGGCCGCGTAGAGGCGGCGGGTCCCGAGCCGGGCGACGAGAGCGCCCAGCGCCGCGGCGCACCCGAGGCCCACCAGCTGGCGCGCCGCGAAGTGGGCGGACGCCCCGACGCCGGCTGCCCCGGCGCGCGGGGGCGCCGCCGCCACGATGAGGAGGCCCAGCATGCCCAGCCCGACGGCGGGAACGAGCAGCAGGTAGAGGGTGAGCGCGCGGCGGCCCATCGGCTCAGAAGTGAAAGACCACGCCGGCGCCCAGGTCGAGGAAGTCGCCCAGGAAAGAGTAGGTGGTCGTGCTGGGCGTGTAGGTCGGGTGGGTGAACACCAGGGTGTAGCCGGCGCGCAGGGCGATGGCCGTGTCGTGGGTCAGGACGACGTCGAGCCCCGCCGCCCCGCGCAGCATCGGTTGCGCGGCGTCGAAGCTGCCGGGACGAAACAGGAGCTCGGGGGTCGAGAAGTAGGCGACGGTGAACCCCAGGCCGCCGCCCAGGACCGCGCGGACGCGGCCGCGACGCCAGGCCCCGGTCTGCAGGAGCGCGAAGCTGGTCTGCGAGATCACCCGCTCGCTGGAGAAGGTCTGTTCCTCGCCGGGCGTGACCATCGTCGATCCGGTCACTCCCTCCTGCCACTTGTCGTAAAAGAAATCGACCGCGGCGCCGAGCTCGAAGCCGTACCCGAGCGTCAGGTAGCGCCGCTGGTAGCTGCCGCCGACGGAGATGCCGTTGGCGGGGCCGACCACGTCGGGTCCGTTGCCGAGACGCCGCCCCCAGCCGAAGTAGACGCCGACCGTGTTGTCGGGGACGGGCCGCGGCGGGGCCGGCGTCGCCACGACGGGCGCGCTGGGCGGCGGCGTGGGCGCGGGCTCGGCCTGAGCCACCCACGAAGCGAGAATGGCCGCCGCGAGCATCGCGCTGAGATTACTATACGTTCCCGCGTCGGGAACCCTGAGGGTTCCCGAATCCTCCCGCGAGAGACTCCGCCCGGCGAAGCCCGACTCCGTCTACGCGATCGTGACGAGATCCTGGCCGGCTTCGACGGCGGTCCCCTCGGCGCAGCGGACGGCGGTCACGCGGCCGGCGCGGGGCGCGCGCAGCTCGTTCTCCATCTTCATGGCTTCGAGGACGACGACGGTCTGGCCCGCCTTGACCGCGTCGTCTGCCTTGACCAGCAGCTTCACGACCCGCCCGGGGATCGGCGAGCGGACGGTGGCCGGAGCGGTGTCGTTCCCGGCGCGTGTCGGGGCGGCGATCTGGGCGCGGCGCGCGTCGGCCACCTCGGCAGCCAGCACCAGCGGATCGCCGCCGGGACGCCGGATTTCGACGGTGAGCTTGGCGCCCGCCCCGTCGACGGTCGCGACGGTCTGTCCCGCCTCGCCGCGCAGAATCCAGACGCCGCGCTCCGCTTCGACCACTTCCACGTCGACCTCGACGCCGTCGACGCGCGGTTTGCCCGTCTCGTCCAGTTCGACGATCCGTTCCTTGCCGTCAACCTTGACTGCGAAACGCGCCATCTTCGTTCCTTCCCACCCGGGCCAATCCACCCTCACCAGGCTCTTCGAGAGTTGAGCCTGGCGCGGGAAGATCGGGCGGGCGTGGGTCCGACGGCGTTACCCTTCCATGAACGACTTGAGGCGCTTGCTGCGCGACGGGTGGCGCAGCTTGCGGAGCGCCTTGGCCTCAATCTGCCGGATACGCTCGCGCGTCACCTCGAAGTCCTGCCCTACCTCTTCGAGCGTATGGTCGGACTTCTCGCCGATGCCGAAGCGCATGCGCAGCACCTTCTCTTCGCGCGGGGTCAGCGTGGCCAGCACCTTGCGGGTCTGCTCCGCCAGGTTCATGGAGATGACCGCGTCGGCCGGCGAGATGACGCTCTTGTCCTCGATGAAGTCGCCGAGGTGCGAGTCCTCTTCCTCGCCGATGGGCGTCTCCAGCGAGATCGGCTCCTTGGCGATCTTGAGGACCTTGCGCACCTTGTCGAGCGGCAGCTCCATCTTCTCGGCTATTTCTTCAGGCGTCGGCTCGCGCCCCAGCTCCTGCACCAGGTAGCGGCTGGTGCGAATGAGCTTGTTGATCGTCTCGATCATGTGGACCGGTATACGAATGGTCCGGGCCTGATCGGCGATGGCTCGGGTGATCGCCTGCCGGATCCACCAGGTGGCGTAGGTCGAGAACTTGTAGCCGCGCTTGTACTCGAACTTGTCGACCGCCTTCATGAGGCCGATGTTCCCCTCCTGAATCAGGTCGAGGAACTGCAGCCCGCGGTTGGTGTACTTCTTGGCGATGGAGACCACGAGCCGGAGATTGGCCTCGACCAGCTCGGCCTTGGCCTTCTCGGCCATCCGCTCGCCGTCCTGGATCTCGTTGACGGTGTCGCGCAGGACGGTCTCGGTGAGCTTGGCCTCTTCCTCGACGCGCTTGATCTTCTTGCGCGCGTTGGCGATGACCAGCGACATCTCCTCGATCTCGTCGGGGCGGATGCCGAGCTTCTTGGCGATGGCCCTCTGCCGCAGGGGAGATGACCGGATCTCACGCAGCGTCTTCTGCAGCTCCTTGATCGACAGCCCGGACTTGTGCTCGCAGCCGATGATCTCGCGGTTGGCCTGTTCGATCCGCTCGACCAGCTCCTTCAACTTCAGCACGATCTTGTCGATCTGCTTCTTGTTGAGGCGCATCTCCGCGAGCGCGTCCAGGATCTCCTGCTTGAAATCGGAGATCTGCTTCTTGTAGCGCTTGCGGGTCGGCTCGGAGACCGCCTTGGCCAGCAGCTTC
>DASYEX010000039.1:0-3391 GCA_036498765.1 Polyangia bacterium
TGCTCAAGGTCATCGACGCCTCGGAGGTGTCGGGCGAGCTGGCCAAGGATCACGTGGGGCGCCACGACGTGGCCGACGTCATCCTCGAGACCCGCAACCCGGTGGCGTTCGATCTGATCGCCGAGTCCGAGTCGACGGGGCGCTTCGTCATCGTCGATGGCTACGACGTGGCGGGCGGTGGCATCATCACCGCCGCGGAGTCCGACGAGCAGGACGACCTGCGCGCCGAGGCGCGCCGCCGCGACTTCAACTGGGTCAAGGGGGCCGTCAGCGCCGGCGAGCGCGCCGAGCAGAACGGTCACCGCGCGGCGCTGGTGATGTTCGTGGGCAAGTCGGGCAGCGGCAAGCACCTCTACGCGCGGGCGCTGGAGAAGGCGCTGTTCGCGCAGAAGCGCAGCGTCTACATGCTGGACGGCAGCAACGTCCTGCTGGGCGTCGACCAGGATCTCGTCTGGGCGGACGCCGACCAGGCCGAGCTGGTTCGCCGCTTCGGCGAGGTGGCGCACCTGCTGCTCGACGCGGGGTTGATCGTGGTGTCGACCACGAACGCCATCGGGCTCGCCGATTTCGGGGCGGTGCAGACGTTGATCCCCGACGCGCCCACGCTGGCCATCGAGATCGACGCCGAGGGAAACAGCGCCCAGCCGTGCGATCTTCGAATCGCCGGCGACGAGTCGGAGGCGGACGTGGTGGCCCAGATCGTCGACCTGCTGGTCAAGCGGCACATCATCGGAAAGTAGATGGCGCAGCTCGGGCTATTCGGGGATCCGCCGGCCAAGCCCGATCCGACGCCGGATGAGCGAGCGGCGCCCGCGGCCGCCAAGCGCTCGGGTAAGAAAGCGGAAGCGCCCGCCGTCGCCACCCCGGTGGTGGTGGCCGCCGTATCGCCGTCCCCTGAAGCGGAGCGTCCCGCGCCGCCACCGCGCGTGGAGCAGCCACCGCCGCCGCGCCGTCCGGTCGACGTCGAGGCGGGGCCGTTCTCGATCGCCAAGCTCGCGGCCGAGCTGAACGAGCCCCAGCTCGCGGCGGCCACCGCGCCCGGCCAGCCGCTGCTCGTCGTGGCCGGCGCTGGCTCGGGCAAGACGCGCGTCATCACCTATCGCATCGCCCGCCTGGTCGCGGCCGGCGGCGATCCCCGGCGCATCCTGTCGGTGACGTTCACCAACAAGGCGGCGGGCGAGATGCGCGAGCGCGTGTCGCACCTGCTGTGGCAGCGCCTGGGGCAGAGCGCGGGCGGCCTGTGGCTGGGGACCTTCCACGCGCTGTCGGCCAGGCTGCTGCGTCAGTGGGGGGCGCACATCGGCCTGAAGAAGGACTTCGTCGTCTACGACACCGACGATCAGAAGCGACTGCTGTCGCGGGTGCTGATCGATCTGGCGGTGCCCGAGCGGCTGTTCCCGGTGCGCCAGGTGCTGTCGGCGATCGATCGCCAGCAGAACCTGGGGGTGAGCGCGGCCGACTTTCACCCCAACGACTACTTCGACGACGTGGTGGCGAAGGCCTACGTGCTGTACGAGCAGCGGCTGCGGGCGGCCAACGCCACCGACTTCGGCGGGCTGCTGCTGAACGCCTTGCGGCTGTGCGAGGAGGCGACGCCGGCGCGCGACGAGATCTTCCAGCGCTTCGATCACGTGCTGGTCGACGAATTCCAGGACACCAACTCGGTCCAGTATCGCCTGGTGCGCCACCTGTCGCGGCGCTCGCGCAGCATCACGGTCGTGGGCGACGAGGACCAGTCGATCTACGGGTGGCGAGGGGCGGACATCCGCAACATCCTCGACTTCGAGCGCGATCACGACGGCGCGCGCGTGGTGAAGCTGGAGCAGAACTACCGCTCGACCGGCAACATCCTGCGCGCCGCCAACGCCATCATCGCGCGCAACACCGAGCGCCGCCCCAAGAACCTGTTCACGACGGCGGGCGATGGGGAGCAGATCGTGCTGTTCGAGGGGGAGACCGAGCGCGACGAGGCCGACTTCGTGGCCGGCCGCATCGCCGCCGGCCTGGAAGGGGCCATGAGCCCGCGCGACTTCGCCGTGTTCTACCGGACGAACGCGCAGTCCCGCGCGCTGGAAGACGCGCTGCGGTCGCGCGATCTTCCCTACGTCGTGGTGGGCGGCACGCGCTTCTTCGACCGCGCCGAGATCAAGACGCTGATCGCCTACCTGCGCGCGCTCATCAACCCCGACGACGCCATGGCGCTGCAGCGGATCATCAACACGCCGGCGCGCGGCATCGGCGACGCAACGGTGGATCGGGTGGCCGCCTTCGCGCACGAACGGCGGCTGTCGTTCTGGAGCGCACTGGAGGAGGCCACCAGCAACGAGGAGCTGCTCGGCTCCGGGCCGCGCAAGCGGGTGGCGGCGTTCGTCGAGCTGATGCAGCGGCTGCGCGCCGGCGTCGACGAGCTGGGCCCGGCGGCGCTGGCCGAGCAGGTGATGGAGGAGTCCGGATACCGCGACGCCCTGGCATCCGAGTCGTCGCTGGAGGCCGAGGGGCGGCTCGAGAACCTGATGGAGTTCATCGCGCAGATGCGCGAATACGAGAAGGAGGCCGAGGACCCCACGCTGGTCGGCTTCCTGGAGCGGGTGGCGCTGGCGTCGGACGTCGACGGCTACGACGCCGAGAAGGGGGCCGTGTCGTTGATGACGGTCCACACGGCGAAGGGGCTGGAGTTCCCCGCGGTGTTCATCACCGGCATGGAAGAACGGATCTTCCCCCACGCCCGCAGCGTCGACGACGATACGGCCGTCGAGGAGGAGCGCCGGCTGTGCTACGTCGCCGTCACCCGCGCGCGCAAGCAGCTGGTGCTGTCACGGGTGCGCCGCCGCCGGCTGTCGGGGCAGGAGCTGCCGGGCATCCCCAGCCGCTTTCTCGCCGAGCTGCCCGCCGACGCGATCGAAGCGATCGTCATGGAACGTCCCGCCGGCTACGGCGGCAGCGCCGACGGCGAAGGGCCGTGGGGCGGCAGCTGGAACCGCGACGGGGGCAGCGGCTACGACACGCGGTCGGGGGGGCGCTCGCGGGGAGGGGGAGGCGGCGGCCGATCATCGAATGTGCCGCCCGCGAAGCCTGCTCCGCGTCCTCGCTCGGCGGGCGGCGAGCTGGTCATCGACTACGACGCCGGCCCTTCGGACGAGCCGGGCGGGCTGGTGGTCGGGATGAAGCTCGGCCACGCGCAGTTCGGGGTCGGCGAGGTGCGCGGCTGGCAGGGCGCGGGCGCCGACCTGAAGGTCACGGTGCGTTTCCCGCAAGCAGGCTTGAAGACGATCCTGGCCCGGTTTCTGAAGCGGCCCTAGCAGCCTGTGGTGGAAGTCGGCCGGCAACGACGGCCTGAACATCTGATCAAGATCGACGCCGGATCTCGAGGGGGGCAGAGTGTGGTCATGGC
>DASYEX010000040.1:0-4284 GCA_036498765.1 Polyangia bacterium
TGCTCGCCAGCATGTTGTACTGCGAGCCGTTCATGAATGAGGTGTTGTTGTACCAGGTGTTGCCGCCCGTCGAGTGGTTGGCGTAAAAGCCGTTGGCCTTGTTCTTCCAGGCGACGTTGTTCTGCACCAGGTGGCGGATGCCGGTCTTGCTCGACCCCATCTTGAAGCCGTTGCCGTTGCCGTCGGCCGGGTTGAACGTGCCGTACATGGCGTAGCCGTTCATCATCGCCCACGAGTTCTCGACGGTGACCGGGACCTCCTGGTTGATGAGATCGTAGCCGTCGTCCGAGTTCCACCAGGCACGGCAGCCGCGGACGATGGTGGTGGCGCCGCTGGTCTGGTAGTGGACGCCGAAGCCGTCGGCGTTCTGCCCCTGCCCCTGGTTCGAGGTGGCGTCGTAGTTGTCGTGCGCGTCGCAGTTGAGGATGAGGTGGCCGCCGCCGCTCTTGTTGCCGACGAAGATCCCGTTGCCGCTGTTGTGGTGCATGTTGAGCAGCTCGAACGTGTCGTTGGCGGCGCTGCCGCTGACCGAGATGCCGTTGTTGGAGAACATGTTCATCGGCACGCAGCAGATCTCGAGCCCCTTGAAGTGCAGGTAGCTGCCGGTCACCGTGAACCCCATCGTGTAACCGCTCGTCGAGATCTGCAGGTTGGTGAAGTCGAACTTCGGCACCTCGCCCTGGTAGGCGAAGTAGTTGATGTTCGCGGACGCCGTACCGCTCTTGGTGAAGCTGAGCCCGGTGCTGCTGTTGGTGGGCGTGGTGATCAGGTAGGTCCCGCCGCGGATCCAGACCGTGTCCCCGGCGACCGCCGTGTTGGCGGCCTTCTGCAGCGTGGCCCACGGCGCGGCCATCGTGCCGGCGTTCGAATCACTGCCGGTGGTGGCCACGTAGTACTCGGTCGCGCGGGCGGTGCCGGCCGCGACCAGCACGACCACGAAAATGGCCGACGGAAAAACGAAGGAGAGCCGGGAGATTTTCATCGGGGGGTCCTCGCTGGATGGCTTTCGATGGGCGGTCCTTCATCACAAGGGTCCTCGAAGGAAAACTTGTGCGGCCGCGGCGTGCTCTACGACACCATCCGTCAACCAGATTTTCCGATTTTCCCGGCTTTCCGGGCACCTCGGGACGGGCGGCGGCGCCCGTTTGTTCTAGACTCCCTGCGTGACACGCGCGGAGGCCCGGGCAAGGAGAGGCCCGGCGTTGCTCATCCATGGTCTGCTGGCGGCGTCGCTCGCCGGCTGCGGCGGTGGCCACCCCACGGCGCGCGGCTTCGATTCGCGCGAGGTGCTGCCGTTGCGCGACTCGACGCTTAGCATCTGGTCGTTCTCGGAGAAGACCGGCGACCCGACGGTCATCTACTCGACCGTGCCGGCGGGAACGACGGCCCTCAACTACTGGTCCCTCGACGTCACGACCGGCAGCCTGGAGAACCTGGGCACCGATCAGCCCGCGTCGATCACCGCCGCCTACGGCCCCTACTCCTGCGTCCTCGAGCCGAGCTCGACGGGCGGGCCCCAGGTGCTGGACATCTACGACCTGCGGACGGGCATGAACACGGACATCGACCAGGTGGTGAGCTACGCCGCCTGCCCAGGGAGCGACGGCGTGCTGAACGTCTTTCGCGCCGATCCGACCACCGGCAGCCCGGTGCTCTGGCAAGGCCCGTTCACCGAGCTCGTGCCCGTGGCGCTCTCGATGGACGTCGAGTCCGTCGGGCAGTGGATGTTCGATTCGCGCGGCTCGGCAATCGGCGTGCTGGTCGCGGCCGCCACGGCCGACGCGCCCGATGCGTTCGGGCTCTACACGTTCGACCTCGGCACTCTCGCCTTCACCCAAGACGTTCCGGCGATGCTGGCCAGCGCGGGCTGGGCCACCGGCGCGGCCGCCGGCGGGACGCTGGGGTCGACCAGCCTGGCCACGGGCGCGGCGCAGTCCATCCGCGCCATCGGCGACCACTTCGCTTACACGCGCACGATGACGGACGGCACGACGGCGATGTTCGTCGGCCCCTTCAGCTCGGGGCCGGCCAGCGAGCTGGCACTGTTCCAGGCCAACCCCCAAGCAGTCTCCGGCTCGACCGTCACGATCTACACGGACAACCTCGGCGCGGCAGCCGGGCCGACGCTGGCCGCCTGGTCCCCCCCGAGCGCCGGTGCCCTGCAGAGCACGCTGATGGTCTGGGACGACGCCGCGCAAACGGTCGTCCCCTGTCCGTCGTCGGCAGGCGCCGATCCGTTCGGTATCTTCTCACCTGACGGCTCCCGCGTGCTCTTCACCGCCTTATCGGCGTCGAACGGCGCCGGCACGGCCGCCGTCACGCTGCTCACGGTGGCGCCCGCCGGCGGCGCCGACAGCTGTATCGCCGTGGCGCCCGCGGGCGGCACGGGCGGCGGGTTCACGGCCGATGGACAGGCGATCTACTGGACCATCTCCTCCGGTCCCGTGAACAGCGACCTGTGGGCAGCGGCCGCCGACGGGAGCAACCCGCGGATGATCGGAAGCGGCGCCCTCTCGCTGGTCTATGCCGTCGCCCCCGCCGATGACCTCGCCGGCGCTGACGCCTCCGGCTCCGGATCGGAGCGGCTCGAGTTCTATCTCGACAGCGACTTCGTCTGGGTCGATCTGCGGGACAACCCGAGCGTCCTGCACGACGTGGTCCAGCAGGTCTTCGAGGGGTACTACGACCTCGGCAGCTCCTGGCTGCTGATCGGCTACAACTTCAGCACCCAGGACGGCACCGGCACGCTGGGGCTGGTGGATCGCGACACCGGCGCCACCCGGCCCATCTCGCCCTCGGTCGCGAACTTCCGGGCGGCCATCGCCAGGGTGCCTGCCGACGCGGGGACCGAGACCGCCTACGACGTCATCTATGTGGTCCGCGGGCGCAACCCGTCTTCCCAGGACGGGCTCTGGATCGCCCGGGTGAACGCCACCGACCTGCAGTGACGCCCGATCAGTCGCCGACGGCGATGCCGTTCTTCTGACAGACCGCGTGGACCAGCGTGCGGTTCTTGTCGTCGAGCCGCGAGTAGGCGCGCTCGGCCGCCTCGGCGTCCTTGAGCGAGCACGAACAGACCGCCAGGATCTGGTAGGCGTCGGTCCACCCCGGCTTGGCGCGCAGCGCCCGCCGCGACAGGTCCATCGCCGCGCCGCACTGCTGCCGCAGCCAGGCCTCGCGCGCCTGCTTCATCAGCGTCTCGGCGTCCTCGGTCTCGGCTGGGGCGGCTTTCTCTTCGGCGTGCGCCGGCTCCGTGCGCGCCGACTCCCGCCGGGGCGCCTCGGTTCGCTCGGCGGGCGCCGCGGCGGCGACCGTGCGCGCGCGGGCCGGCCGCGACGCCGCCTCCGGCTTTGCGCGGCAGAGGCGGGCGAGATCGCGCACCAACATGTTCTTCGGATCGAGGCGGATGATCTCCATCGCCTCCTGGCGCACGTCCGCGCAGCGCCCGTCGGCCCGGTCCTTCTCCGCGACGGCCATCTTCTCGGCCACCAGCAGCGTGCGCGCCTCCTGATAGCGGGGATGCGCGCGCCGCTTGTAGACGCTGTCGCCCGGGATCTGCTCGTAGCTGGCCAGCGCCGTCGCGTAGTCCTTGCTGTTCGCCGCCTCGTCGAACTTGGCGAACAGCAAGGCCGCTTGGCGCTCGCTCTCCACCTTCTGGCTCAAGGAGGCCGCCTCGCGCCGCGACGCGGGATCGTCGGCGGTCGCCAGGCGCCCGAGCGCGGTCCGCGCCGTCTCCCAGTCCTCGGCGGTCACCGCCTGCTTGGCAGCCGCCAGCAGGCTGGCCGGCGTCTCGGGCGGCGGCGCGGGCGCCGGGGCTGGCGGCGGCACCACCGCGGGAGCCGGCGGCGGCACCACGGCGACGGCCGGCGCCGGGGCGGGCTCGGCCGCTCCCGAGGCGGTGGCGCCGGTCGGCACCCCGTGGCGGAAGAAGAAGACGCCCAACGCCAGGACGGCCACAGCGCCTGCCCCCACGCCGATCAGCTTGACCGGCAGCTGGCGGGGCTGCGCCGTGCGCGGATCGAAGGTGTAGCTCTCGAGCGGGCCGACGAAGCGGAGCTTCACATGACCGAGCTCGATCACGTCGCCCGCGTTCAGCTCGATGCGCTCGTAGTCCTCGCCGTTGACCCGCACCCCGTTCGCGCTCTGGAGGTCGACGATCGTGTAGTGATCGGCGTCGCGCACGATCTTGGCGTGGTGGCGCGAGATCGAGCGGTGGTTGAGCAGGACGTCGTTCTCGTCCGTCCGCCCGATGACCAGCGAGGCCTTGTCGAGCCCGATCTCCAT
>DASYEX010000041.1:0-26898 GCA_036498765.1 Polyangia bacterium
TCCGGACATCGGCGGCGTCCTCCAGTGCATCATGCTGCTCGGGGACACCGGGTGCGGGTTCGAGCACCAGCTCGCCTCGATCGACCGCGCCCTCGGCGCCGACGGAGCGCTTCCGTCCACGAACGCGGATTTTCTCCGCCCCGAAGCTCTGCTGGTCATCATCATCCTCAGCAACGAGGACGACTGTTCGGCGCCGGCCGACACCATGCTCTATTCGCTGAACGGCGGGATGCAGAACATCACCAACCCGCTCGGCCCTGTCGCCAACTACCGCTGCAACCAGTTCGGCCATCTCTGCACCGACCCTGGGAGCGGCGCCGTCATCTCTCCGCCTCTCATTTTCCCTTCCGACGCGCAGGGGACGACGGCGGCGCCGACGCTCGACCTGACGAGCTGCACCTCCAACGACACCAATGGTCTCCTGACCCCGGTGGCGAGGTTCGTCAGCGACATCCGGGCGCTCAAGTCCGATCCGGACAACCAGATTGTCGTCGGTGCCGTCATCGCGCCGCCGTCGCCCTACACCGTGCAATGGGTCAAGGCGATCGGTGGACAGAACAGCCCGCCGGGCGAGCTCTGGCCGCAGATGGAGCACTCGTGCGGTCCGGCCGGCGCCGTCAATCCGGAGGCGACGAGCCTCTCGAGCGACGGAAGCTTCGGCGATCCGGGGGTGCGCATCGCCCAGTTCGTCGGGGCCTTTCCCAAGAGCCACCTCGGTTCGATCTGCGACGTCAGTTACGGCCCGGTCCTCGGCGGCGTCGTCGCCGACATCGGGAAGGTCATCTCGCCGTAACGAGCGGGTGGGAACGCTCGAGGTTGCGCGTTGATCTGCGCGACGCGTCCGATCGCGCGTCCGCCCCGTATATCGGCTATGGCTCGACAAAACGTCGCCCTCGCGCAGCGGCAGGCCCCGGCCAACAAACGACGCTCTCGCGGGCGCAAACGTCGTACGACCGGCGAGGTCGCGCGCGCGCCGGCTCCCGCCTTCGACGACCTGGCGGAGGCCTTCTTCGCGGCCGCGCCGCCCGACGACGCTGCGTCCGTTGCTCTCCCCGACTCCTTCGACGACCTGGTCGCGGTCGGACCCGCGCCGCGCGACCCGCGCGCGGCCCTGCGCCGCGCCTTCGCTGCCGTGCGCGCGGCGATCGGGCGTCTGCTCGCGCCCCCCGCCCCTCAGCGGGTCGCGCGCAAGTAGGACTGGCGGTACTCGCCGGGCGTCGCGCCCATGACGGCGCGGAAGCTACGGCCGAGGTGTGACTTGTCGGCGAAGCCGGCCCCGGCCGCCGCGTCGGCCAGCGAGGCGCCGGTGCGGAGAACGGCGCGCGCCTTCTCGATCCGCCGGTGGCGCAGGTAGGCGAAGGGGGTCACGCCGTAGCGGCGCTGGAACGCGCGGATGAGGTGAAAGCGGCTGAGCCCGGCCACGCCGGCCAGCTCGTCGAGGCCGACGTTCTCGGCCACCCGCTCCGCCAGGAGATCGCGCACGGCGGAGAGGCCGGTGTCGGTCGTGGTGGTCGGGCGCGCGGCGCCGGTCGGCGTGGCGTAGCGATGGACGAGCTGCTCGAGCGCGAAGAAGGTCTTCTCCTCGCTCTCCAGATCCCCGCGCTCGAGCGCCCGGTGGGTGGCGAGCAGCTGGATCACCGTGGCTTCGTCGGCGATGAGCGGATCGCGGAAGGCGACGGTCGCCGGTCCGCCCCAGAGCGTCGACGCCACCTCGGCCATGAGCGTCTCCTCGATGTAGAACGTGTGCAGCGTGAGCCTTGGATCGGTGACCGGGACGCTCGAGTGCGGCTCGCCGGCCTGGATGATGATCGCCGTGCGCGCGGCGCCGGCAAACCCGTGCCGCGCAACCCGGAAGCGCCGCGGCCCGCCGTCGTACAACGTCAGCTGGAACTGCGCGTGCGCGTGGGTCGGCATGCAGTCCAGCGGCCCGCGGTAAGCCACGGTCTCGATCCCCAGGCGGGGGTGCCGCGCGTAGCGTGGCTTCTCCGAGACGGGGTCGACCACAGAGTCACTATTCCACCGTTCGCGCAGCCCGACCAGGCCAAGTCGACCCGCGCGCCGCGGCGCGCGAGCCGGAACCGCAATTGTGTTCCACGCCGCGAAGCTCCGAAGGGTCTCCCTCCCATTCCACCAGCCGGAGGGCCCCCATGAAGCGATCCCTGCAGCTCGCTGTTGCCGTTTTGACGTCCGTTTTCCTCGTCGCGTGCGCGTCGTCCGAGACCGGCGACAACGGGACCGGCTCCGGAGGTTCGTCGGCGAGCGGCGGCAGCACCGGGAGCGGCGGCAGCGCGAGCGGTGGCTCGAACGGGAGCGGCGGCAGCGGCTCGGGCGGACAGACAGGCTCGGGCGGCGCCACCAGCTCGGGCGGCGTCACGGGCTCCGGAGGCCAGCAGGCGACGGGTGGCGTCACCGGGAGCGGCGGGTCGGCCAGCGGCGGCTCGGTCGGGACCGGCGGCGACTCGGGCGGCAAGGGCGGTTCAGGCAGCGGCGGCGCGGCGGGCGCCCGGGGCGGGAGCAGCGGGACGGGCGGCGCGGCGGGCGGCGGAACGGGCGGCGCGGCGGGCAGCGGGGGACGCGGCGGTCAGGGCGGACACGCCACGGGCGGCGCGGCGGGGGGCGGCGCGACCGGAACGGGCGGGATGGGTGGCGCGGCAAGCTTCACCCCGTGCGGGACGGCCGGCGGTGCGTGCAAGATCCTGCCCTTCGGTGACTCGATCACCTTCGGGCTCCTGCCACCCAACTACGTGACCTCGCAGGAAGGCGGCTATCGAGCCGAGGTGTTCACGCGTGCGGTGAACGCCGGCCAGAACGTCACCTTCGTGGGGTCACAGACCAGCGGCCCGACGACGGTCGACGGCAAACCCTTTCCGCAGAACAACGAAGGTCATTCCGGATGGACGATCGATCCGATCAGCGGATCGCCGGGCGGGATCTCGACCCTGGTTCCGTCGCCCGCGTTCGACTCGAGCCCGCAGATTGTCCTCCTGATGATCGGGACCAATGACTCTCTCAAGATCTCGGCGCAAACCATAGCCACCGATCTGGGGAACCTGATCGACAAGGTCATCATGACCGCACCCAACGCGTTGCTCGCGGTGGCCTCGATTCCCCCTCTGTCGTCCGCCCAGAGCACGGTCACCGCCTACAACGGGATGATTCCGGCCCTCGTGCAGACGCGGGCGGCGGCCGGCAAGCACGTCATCTTCGTCGACCAGGGCTCGCTGACCGCCTCGGACATCGGCAGCGACGGCGTCCACCCGAACGCGGGCGGCTACACGAAGCTCGGGGACAACTTCTACGAGGCGATCAAGAGCTACCTGCCCTGACGATCAGAGGTCGCCGCCGGAGTGCCGCCGATCATTGGCAGCGTGCGGCAACGTCGTCGTGACCTACGCGGCCTGAGGACGGGCGGCGGCTCCGCCTGGCGCTCAGCCTTCGCCTTCGCCGTCGGGCGTGCGCGACGGCGCGAAGGCGGGCGTCGCCGTCGAGGCGGGCTCGCCCGAGAGCTTGCGCGGCGCCGCCGGGGTCAGCTCGGCCTGCAGCGCGCGCAGCGCCGTCGCGGGATCGTCGACGAAGGTGAAGAGCTCGAGATCCTCCCGACCGATCGTCCCGTGTCGGACCAGCGCCTCGAAGTCGACGATCTCGCGCCAGTAGTCCGACCCGTAAAGCAGCATGGTGATCTTGCGATCCAGCTTGGCCGTCTGTTGCAGGGTCAGGATCTCGAACATCTCGTCCAGCGTGCCGAAGCCGCCCGGGAAGGCCACCAGCGCGCAGGCGGTGTGCGCGAACCAGAGCTTGCGCATGAAGAAGTAGTGGAACTGAAACGAGAGCCCCGGCGTGATGTAGGGGTTGGGCTTCTGCTCGTGCGGCAGGCCGATGTTGAACCCGACGGTGCGCCCGCCGGCGTCGTGCGCGCCGCGGTTGGCGGCCTCCATGATCCCCGGGCCGCCGCCCGAGCAGACGATCCGGCGGTGGCCGTGCCCCTCCACCGTCATCGACCAGGCCGTCAGCTCGCGGGCCAGCGTCCGGGCCTCGTCGTAGTAGCGGCCGAGCGGGCCGCCCGACTGGATGCGCGCCGATCCGAAGAAGACGACCGTGTCGCGGACCTGCTCCCGGCGGAGCGCGCGCAGCGGCGCCAGATACTCCGAGATGATCCTCAGCGGACGCGCGTCGTCGCTCTCCAGAAAATCCTCGTCGCGGTAGGCCAGGACGGGATCGGCGGCGGGATCGGCGGGATCGGCGGGATGGGCGGGATCGATGGGATCGACGGGATCGGTCACCGACTTGGACTGCTTGTCCTTCATAGGCGTCACCTCGCTCGGGAGAAGTCGATGAATCCGCGTTCCACGTCGGTGTGCTCCAGCTTGACCGACACGCGGTCGCCGACGTCCAGCCCCTCCCACCCGCGCACCACGCGCCCCTCGACGGGCGGGTGCAGGAGGCGCACCCAGGTCCCCTTGGCCGACGCGCCGGTCACGAGCGCCTCGAACGTCTCGCCGACGCGCGCGTGCAAGAGCAGCGCGGCGGCCGACTTGCGCACCTGTCGCTCGACTTTCGCGGCGGCGTCCTCGGCGGCGGTGCAGTGGGTGGCCAGCGCGGCGAGGTCGCCGGCGGAGTAGGGCGGCGGCCGATCGCCGAGCGCGGCCTTCACCAGGCGCTGGGTCAGGAGATCGGGAAAGCGGCGGTTGGGCGCGGTCGAGTGGGTGTAGTCGCGCACCGCGAGGCCGAAGTGCTCGCTGGTGCCGCCGGGCGTCTCGACCGCGTACTCGCCGCGGCCCAGCAGCTTGACCACCGCCAGCGACACGTCGGGGAAGCGCTGCGGGTCGGCGCGGCGCCGCTCGGTCAGAAAGGCCTCCAGCGCCACGGCGTCGGGCGCGGCGGGCAGCGTCGTGCCGTAGGTCTGCGCCAGCTCGACGATCCGCGCCCATCGTTCGGGCGAGCGGAGCACCCGCCGCACCGACGGCGATCGCTTCCCCTCCAGGAAGCGCGCGGTGGCGACGTTGGCCGCCACCATGAAGTCCTCGATCAGCTGCTTGGCGCGGTTCGGCCGCTCGAGGCGCAGGTCGGAGACGGCGTCGCCGTCGAACACGGCGCGCGGCTCCAGCGTCTCCAGCTCGAGCGCGCCGTGCTGGTGGCGCCGCTGCCGCAGCGCCTGCGCGACGCGATCCTGCAAGCGCAGGTTGTCGGCGAGCCCCGCGACGGCCGCGACCTTGGGCGGCGCCTCGGCCTTGCCTTCCAGCCAGGCGGCGACGCCGTCGTAGGCGAGCTTGGCGCGGTTGACGACCACCGCGCGCGAGAGCTCCCCTTTGTCCGCCTGCACCTGGCCATTGCCGTCGACGACCACCTCGATCACCAGCGCCAGCCGCTCCTCGCCCTCGTTGAGCGACGTCAGGTCGGTCGAGAGCCGCTCGGGGAGCATGGGGAAGACGCGGGCGTCGGTGTAGACCGAGGTGGTGTTGGTGCGCGCGTGGTGATCGAGCGGAGAGCCCTGCTGCACCTTGGCGTCGACGTCGGCGATGGCGACCAGGATCCGCGTCTGCCCGGACGGCAGCGCCTCGGCGACGGTGAGCTGATCGAGATCGCGCGAGTCGTCGTTGTCGATCGACGCCCAGAGGAGCCCGCGCAGATCACGAAGCCTCGGGTCGACCGGACCTAACCCCGGGTCGAGCCGCTGGGCCTCGGCCAGCTCGGCCGCGGTGAACTCGGGCAAGAGGCCTCGCTCGCGCATGGCGCGCTGGGCGATGCGCGACAGGTCGCTCCGCATCGTGGTCATCACCGGGACCTTACCGCAGAGCGCCCGCCGGCCCGGTGAACAAGATGTCACCGTACAAAATCGGCCGCTCCGCCTAGAATGTCGTCCGATTCATGTCGCTCTTCGGCCTCTGCGCCGCCGCCTTCATCGGGACCGTGTTCTGGATCGTCAGCCCCGAGGCAGCGGCCGCGCTGGTCGGGGCGCAGCGTCACCACACGCCGCTGACCATCGGGCTCGTCGCCGCCGCCGGCCAGTCGGTGGCCCTGGTCGGCCTGTTCTTCTTCGGGGCCGAGCTGCGCCGGCGGTGGCGTTGGTTCGATCGGAAGTGCGAGCGCGCGCGCACCGGCGCCCTGGGGACCGAGCGGACCTCCACCGGGGTGGCGGTCACCGCGGGCCTGTTCGGGTTCCCGCCCGTCTCGGTGACCACCACGCTGCTCCCCGGTGTGGCGCCCCGGCCGCTCCGCCTGCTGCCGCTGGTGCTGGTGCTGCGGCTCGTGCGCTTCACGGTGCTGGCCTGGGCGGCGGCGCTGTTCGGCTGGCACCTCCCCTGGTAGCGTTCGCGGTCGCGCCTCAGGCCCGCGCCGCGTCGAGCTGCGGGGGGCTCTCGACCGCGGGCGACGCGGCGGCGCGGCGGCGCCGGGCCAGCAGCGCATCGAGCGACCAGGGGCCCGGCCCCGCCGCGAGCAGATAGATGCAGGACATGATCTGCGCGTAGTCGGAGCGGATGTCGTGGAGCACGGCCCACAGGCCCATCTGCGGCGGCGACGGCGGCTTGGGGAGGGGCGAGGTGCCGAAGAAGAGCGACACCTTGGTGGCCAGCATCGCCACGATCATCTCCACGATGAACGGCAGGCTGATGAGGCGGGTGCCGAGGCCGCTCATCAACAACAGCCCGCCGCCGATCTCCAGCACGGCGATGGCCGGGGCCAGCACGTCGGGGACGGGGAGCCCCAGCTTGGTGAAGCGACCGATCCCCTGGTTGGCGTAAGCGAACTTGAGCAGCCCCTCCCAGAAGAAGACGCCGCCCGCCATCAGGCGGATGGCGATCGTGGCCCGCGGTCCCGAGGTCGGCGGGTGCAGAAAGAATCGAACGGTGTCCTTGAGCTTCATGGCGTCTCTCCTCGTCGGGCGGCGAACGCGCCCTCCGTCCGGTCCAACGCCGGGACCGACAGATCGGTTCCCTCGTTTTTTGCAGGGAACCGATTCCTCGTTCGGACGTTGAACTCCCCATGGGCTCGGCAGTAAATGCTTGGCGTGCGGTTCATCGATCGCGGCGGGGCCCGTGAGGTGGTGGCCCTGGGGCTCACCCATGCCGACGCGCTCTACAACCTGGCCCGCTGGCTGGTCCGCGATCCGCAGGAGGCCGAGGATCTGGTCCAGGAGACCTACGCGCGGGCGCTGGGGGCGGCGCAGCAGTTCGAGGCGGGCAGCAACCTCAAGGCCTGGCTGCTGCGGATCTTGCGCAACACCTACCTCGACGGGCGGCGCCGCGCGCGCCCCGAGGCCGCCGAGGAGAACGTCGACGAGCTCGCGCCCGTGGGGAACCCGGCGGCGGACGAGGCGCATTCGGCTCAGTTGCGTTCCCTGGTCGCGGACGAGGTTGCCCAAGCGGTCCAGGCCCTGCCCGAAGCCTGGCGCACGGCGATCCTGCTCGACCTCGAGGGGCTGAGCGAGGCGGAGATGGCGGACGTGCTCGGGTGCGCCGAGGGGACCGTGAAGTCGCGGCTCGGGCGGGCCCGCGCGGCGCTGCGCGAGCGGCTGGAGGCGCATCGGCCCTAAGAGAAGGACAGGATCATGATGGACTGCAACAAGACGCGAGAGTTGACCCTGGACCTGCTGCGGGGGCGGCTCGGGCCGGAGGTCGCCGCGGAGGTTCGCGCGCACCTCGCGACCTGCGCCGCCTGCCAAGCCCACGTCGAGGCCGAGCGCGCGCTGGGTGAGGCTCTCGAAGCGAAGCTGCCGCGGCACGTGGCGCCGCCGGCGCTGCGACAGCGCCTGGCGGCCAGCTGGCCCGGTGACGAGACCGCGCGACGGCCGCCGCGCGTTCGGGCGCGCGTGCGTGAGCTGGCGCTCGGGGCGGCGCTGTCGGCCGCGCTGGCCGTCGCGGTGGGCGCCACCACGGCGACCGTCGTCGAGAACCGCGCCGCGACAGCGCGCCTCGACACCGAGGCGGTCAATGACCACCTGCGGGTGCTGGAGGGCGCGCCGCTGGCCAAGGTCACGGGCGGGCTGCACGAGGTCAAGCCCTGGTTCGGCGGCAAGCTCGACTTCGCCCCCGCCGTGGCCTTCGCGGGCAACGCCGACTTCCCGCTGGTGGGCGGCGCCGCCGAGCCATTCCTCGACCGGCGCGCGGCGGTCTTCGTCTACAAGCGGCGGTTGCACACCGCGTCGCTGTTCGTGGTCATGGCCGACGGCCTGGCCTTCCCGCGCGACGTCCGCACGCAGACGATTCGCGGCTTCAACGTGATCCTCTGGAGATCGGGCGAGCAGGGCTACGCGCTCGCTTCAGACCTGAGCCTCCCCGAGCTGGCCGCGCTGCAAAAGTTGATCGCGATACCCTGAGCCGCTCGGTCTACCGATCTGTACCTTGCGACTTGACACATCGGCGGGCGACACCGATCCTCCCGTGGCGATGCTGGTTCGACGTTGTTGGTGGCGTGGCCTGTTTCTGTTCGCTGGCTCGCTCGCGCTGTCCGCGGGCGGCTGCGATCACTCCTCTGCCGGCTTGAAGGGTGTGGGCGGTGCCGGTGGTCAGGGCGGCGCCAATGCGGGCGGAGCGGCTGGGTCGGTCGCGGGGGCGGGCGGCGGGCAGGCGATGGCGGGAGCCGGTGGAGCCGCCGCCGGCGGGGCAGGTGGCCAGTCCATCGGCGGAGCCGCCGGATCGGCGGTTGCCGGTTCCGGCGGGGGCGGAGCCGGGGGCGCGGGCGGTCTACCGAGGGACGGTGGCGCGTCGGACGCGTCGCCGACCTGTCCCGTGGCGTTCGACGGATCCACCCTGAGCAGCGGCCTCGTGAGCTGGTGGCGGGCCGAGGGGAATGGAAACGACAGCGCCGGGCACAACAATAACGGGTTTCTCGAGAACGTCAGCTTCGTGCCGGGGCCCCTCGGCGGCCAGGCCTTCAACTTCGATGGGACGACCTCTGATGTGGTTGTCCAGACTTCGACGACGCTCGACCTGGCGACTGGGTTCGGAATCTCGTTCTGGGTCAAGGTTGCCGCCTGGCCGTCCGGCAACACGTTCATCGTCAATAAATGGGTTTACGGGCAGGAGGACAAGCGCGTCTCCGTCACTCCAGCCGGCCACCTCGTATTCTTCCTGTATCCGGCCACCAGCCAGGAGATCGTCTCCGCCAGCGCGCTGACGTTGAGCACCTGGTATCACGTCGCCGCGACGTATGACGGCACGACCGCGAAGGTCTACATCGACGGCACCCTTGACGTCTCGGCGCCCGCGACGGGCGACGTCGGCGACAACACGGGCTCGCTGGTCTTCGCACACAACGCGGTTCGGGGCGCTCAGGAGCCGCAGAACAACGGGTTCTTTGCCGGCGCCCTCGACGAGGTCCGCTGGTACGACCGCGCTCTTTCCGCCGCCGAGGCCTCAGCGCTGCACGACGGCTGCAACTAGGCCGGCGAGCGAGACCGACCTCGCGCTTTCAATCGCTCAGCCCGCGGCCCGGTAGACCACCTTTACCCGACGCTGCTGCCCTGGCGCGACGGTGATCCGGCGCTCGCCGATCGCGCCCGTCTCCACGCAGACGAACTGCTGATAGGCATCGGGATTCATGTCGGACAGCGTGGCGGTCTTGGTCGGCGCGGGGTTCCAGACGACGGTCGACCCGGCGCCGGCGCTCTCGATGCGGAGCGACCGCGCGCCGGCCGGGTCGACCAGGGTGACCGGACCGGCGCTGTCATAGACGCGGTCGACCTCGCCGGCGATGCGGACCGGACCGTCTCCCTCGGTGCGGCGGGCTCCGCCGGCCACCTTGTCGGCGAAGGCGCAGCCGGCGAGCCCTTCGATCGAGATCCTGCCGAGGTCGGTGACGGCGAGGTAGCCGTGGAACGCCAGCTCGAACGCCAGTGGCGCGTCGCCTGGGTTCGACACCTCGAAGGCGAGCCCCAGCTCCGCGCCGACGGTGATCTCCAGCCGTGCTTCGAAGCGATGCGGGTAGAGGGCGAGCGTCGCCGCGTCCGAGGCGAGCGTCAGATCGATTCGGGCATCGTCGCCGACCTCCTCCACGCCGGCGAAGCGCCAAGGGCTCGTGCGCGCGAAGCCGTGCGCCGGGAAGGCGCGCTCGGTAGGGTGCGGCCCGAACCAGGGGAAGCAGAGCGGGACCCCGCCCCGCAGCGCGGCGCCGGGCGACCAGCGCGCCCGTTCACTCACCCAGAGCCAATCCCGGCCGCCGCGCGGCACGAAGCTCAGCACCTGCGCGCCCTGCAGCGCGACCACCGCGGTCGCTGCGGCCGTTTCGATCTCCACGACCTCGAGCCCCTTCCGTTCGACGGCGCGCCAGCGTGCTCCCATGGCGGCCGGACTCTATGCGACCGCGGCGCTGGTGGCGTGATAATTTCCGCCCCGAGGCGAGGAGACCGATGCCCAAGCAACCGCGTCCGTGGATCGTGACCCGCCACGATCCGCTCGAGAAGCTGGAAGACAACCTCTGGTCGGTTCACGGCGACGTTCCGCGGATCCCGTTCACGCGGCGGATGTTCATCATCAAGCGCTCGGACGGGTCGCTGATGTTCTACGGGACGGCGATCCCGCTCGCGGAGGCGGCGCTGGCCGAGGTGACCGCCTGGGGCCGGCCCGAGATCCTGGTGGTCCCGCACGACCAGCACATGATCGACGCGCGGGCCTTCTCGGAGAAGCTGGGCCTGCGCATCTACGGGCCCAAGGCCTGCGAGGCGAAGATGCGCGCGCGCGCGGACATCGCCGGAATGCTCGAGGACATCCCCGCCGATCCCAACGTGGAGGTGGCGGCCGTCCCCGGCACCAAGACGGGCGAGCCGGCGATCATCGTCCGCAGCGCGGCCGGTCAGCGGGTGAGCCTGCTGGTCGCTGACGTCATCCAGAACAGCGCCAAGGGATCGATGGGCCTGCTGCCGCGCCTGATGGGGTTCGCCGGTGGGCCCAAGGTGGTCCCCATCTTCAAGATGATGTTCCTCTCCGACAAGGCGGCCCTCAGGCGGCAGCTCGGCGCGTGGGCGGAGCTCCCGGGCCTGGCCCGCGTCATGCTCTGCCACGGGGACACCGTCACGGACGGGGCGGGTGCGGCGCTCAAGGCCGCCGCCGCGGCTCTCTGACGAAGAAGGGTCAGAAGAATGGTCAGAAGAAGGGTCAGTTCTCGCCGTCGGAGGGCGCCGCTCGCCGCGCCAGCCGCGCCACCGTCGCCAGCAGCTCCCCCGGCGGGGGCGGTTTTCGCAGGACGGCGACATCGCCGAATTGATGTCGGATGGTCCCTTCGCTGAACCCCGCCCCCGTCACCACCGCCACTGGAACATCCTTGAACGCCGGATCGGCGCGCTGGACGTTGCGGAAGTCCCACCCGTCCATCCGCGGCATGGCGATGTCGAGCAGGATGACCGACGGTTTCAGCCCCGTGCGAAGCGCGGCCAGGGCCTCGATCCCGTCGGCGAATCCGGCGCACGGATACCCTTCGCCGTCGAGGAGCCCGGAGACACTCTCGCGCAGGCCGCGATCGTCGTCGATGATGAAGACGAGGCCCATCTTTGACCCTGCTTGCCTGTGTTGCATGGCTGACCTTCGCCGAGGGTTGTACAAAACTTGATGTCGCGCACCGTCAGCGCAAGACCTCGTTTGCGGACAGGCGACGGAAATGAGCAATCAGCTCGTGCTGCGACCCAGTAGTCGAATGGCGCGCACCGATCTTCGGCGAACTTCTCTCGAGGCGCTGGCGGTCCCGGCAACGATCTTCTGAGTAGACTCGAGGCGTGAGCGCGAAGGTTCGGGTGGGGACCGCCGGGTGGGACTACCCGGACTGGCGGGGGATCGTCTACCCGACCAAGAAGAAGACCAAGAGCTTCGACGAGCTCGGGTACCTGGCGCGCTACTTCGACACCGTCGAGATCAACAGCACCTTCTATGGGCCCGGCACGCCGAAGGCCGCGGCGGACTGGGTGGCGCGCGTCGCGCACAACCCGGAGTTCAAGTTCACCGCCAAGCTGTGGAGGCGGTTCACGCACCAGCGCGAAGCGGCGTTTTTGGCCGAGGAGGTCAAGGCGGCGCGCGCCGCGTTCGACGTCTTGCAGGACGCCGGGCGGCTGGGCGCCGTGCTGCTGCAGTTCCCCTGGTCTTTCAAGCGCGACGACGCCGCCGAGGAGTGGCTGCGCGACGTCCTGGCCGCGTTCGCCGCGTTTCCGCTGGTGCTCGAGGTCCGCCACGCCAGCTGGAACAGCGAGGCGGTGCTGGCCGATCTGGCGGAGCGCGGGGTTGGCATCGTCAACGTCGATCAGCCGCTGTTCGAAAATTCGATCGGCCCGGCGGCGCGCGCCACCTCGGCGGTCGGCTACGTCCGGATGCACGGGCGGAACTACCAGGACTGGTTCCGGAAGAGCGCCGACAGGAACCAGCGCTACGACTACCTCTATACGGCCGACGAGCTCCGCCCCTGGGTCGAGCGGATCCGCGAGATCGCCGCGCGTCCTGCCATCCGCGAGATGTACGCGGTCACCAACAACCACAACCTGGGCAAGGCGCCGGCCAACGGCGGGATGATCGAGGGGATGCTGGGGGGCGGAAAAGCGCGGGTGCCACCCACGCTCTTCGCCCGTTATCGGTCGACGCTGGAGCCGTTCGCCGTTCCCGACGACGAGATCTTGGCGATACCTGAACGTTAGTATAGTCTCGGGGCGTGGCTCCGACCGATCCGGCCGAGACGACCGATCCGATTTTGGACCCGCTCAACCCCGCGCAGCGGCGCGCCGCCGCGGCGGGCGATGGGCCGTTGCTGGTCATCGCCGGCGCGGGGACGGGGAAGACACAGACGCTGGCGCACCGGGTGGCGGCGCTGGTGGCGCGCGGCGCGGACCCGCGCCGGATCCTGCTGCTGACGTTCTCGCGTCGGGCGGCGCAGGAGATGATCCGGCGCGCGGCGCGTCTGGTCGGCCGGCGCGGACCCGCGGACGCGACGCTCCCCTGGGCGGGGACCTTCCACGCCATCGCCAACCGCCTGCTGCGCCACCACGCCGGCGAGATCGGGCTCGATCCGGCCTTCACGCTGCTCGATCGCGAGGACGCCGCCGATCTCCTCGATCGCCTCCGCCACGACCGCGGGCTGTCGCGCACCGACCGGCGTTTCCCGCGCAAGGGGACCTGCCTGGCCGTCTACTCGAGCGTGGTCAACACGCAGGACCCCCTGCGGGCTTGTCTCGAGACGCGCTTCCCCTGGTGCCTCGAGTGGGAGGAGCCGCTGCGCGGTCTCTTCTCCGCCTACGTCGAGGCGAAGACGGCGCGGGCGGTGCTCGACTACGACGACCTGCTGCTCTACTGGTTTCACGTGATGGGCGACCCTTCGCTGGCGCGGCGGATCGCCTCCCTCTTCGACCACGTCCTCGTCGACGAGTATCAGGACACCAACACGTTGCAGGCGGAGATCCTGCTGCGGCTCAAGCCCGACGGCCGCGGCGTCACGGTGGTCGGCGACGACGCGCAGGCGATCTACAGCTTCCGCGCCGCGCGGGTGGGGAACATCCTGGCTTTTCCCAAGCAGTACGACCCGCCCGCCGAGGTGGTGACCATCGAGCAGAACTACCGCTCGACGGCGCCGATCTTGGAAGCGGCGAACGCCGTCATCGCGCTCGGGTCCGAGCGGTACGACAAGCGCCTGTTCGCGGTTCGGCCGGGCGGCGACCTGCCGGTGCTGGCCACCGTCGAAGACGAGGGGGCGCAGGTCGACTACGTCGTGACGCGCGTCCTCGAGCGTCGCGAGGCCGGCGTGCCGTTGCGGCAGCAGGCGGTGCTGTTCCGCGGCGCGCACCACAGCGACGCGCTGGAGGTCGAGCTGGGGCGGCGCAACATCCCGTTCGCCAAGTACGGCGGGCTGCGTTTTCTCGAGGCGGCGCACGTGAAAGACGCGCTCTCCTGCCTGCGCTGGGCCGAGAACCCGCGCGACGGGCTGGCGGCCTTCCGCGTCGCGCAGCTCCTCCCCGGGATGGGCCCGCGCTTCGCCGAGGCGCTGCTCGCGCACGTGGGGGCGGCGCGCTTCGCGCTGGCGGCGGCGCTGCCGACGTTCGAGCCGCCGGCGGCCGCGCGCCCCGACTGGCCGGCGTTCGCCGAGCTTTACCGCCAGCTCTGCGCGGTGGCCGCCCCCTGGGGCGCGCAGATGGGCCTCGTGCGCCGGTGGTACCAGCCGCACCTGGAGCGCCTCTACGACGACGCCCGCGCGCGGCTCGGCGATCTGGAGCAGCTCGAGCAGCTGGCTGCCGCGGCGCCGTCGCGCGAGCGATTCCTCTCCGACCTGACCTTGGATCCGCCGCAGGCGACCGGGGCGGAGGCCGGCGATCCCCACCTGGACGAGGACTACCTGATCCTGTCGACGATTCATTCCGCCAAGGGACAGGAGTGGGACAGCGTCTATCTATTGAACGCCGCCGACGGCTGCATCCCGTCGGATCTCGCCACCGGGACCCCGGCCGAGATCGAAGAGGAACGCCGTCTGCTCTACGTCGCCATGACGCGGGCCAAGACCGCGCTCACGCTGATCCACCCGCTGCGCTTCTTCATCCGCCAGCAGAGCCGCTACGGCGACCGCCACGTCTTCACGCCACGGACGCGCTTCATCCCCGACGCGCTCCTCGACAAGTTCGACCGCCCGTCGCCACCCCGGCGCGACGACGGCCTGGGCCCGTCGCACGCAGGGGCCCGGGTCGACATCGGCGCCCGCCTCCGTGCCACCTGGGCGCAGCCGCCGTCCTGACGTACAATCAGCGCTCACCGTCGAGAATTCTTCGATGACCTTACGTAGCGCCCTTGGCCTGACTTCGCTGCTCGTCTGCACCTTCGGGTGTGCGCAATCGGGCTCGACCGCCAGCGGCTCCGGGGGCGGCGGGAGCAGCGCCAGCGGCGGGAGCAGCGCCAGCGGCGGGAGCAGCGGCACCGGCGGCAGCGCCAGCGGCGGGAACACCGGCAGCGGTGGGTCGATCGGGTCGGGCGGCGTGGGCTCGGGCGGCTCCGCGACGGGCGGCGTGGGCTCGGGCGGTTCGGCGACCGGTGGAACGGGCACGGGCGGCAGCGGAATGGGCGGCGGCTCGGGCGGCGCGGCCTCCTCGTCGGGCGGCGCTGGCGGCGGCGCGCAAGGCGGGCAAAGCGGGCAAGAGGGCGGGACGGTCGGCTCGGGCGGTGCCTCGGGCGGGGCCGGTGGCGCACCTGCCTGTCCCTACAAGCTTTGCGAGGGGTTCGAGTCGGGGACCGTCGGCGGGATCCCGACCGGCTGGACGCAGCTCAAAGGATACGGCGCCGGCTCGGCGGCTGACTACGGGCTGGCCAACGACCAGGCCCACGCCGGCGCGATGTCGCTCAAGTCGAGCTCGAGCATGACCGGCCAGAACCGGATTCAGCTCAGTCTCAGCAGCCTCGGCGCCGTCGCCAGCAAGCACTGGGGGCGCATCTTCTACAAGCTGCAGACGCCGATCGTGAAGCCGACCTCGGGCGTCTTGCACCTCACCTTCGTCGCGCTGCAGGGGACGACGGAGAACCGGGTGGTCGACACCGTGGAGATGACCAACGGGACGCATCAGTGGATCTACAACGTCCCCGACGACTCCTGCTGCACCGGCTCGGACTACAACTGGAGCTTCGACGGCAGCTGGCACTGCGCCGAGTGGTACGTCGATCTTTCGACCAAGAGCTACCGCTTCTTCACCGACGGCACCGAGGTCACGCAGATCGGCTTCACCAACAACACCAACGCCAAGATGTCGGCCTGGACCGCCCTCGGCGTGGGCGAGATCTTCTACCAGCAGCCGCCCTCCGCGCTGATCATGTGGTTCGACGATCTGGCCATCAACGACAGCCAGATCGGTTGTCAATAGCCGGCGCGCACGCGCGGACGGAACGGACTTGTGACGCGCGCGCCGGGAGCGCGTCGTGATATAGGTGTCGGCGCGTGGAGACGCGCGTCTCACTTCCGATCCCCGGCGGCCCGGTCTACCTGGCGGTTGACGACCCGCACGTCAAGCTCATCGAGCGCGACGTCTTCCTGGTCTCGTTCACCGCCGACTGCATGGCGCACGGCTGCCGCTGCCGCGACGAGAACGATCGTGCTCGCCTCGACGCCTGCTGCCAGCACGGCGCCGACGTCCGCATGCCCGAGAAGGATGCCATCCTCGGGCGCGCGGCGGAGATCGCGTCGGTTCTCCCGCCCGAGTGGAAGGCCCCGGAGCGCTGGTTCGACGAGCGGGAGCCGGGGCACGATCCCGAGGCGCCGCTCGGCTTCGTGATTCGCACTGCGACCACCGACCCCGACGACGAGAGCTCGGGGTGTGTCTTCCTCGAGCATACCGGGGAGCGGGGGTGCGGTCTTCACGTGGCGGCCCAGCGGCACGGATTCGATCCGGGTGAGGTCAAGCCGCTCGCCTGCCGGCTCTACCCGCTGTCGTTCGAGTACGGCCGACTCAGCCTCAGCGAGGACTTCTACCGGTACTCCTGCGCGTCGTCCGGGTCGACCAGCGTTTACCAGGTGATGCGCGAGACGATCGCCGCGACCTTCGGCGAGGACTCGGTGCGGGCGCTCGACCGGCTCGACGATCGGATGCGGTCGCGGGCGCTGCGGGTCCTGCCGCCCGACGGCGCCTGAAGCGACTACCCCGAGAGCGACCCGAGAACGCCCGCCAGGCGCTCGAGGTGCGCAGCCGTGCCGCGCTCGCGTGAGGCCGTTCCGTCCGTGCCGTCCAGAAAGGCGGCCTGCTCGGTGAGCCGGAGGGCGGCGCCGTGGCCGGCGGGGCGGATCTCGACGGTGGCCAGGGAGACCGAGAGGTGCTTGCCCGCGTAGTCCATGTCGTAGCTCCAGACCAGACGTTGGTCCGGCACCACCTCGTGGTAGCGCGCGACGAAGAGTGTCTGGAGACCGTCGGCGAATACCCCCTCCAGGATCTCGCGCCCGCCGACCCGCAGGTCGAGCTCGCGCTTGACGAGCTGCCAGCCCGCCGGCCCGATGAACCAGCGGGCCTTGATCTCCGGATCGGTCCAGGCCGCGTAGAGGCGCGCGGCGGTGACCGGATAGTTTCGTTCCAGCGTGAACGTTCCGTGGACGACGGGGGGCAGGGTCATGGTCTCTTCTTCTTTCTCCCCCGCGCGGGGGCGTCGGTGTCGGCGAGGATCTCGCCCAGACGATCGAGCCGGCGAACCCAGAGCGCGCGCCGGTCGGCGATCCATCGTTCGGCCAGCGCCAGCGCGTCGGGAGCGATCCGGCAGGTCCGGACCCGCCCCTGCTTCTCGCTGCGGACCAGGCCGCTCTCCTCGAGAAGCGCGACGTGCTGCATCACCGCCGCCAGCGACATCTCCAGCGGCGCCGCCAGCTCGCTCACCGCGGCGGGGCGCTCGGAGAGGCGCTCGACCATCGCGCGCCGGGTGGGGTCGGCCAGCGCCCGAAACACGCCGTCGAGCGTCGGTTGATGGTTAAGCATGTGCCTAACTATGCAGACGGCGACCTCGATAGTCAAGCAGTTACTTAACTAATGTCCGCGGGTCCCCGGACCGGCGCTATGCTCCGCGCCATGTCCGCCGCTCTCGAAGGGGCTGCCGCCCCCGCGCTGATCGTCGGCGCCGGTCCCGCCGGCCTGGCGACGGCGGCCTGCCTCAAGCGGCGCGGGGTCGACGCCCTGGTGCTCGAAGCCGGACCCTCGCTTGCGACCTCCTGGCGCAACCACTACGACCGGTTGCACCTCCACACGATGAAGGAGGAGTCGCACTTGCCCGGCGTTCCGTTCGACGAGGCGTTGCCGCGTTACGTGTCGCGCGCCGACTTCGTCGCCTACCTGGAGGCCTACGCGGCGCGATTCTCGATCACCCCTCGCACGGGCGAGCCGGTTCGCCGGCTGCGCCTCTCGGACGACAGCTTCGTCGTGGAGAGCGCGCGGGCCACCTACCGGGCGCGCGCGGTGGTCGTGGCCAGCGGATACAACCGCCTGCCCAACCCCGAGCGGCTCCCCGATCAGGAGCGCTTCCGCGGCACGTTGCTCCACTCGAGTGGCTACCGCAACGGTCAGGCGTTCGCGGGCCAGGCGGTGCTGGTGGTCGGCGCGGGTAACACAGGAGCGGAGATCGCGCTCGACCTGGCGGAGCGGGGGGCCCAGCCGACCCTGGCCATCCGCGCGCCGATCAACGTCGTCCCCCGCGACCTGCTCGGCATGCCGATCCAACGCACCAGCATCCGGCTCCGAAAGGCGCCGCTCAAGCTCGCCGACGGCATCGGGCGCATGGCTGGCTGGCTGGCGTTCGGCAACCTGACGCGCCTCGGATTTCCGCGCCCGGCGATGGGGCCGATCTCGTCGACCCGGCTGCGCCGCCGCATCCCACTCATCGACGTCGGCACGATCGCGGCGATCAAGCGCGGGGAGATCGCCGTCAAGCCCGGCGTCTCCGCGCTCACCGAGACCGGCGCCGTCTTCGCCGACGGCAGCGGCGGAGCGTTCGAGGCGGTCGTGCTGGCAACGGGCTTCCGCGCGGCGCTCGCCGAGTTCCTCGAGGTGCCCGGCGTGCTTGCGGACGACGGTACGCCGCGCGACTGGCGCGGGAGTGGCGCGTGCACGAACCTCTTCTTCGTCGGCTTCGAGATCGAACCGACCGGCCACCTGCGCCAGATCGCCGCGCGCGCCGAGGCGGTCGCGGCCGCCATCGCCGGTCAGGCGTCCTGAGCTGGCGGCGCTCGCCCTTCGAACCGCAGGTGGATCCAACCCCGGCCGCGATGCTGGACGACGGATTCCTCGAACGCGTCGCCGCGAAACTCGCGGATGGCGCCGCGCCAAAACTGGAGGGCGGGGCGGTTGCCGGCGAGCACCCGGACCAACCACTCGCCCGGAAACTCCCGCCAGAGGTGCTGAGCCAGCGCCCTTCCCACGCCCTGGTGACGGTGGCGGCGGAGGATGAAGAGGTCCTTCACGTCGCGCGCGCCCTGGCGCGCCAGCCACGGCTCTGCGGAAGCGACGACTCCGAATCCCGCCGGGCAGCCGGCGACGCGGGCCAGGTAGACGGCCATGTCCGCCTGCCAGAGCGTCGCCGTGTCGAAGGCAAAACGGCCGTCGCTGCCCGCGTCGAGCCCCAACCACTCGCTCATGTCGTGACAATAGAGCTGGTAAAGGTTGCGCAGGAGCGGGTCGGCGGCGATCCCCACCCGGTCGAACGTGATCACGGGAGATCGCCTTCGGTCGTCGCTTCGCTCATTGCTTCGCGGGCCGCTTTTTTCGGGGCGGTTTGGCGAGCTTCGGCGGCAACGTCGCCGCCCCCTCGAACGCACGGGCGACCCACCGGGCCAGCGCCTTGGGATCCCGCATCATCGCCTCGGGGAGCATGATCTTGTCGCTGCGCGCGCGGCCGTCGCCCATGGGATCGAAGGGGGCAGCGCCGGGAAGCGCCAGGGCACGCGTCCTTTCCGCCTCCGGCAGCCGGAGCATCGTCGAGCGGCCGAACAGGCCGGCGAAGATGTGGCCGTTCACCTTGGCGGCGACGCCGCCGAACATCTTCATCGTCTCGATCCGCGCGTCCTTGGGCAGCGCCTCCAGCGCCGCAAGGAAAAGCGGATGGTGCTCGGGAGGAACCTTGACCCAGGCCATGCCCGGACTCTACTCCCGTTCGGCATCGCGAAATGCGGGGCCGCCGCTGGCAGCGCCCAATGGCGGGTTCCCGAGCGAGATCGTAGCTTCGAACTATGCGATCTCCGATTTCGTTCGTCTTCGGCCTGATCACGCTTCCCGCGGTCGTGCTGTTGCTCTTCTGGGATGCCGCTCCGGCACGCTTCCCGCCGAACGCTCACGATGCGCTCTCGGCGTTGCCTCTGACGCTCATCGGCCTGGCGGCGATCGCGCACCGCCTCGAGCGGCGGCCGACCCTGGGCGAGCTCGGGCGCACGCTTCTCCTGGCAGCGGCCTTCTTTTGTTGGGCGGCCAATCAGTTCTGGCCGACGCTGCCGGCCGCCACGCTGCTCAATGACCTGGCGGTCGCCCTGTTCGTGATCGACGTCTGGTGGACGATCGCCGCGCGTCAGCCGACGGCGGCCTCCGCGGCGGCGATGAAGTCGCGCACCTGAGGGTAGACGGTCTCGCGCCAGCGGCGGCCGCTGAAGATCCCGTAGTGACCCGCGCCCTGGATGGTCAGGTGGCGCTTCCTGTCGGCCGGGATCCCCGCGCAAAGATCGTGCGCGGCGCGGGTCTGGCCGATCCCGGAGATGTCGTCGAATTCGCCCTCGATGGTCAGCAGAGAGGCGCGGCTGATGGCTTCGGGCGCGACGCGCTCGCCCCGAACGTACCAGAGTCCACGCGGCAAGAGGTGTTCCTGGAACACGATGCGCACGCAATCGAGGTAGTACTCGGCGGGCATGTCCAGCACCGCGTTGTACTCGTCGTAGAAGCGCCGGTGCTCTTCCGCGCTCTCGAGGTCGCCGTGCACGAGGTGAAGGTAGAAGTCCCAGTGCGAGCCGATGTGGCGCATGGGGTTCATGGCCATGAACCCGGCGTGCTGCAGGAAGCCCGGGTAGACGGGGCGGCCGTGGCCGGCGTAGGGCTCGGGCACCTCTTGGATGAGGTGGGTCCGGAACCAATCGATCGCGTGGGCGGAGGCGAACTCGTTGACCTTGGTCGGGCTCCGCCGGGCGTCGATCGACCCGCCCATCAGGATGAGGCTCCGGGGCTGCGGCTCGCCGGCCGCCGCCATGAGCGCGGCCGCCGCCAGCACCGGCACCGCCGGCTGGCAGACGGCGACGACGTGCAGCCGGTCGGCCCCGATGTAGCGGATGAACTCGCGCAGGTAGCCGACGTAGTCGTCGAGCGTGAAGGGTCCGCGGTCGGCCGGGACGTCGCGGGCGTCGTTCCAGTCGGTGATGTAGACCTTGTGGGCGCCGAGCAAAGTACGGACCGTGTCGCGCAGGAGCGTGGCATGGTGGCCGGAGAGCGGCGCGACCACCAGGACGGCCGGCTGGCCCTTGAGCTTGCTGACGGTCTCCGGCCGGTCGCTGTAGCGCTTGAAGCGGAGCAGGCGGCAGAACGGCTTGTCCAGCACCGACTGCTCGACCACGGGCACCTGGTCGCCGTCGAGGGTCACCTCGTGGATGTCGAAGGCGGGCTTCTGGTAGGTCTTCCCCAACCGGTAGAGCAGCTCGTATCCGGCCGCCACGCTGTTGGCGCCCGGCAGCTGGGAGAGCCAGCTCCCCGGTTCGGAGAACATGCGGGCGCCGGCCTCGGCCAGCTGGATGGCGGGCGCCATCAAGGCCCGGTTGTACTCTAGGAACTGGTAGAGCAAGGGCGAATCCGTTTCTGCCGCGCAGATGGCGACAAACGGATTATAGGCGAAGTGCTTCGAGGAAGTTCGTTCAATGGAACCTCGACGTTCCCAATTGTCGGAGCCGCGCAACCATGCCCGCAATGGCCGAGCTTTGTTTATTGCGCAGTCCAGCCTCCGTCGATGACGATGGTTTGCCCGGTGATGTTGCGGGCGGCGGACGAGGCGAGGAAGGCGGTGATCTCCACCAGCTCGTCGATGCCGATGAACACCCCCTTGGGCATCGGCTTGAGCATGATCTGCGAGATGACCTCCGACTCGGGGATGCCGCGGGTGCGGGCCTGATCGGAGATCTGTTTGTCGACCAGCGGCGTCTTCACGTAGCTCGGGCAGAGGGTGTTGATGGTGATGTCGACGCCCGCCGTCTCGAGCGCGATGACCCGCGAGAACCCGAGCAGCGCGTGCTTGGCGGCGACGTAGGCGCTCTTGAACGGGCTCCCCACCAGCGAGTGGATGCTCCCCATGTTGACGATCCGCCCAAACCCCCGCTGGCGCATTCCGGGCAAGAGCGCGCGGGTCAGCCGCACGGCCCCCACCAGCATCACCTGGACCAGGAAGTCCCACCTCTCCATGGGGAACTCCTCCAGCGGTGAGACGAACTGCAGCCCGGCGTTGTTGACCAGGACGTCGACCGGACGCGACAGCGCGTCGACGGCCCGGGCGACGCTCGACTCGGAGGTCACGTCCAGCGCCAGCCCCTCCGCCGACCCGCCGGCCTCACGGATCCGCGCGGCCACGGCGCCCGCGCTGTCGCTCGATACGTCCGTCACGACGACGTGATCGCCGCGGCGCCCGAGCTCGCCGGCCAGTCCGGCGCCGATGCCGCTGGCCGCTCCGGTGATGAGGACGTTGTGCACGATCCGCCCGCGCTCACCAGTCGAGGAGGGCGGCCCCCCAGGAGAGGCCGCCGCCGAACCCGCACAGCACGACGCGCGCCCCGCGCCGCAGCTTTCCGCTCAGCGAGGCCTTCTCCAGCGTCAGCGGAATGCTGGCGGCCGCCGTGTTGCCGTAGGTCTCGACGGTGGTCACCGTCCGGTCCATCGGCAGCTCGAGCGACTTCATGATCGCCTCCAGCATCCGGAGGTTGCTCTGGTGCAGGACCAGGAGGTCGACGTCTCGCGGTGTCAGCTCGTGCTCGTCGAGCAACGAGCGGATCACGCGCGGGACCGTGTCGACCGCGAACTCCCAGACCTTGGGGCCGTTCATGACGAAGGTGTTGAGGCGCTTCTCCAGCACCTCGGGGCTGGCCGGCAGCCGGGAGCCGCCGCCCGGCACCTGGATGTGGCGGCTGCCGCGGCCGTCGCTCCCCAGGTGGAACTGGAGGCGGCCCACCGCCAGCTCGGATTGAGAGAGGAGAACGGCGCCGGCGCCGTCGCCGAAGAACACGCAGGTCCGGCGATCGTTCCAGTTCATGATCTTCGAGAAGGCGTCGGTCCCGATGACCAGCACGTGGCGATACTTCTGGGGGCTGGTCAGCATCATGCTCTGGGCGACGTTGAGCGCGAACACGAAGCCGGCGCAGACCGAGTTCACGTCGAAGGCGGGGATCTGCCGCTCTGCGATCCCCAGCTTTTCTTGGATCAGGCAGGCGACCGCCGGCTGCGATTGATCCGGGGTGGCGCTGGCGACGACGATCAGGTCGACGGCCGATTTGTCGACGCCGGCGTCGGCCAGGCAGCGAATGGCCGCCTCGGTCCCCATGTCGCTGGGCGCTTCGTCCGGGCGCGACAGCCGCCGTTCGAGGATGCCCGTCTTCGCCACGATCCACTCGTGCGAGGTGTCGAGCCTGGCCGCCAGCTCGTGGTTGTTCACCGCCTTGGTCGGTACGTAGCCGCCGACACCTGAAATTCGGATCCCCATCTCGTGCTCCTAGCTCGGCGCCCCGGCTGCGGGGCCGCCCGTCTTCGAGGTCGATCGCTCGCCCAGCCAGCGGGTTGCCGCGGGCCAGAGTGTTTGATGTGCCTTGCTCCCCACGACCAGGCCGACGTGCCCGGCGCCGATCTCCATGGACTGGATGTCGCTGGAGCCGACGTGGGGACGAATCCCTTCCGTCGACGAGGGGGCGACCAGGTGATCCTTGCCCGCCGTCAGCAGGAGGAGCGGGCAGCTGATCCGCCCCAGGTCGACGCGCCGTCCGCCCAGCCAGAGCTCGCCCTTCACCAGCAGGTTCCGCTGGTAGAGGCTCTTGACGAACTCCCGAAACGCCTCGCCCGCGACCGGGATGTTGTCGTTCACCCAGGCCTCGAGGCAGAGGTGGTTCCGGACGCTGCGCGGGTCGTCCATCTGTTCGTAGAAGGCGATGTTCTTCTCCACCAGGTTCCCGACCGGGTTCATGGCGAGGAAGCAGGACTGGAGAAACCAGCCCGGACAGTTGCCGCAGGCGTCGATGAGCGCGTCGACGTCGAAGTGCCCCGCGCCGGTCCAGAGATTGAGCAAGGCTCCCTGCCCGGCGAACTCGACCGGCGCCGCCAGCAGGGTGAGCGTCTCGATCAGCTCGGGGCGCAGCGCCGCCAGCAGCGCGGACATCGTCCCCCCCATGCAGTAACCGAGGAGGTGCAGGCGCTTTTGCTGATGGCGCTCGAGGACGAACGTCGCGGCTCGCTTCAGGAAGCCGCACACGTAATGTTCGAGTGTCAGCACGTGATCGGCGTCGGAGGGGACCCCCCAGTCGATGAGGTAGACCTCGAACCCGCGCTCCAGGTACTGCTCGACCACGCTCCGCCCCGGCTGCAGGTCGAGGATGTAGGGGCGGTTGACCAGCGCGTAGGAGAGCAACAGCGGCTCGGGATAGACGGCCGGCTCCTCGCGGCGGTAGTGGAGGAGCTTGTGGGTCCCCTCGGTCAAGACCACGTCCGCCGGGGTGGTCCCCACGCGGGTCTCCCGCGCCTGCCGCAGGACGCGCGGCATCGCCAGCATTCGGCGCCAGAGCTTGCGCTGCTCCGCATAGAGGGGCCGCAGGCCGGCGTCGGCGGTCATCGCGCGCTCCGCCGACCGCTCCGCCGACGGCTCCGCCGGCTGCTCGATCGGGCTCTCCGCCGTCGCCACCACCGCCTCCTGTAATGACCGCCGGGGTCTCGCCCTACATCGCCATGCCGCCGTTGACGTCGAGGACGTGTCCGGTGACGAAGCTGGCCGACGGCGAGGCCAGGTAGAGGACGCTGGCGCCGATCTCCATCGGATCGCCGAGCCGCCCGACCGGCGTGATGTCCAGGACCGACTGGAGCGCCTTCTCGGGGACGCCGTCGAGCATGCGGGTCTTGACGAAGCCCGGCGCGATGGCGTTGACCGTCACTCCCTTGCGCGCGTATTCGCGGGCCAGCGTCTTGGTCAATCCGATGAGGCCGGCCTTGGCGGCCGCGTAGTTGGCCTGCCCGAAGTTGCCAATGCGTCCCACGATGCTGGAGATGTTGATGACCCGCCCCCAGCCGCGGGTGGCCATCGGCTCGATGAAGTTCTGCGTGATCTCGAAGACGCTGTTGAGGTTGGTGTTGATGACCTCGTCCCAGGCTTCGCGATCCATCCGGCGGAACAGGCCGTCGCGGGTGACGCCGGCGTTGTTGACCAGGATGTCGATCGCCTCGAAGTCCTTGCTCACGCGGGCGCACATCATCTTGACCGCCCCGCGGGTCGCCACGTCGCAGGCGTAGGCCTCGGCCCGCCGGCCCATCTCCCGGATCTCCTGGCAGACGCTCTCGGCCTGCTCGACGCCGTTCGGGCTCGACCCGACCGCCACGTCGGCGCCGGCCGCCGCCAGCGTGAGCGCCGCGGCCCGGCCGATGCCGCGCGAGCCGCCGGTCACGAAGGCCTTCTTCCCCAGCACGCTGAACGGGCTGGGGAGCACGACCGCGGGAGTCTCTCGAAGTGCAACTGTCATGGTCGTTCTCCTAGTGGATTCGGAATGGCGTGGTGAGACGGTTCGAGACGGTCATCGCGCCGAGGTTCCAGCGCATCAATTCGAGAAACGCGGGCGAGCGGAGCTGGATGGCCACCGCCTGCCGCACTTCGGTCAAGAGGCGGTCCCGCAATCGTTGCGGCGGCCGCAGCCCCCACATCGTCTCCAGGCAGTCCCACCCGACGGCGTGGGCGGAGCGCCAGGAGTCGAGCAAGGCGACCAGATGCGGGACCCCTGGGAGGGTTCCCGCACCCTCCCGCGATGGAATCCACCAGGCAAAGCCAGGCGTCATCCAGGCGACCAGGGTGGTCTGATTAGACGCGGGCATCTTGGACGGCTTCGGCCGACTTCTGCGACCAGTGTTGGAAGGCGCTGAACTGCGCCTCGCTCTGGCTCTTGAAGGTGTCGAACAGCTTGTGCCAGAGGTCCTCCATGACGTGCCGGTAGTCGTCAGGCGACTTGGCGTCCGACACGCGGAAGGTCTGCTCGATGATCTGGATGCCTGCCTGGTAGGTCGAGTCGAGCGATTGCCGGTGCTTGTTGAGGAGCTCGACACCGAGATCGATCCAGCGGCGCTGGACGTTTCGCCCGGCGTCGCCGGCGGCGCCGGCGGCGCCGCCGAACGGACCGCCCGAGAGCCAGGGCTGCGTCCATTGCTTCAAGAATTCCTGCTGGATCTGCAGCGAGGACTCCGAGGCCTTCCGAAAGTGTTCGAATAACTGATCCATCATGGCGTCTCCAATCGTTCGCGCGATCGCAGCGGCATCGGAAGGATGTCCTGTCGTTCGCGGGTCGGATGGTAGTGGCGTCAAGCGCGACGGCAATTAGGGAGAAGTACCGGTTTCGCGGGCGTGCCAGCGGGCGCCGTCGCCGCATCAGTCGTCGACGGAAAAGTGCGACGTCGAATAGGGCAATGACCGAATCGTTGCTCGAAGAGCAACGACACGCGCGCACTTCGTTGACAGCGCGGCGTTCGATCGCACGAGAGATGACCGCGCGGTCGTGCGCGGAAGAGGAGCCCGACGTGGAGCGAAAGCGGATCGCCATTGCCTGCCAGGGTGGGGGAAGCCAGTGCGCCTTCGTGGCCGGCGCGCTGAAGGCGCTGTTCCGGGCCGGGGTCGACGAACGGTTCGACATCGTCGGCCTCAGCGGAACGTCGGGCGGCGCCCTGACGGCCGCGCTCGCCTGGAAGGGCCTCCTCCTGAAGGCGCACGGCGACCGGACGCCGATCGAAGACCGGATCATCGCCTGCTGGAAGGATCTCTCCGCGCAAACGCCGCAGGAGATGGCGCTCGATTCGCTCTGCACGCAGTTCGTCCGGATGGCCGAGCACGGCTTCATCCCGACGTTCGCCCAGAGCCCCTCGTCGACCGGATTTAAAATGTGGGCCCAGGCGGCCTCGTTGCTGATCGGGCGGCCCGAGTTCACCGATTTTCGGGCGCTCATCACCAAACATCTCGATCTCGAGCCGCTGCCCGCGATGGTCGAGGAGAAGAGCCCGGTGCTGCTGCTGGGCGCGGGCGACATCCTCGAAGGGACGCTCAAGATGTTCAGCTCGGCCCGGGGCGAGATCTCCATCGACGCGATCCTGGCCTCGGCGGCCATCCCCAACCTGTTTCCGGCGGTGTGGGTCGACGGGCACGCCTACTGGGACGGCATCTTCGCCTCGAACCCGCCGGTCATCGGCTTCCTTCAGCCTGCGCTGGTCGCCGCTCATCCTGTCCCCGAGGAGATCTGGATCGTCCA
>DASYEX010000042.1:0-3119 GCA_036498765.1 Polyangia bacterium
CGGCGGATCCAGCGGCTCGCCTACCGGGTGGCGCTGCTCGCCCGCCGCGACCCCGAGCTGGCGAGAACCGGGCGGGCGCTCTGGCAGTCGGATCCGTCCTGGCAGCCGTTCCGGCGAGCGATCGAGCGGCTGCTCGTCACCTACGACTGGGGCGAGGCGCTGGTGGCCCTCAACCTCTGCCTGAAACCGGCGATCGACGATCTCTTCTTCGGCCGGCTGGCCGACGCCGCGGAGGGCGTGCGCGATCATCTGGACGCGCAGATCCTCCGCTCGCTGCGCGAGGACGCCGGCTGGCACCGCGCCTGGACCGACGCCGTTGTCGATCTCGCCTGCGCCGACCGGCCCCCGAACCGCGAGGTGGTGGCCGGCTGGATCAACGCCTGGACGCCGGCCGTCGAGGCGATGACGGACGCCGGCGGCGCCTTCATCCAAGGTCTGGGGAGCGAGCCGCGCCGCGCGGACGCCGAGCCGGCGGCCGGGACGACGCCGCGCCCGTCGCGCGATCGGCCGCGGCCAGGGGGCGCGCTTGGCTAAGGGGGGAACGCTGCCGTCCGCCTGGCGGGGCCGCGCCTTCGAGCAGCTGGTCGACGAGAGCCTCGACGGCGTCTGGGCCTGCGACCGCGAGCTCCGCTGTCTCTACTGGAACGCGGCGATGGAGCAGGTCTCGGGGCTCCCGGCCGCGCGCGTGCTCGGCTACGGCATCGAAGAGGTGCTGGCGCGGACGGGCGACGGCGACGTCGGGGCCGCCATCCGCCGGGTGCTCGAGGGCGCGCCGGCGATCTCCGTCCAGCGGGCCCCCTCGGGAGACGCGCCGGCCCGCGCGTTCCACACGCATCACCTGCCCATCCGCGCCGATTCGGGCGAGGTGGTCGGCGTGGCGGGGATCGTCCGCGACGTCACCGAGGAGCAGCGCATCCGTCAGGACCTGCGCGAGACCGACACCCGCTTCCGCAACATGGCGGACGCCTCGCCGGTGCTGCTCTGGATGTCGCGCACCGACGGGCTCTGCACCTTCTTCAACCAGACCTGGCTGGAGTTCACGGGACGGACGATGGAAGAGGAATGGGGCGTCGGCTGGGCGGAGAACGTCCACTTCGAGGACCTCGAGGGGTGCCTCGAGACCTACCGCGCCGCCTTCAACGAGCGGCGGGTGTTCGAGATGGAGTACCGGCTGCGGCGCAAAGACGGCGAGTACCGGTGGATCCTCGATCGGGGCACCCCGCGCTACACGCCCGACGGCCGGTTCGCCGGCTACATCGGCTCCTGCGTCGACATCACGGCCCGGCGCGACCTGGAGACGGATCTGCGCCGCGCCATCGAGGTGCGCGACGACTTCCTGTCCGTGGCCTCGCACGAGCTGGGCACGCCGCTCACGGCGTTGCGGCTGCACATCGACCAGCTGCGACGGACGCTGAGCGCGACGGCGGCAGCCCCGGCGGCGGGCCGATCGGTCGAGGCGCGCGTCGGTGCCGTCGCGCAGGAGATCCGGCGGCTCACCCAGCTGGTCGACACGCTGCTCGACAGCACCCGCCTGGCCGTGGGCGCCTGGGCGCCGACGTTCGAACGGGTCGAGCTCGGTGACCTGGTCGAGCGCCTGGTGCAGGATCTCGGCGCCGTGGCCGAGAGCGCCGGCTGCGCGCTCACCTTCCGCCGCCAGCCGGGCCTGTGGGGGAGCTGGGACCGCGGGCGGCTCGAACAGGCGCTGACCAACGTCGTCGGCAATGCCTTCAAGTATGGCGCCGGCGCGCCGGTGGAGATCGTGGTCGAGGGCGACGGTGCGTCGGCCCGGGTGCGGGTCCGCGACCACGGGGTGGGGCTACCGCCCGAGCAGCAGGCGCTGATCTTCCAGCGCTTCGGCCGCGCGCCGCACACGCGGGGCTTCGGCGGCCTGGGCCTCGGTCTCTGGATCGCGCGCCAGCTCCTGGAGGCGATGGGCGGAACGATCCGGGTGGAGAGCACGCCAGGCGACGGCGCCATGTTCGAGATCGCGCTCGGCTTAGCGCCCGTGGCTGCGGTCCCGACGGGCGGCTGAGGAGCGCCCACTAGACGGCCGCCCGGTTTACCGGCCGGATTCCCCCGTGATTCCCGCCCGGTAGATCGCAGCCGAAAGCCTGACAAAAAAACGGGGAAACCGGCAACGCGCTGAGCCTTTCCGACAATCGATCGCTACTGCTTGTGTGACACGTGTAGGCGGGCTTCCCGCAAACCCGCGTGTCGGCGCTCGATCCCCTGGAGGGAGCATGTTGACGAACGAATTCCGGCGAATCGGCATCGCGCTCTTGATCGCGGCGACCGCGGGGGCCGGCTGCGCCGGCCAGATCGGCGACGCGCCGAGCGGCTCGGGCGGCTCCTCGAACAACGGCTCCGGCGGCAGCAACGGCTCCGGCGGCTCCTCGAACAACGGCTCCGGCGGCTCCTCGAGCAACGGCTCCGGCGGCTCCTCGAACAGCGGCTCGGGCGGCTCCTCGCAGACGGGCGCCGGCGGCTCGTCGCAGACGGGCACCGGCGGCTCGTCGAGCAACGGCTCCGGTGGCTCCTCGCAGACGGGCGCGGGCGGTTCGGTGATCATCTCGCAGGACGCTGGCAGCAACGCCGACGCGGGCGGCGTCACCGTGAAGCCGACCACCTTCACGCCGGCGCTGGCCGCCCCGACCTGCCGCAAGATCAAGGACCTCCTCGTCGGCATGCCCTGCTCGGACACCGAGGTGAACACGGTGGAGAGCATGGGACCCGCCGGCCTGCAGGAGCTGATCATCAGCTGGACGACCAGCTCCACGTATCAGCCGATGTTCCAGGGGAAGATGGTCCCGTTCTTCCGGAACCTCTTCCAACAGGTCGGGTTCACGGCGACGCAGGATTTCAAGAGCCAGCTGCTGGAGAACGGCGGGTTCGACTTCGGGCCGTTCGGGACCGCCGCCGTCGGCGACGACGTCTACTTCAAGCTGGTTCAGAACCTCCAGGACAGCTTCGCGCTGACAGCCTGGCAGATGGTGAAGGAAGGCCAGGAGCCGTTCTCCGACGTCCTCTCGACGACGAAGTTCGTCATGACCACCGGGCTCCTCAGTCTCTACACCGAGATCGAGATGCCGGACGACGAGCCCTACAACTTCAGCGGCGGC
>DASYEX010000043.1:0-2007 GCA_036498765.1 Polyangia bacterium
GCGCCGGCCAGATCGTCGGCCCAAGCTTCGCCGGCTATTTCTACGACCTGACCGGCAGCCTCTCCGGCCCGTCGTGGGCCGCCTCGGCGGCGCTGGTGGCGGCCGGATGTCTTACGCTGGGGGCGCGCCACTCCAGCGGCGCGTCATGACTCATGAGAAGACGCGTCACTGGAGTGACGCGCCCCCAGCCTAACGCCCGAGCAGCGCCAGCGCCTCTTTCGCGGCTCGCAACCCCGACGCATTCGCTCCCACGACGCCGCCGGCCGGATCGGTCGCCTCGCCGGCGAACAGCACCCGCTCGTGATGCGGTGCGGCGAGCGCCAGCCGCGGTGACAGTGGACCGTCGGCCCAGGCGCCGCGCGCGAAGGGATCCTGCCCCCACCTGGTCGAGATGCCGCGCAGGAAGGCGGTCCGCACCTCCTTGCCGAACAGCTCGGCCAACGCCGATACGGCACCCGCCGTCGCGGCCATCGGGCCGTTGGCTTCGAGCTGGCGGGCCTCGTCGTCGCGATGGAACAGCACCGCCGCTTCCTGTCCACGCGGACGCAGCAGTGCCTCGACCACCGTTCCCGTGTCCGTCCAGGCGATCAGCCGGGTGTCGTCCGGCACGTCGAGCACCTTGCGCGAGAAGGTGACGAACGTCTTGGCGGCCTGGACCATCGGCAGCGACTCGATCGCCGCCTGCCGCTCCGGCCACAACGGTGGCGCGAACGTGGGTCCGCCGGAGGCAAGAACACCCGTCGGCACGGTCACGATCACTGCTTTTGCCTTGAATTCGCCGCTCACGGTCACCAGCCGCACGAGCGCGCCTGTCGAGTCGATCCGCATCACCCGCGTGCCCACCCGCACCGGCACCTTGACCTCGGCCACCGGCAACGCGGCGAAGGGCGCGAAGGGCATGCGGCGGAGCAACCCGGCGATCGCGAGCTTCTCCAGCGGATCGTTGCCCTGGATCGCCAGTTGCGGATCGACACCGGGAAGCTGGGTGCGCAGCTTTTCGAGCGTGCGCTCCAGCTCGGCCGAGACTTTGGCGTAGCGCGCGTAATCCTCGCGAGACAGCTCGTGGCCGTCGATCAGCAGGGCAGGCGCGCCGGATTCGGGCCGCGTCGGCGCGCCCTCGTCGAATGGCAGGCCGAGGCTGGTGTTCGTGAAAACCCGCCCGCCAGTGCGCTCGCGCGCCTCGAGCACGATCACGTTCTTGCGCGCGCCGATCAGCACATTGGCTGCCGCAAAGCCCGCCACGCCGGCGCCAACGATGACGACATCGAGGTCGGCGGCGCGGGCGGGATGGACGAAGCCGGCGGCCAGGGCGCCGGACAGGAAGGGACGTCGGCCGAGCCTCATTGTTGCGCAATTGTATGCTATCGGGGCTATCGATGTTCGATGTTCATGCGCGGCCCCCTCACCCGCCCTCTCCCCCTAGCGGGGGAGAAGAGGAAGAGGCGAAGTGCGGCGCGCGCTCATATTCCTCTCCCCCGCTAGGGGGAGAGGCAAGGTGAGGGGGAAATGATGCCCCCCTCCCTCCTCGCCACGGCGCGCGGGGCGCTGTGGCTGAGCGCCGACGGCGAAATCGAGCGCCTGTCCGGCGCCGACGCCGGCCTGCGGGCGGCGGGGATGCTGCCGCTGGTCGTGCATGCGCCGGCGACGGCGGCACGGCTGGGCCTCGACTCGCTGGCCGCACGGGACCTGCTGGAACTCTACGCCTTCGTGCGGCCGGCGAGCTTCTGCCTGCCGACGCCGCGCGGACTGGCCGCCGCGCTCGACATCACCGGCGACGACGAGCTCACCCTGCTGCCGCGTATCGGCAACGCGCTGATCGAGGCGCTCGAGGATATGGCGCCCTTGGCCTCGCCCGAGATGAAGGATACCGCGACCGCCATGGCGCGCGGCAACTGGGCGTGGGGCAGCGAGGTGCTGGCGGCGCTTGGCCTCGACCAGACCAGGAACGACAAGACCGCGAGCAAGCCGCGCCCGAATTTCCGTCCCGGCATCGGGCTCGACGTGTGG
>DASYEX010000044.1:0-5933 GCA_036498765.1 Polyangia bacterium
GGGAGCGAGGCCGAGATCGGCCACATTCGGCTGGCCGACGACGCCGACCTGGTCATCGTGGCCCCCGCCACGGCCGACGCCATCGCCCGGATCGCCGCGGGGATGGCCAACGATCTGCTGACCGCGGTCGTGCTGGCCACCAAGGCACCGCTCCTGCTGGCGCCGGCGATGAACGTCAACATGTGGCAAAACCCCATCACCCAGGCCAACCTCGGCCGGCTGCTCGGCCCCGCCGGGGGCGGGCGGATCGCCACCGTCGGGCCGGACAGCGGAGAGCTCGCCTGCGGGTGGGTCGGCGCGGGGCGGCTCATCGAGCCGGCCGAAATCGTGGCGGCGGCCGCCCGGATGCTGGCGCCGCGCGATCTCGAAGGGCGGCGCGTGGTGGTGACCGCCGGGCCCACGCGCGAGCCGGTCGACGACGTCCGCTTCCTCGGCAACCGCTCGTCGGGGAAGATGGGGGCGGCGCTGGCGGCGGCGGCGGCGGCGCGCGGCGCGGCGGTGACGTTGCTGGCGGGCCCCGGGACGCCGCAGGTGGTGAGCGGCAGCGGGGCCGAGAGCGCCATCTCCCGGGTCGAGGTCGAGACGGCGGCCGATCTCGAGGCGGCGCTGGCCAGCGCGGCGCCCGGCGCCGACGCCGTGGTGATGGCGGCGGCGGTGGCCGACTTTCGCCCGCGCACCCGGGCGGCCGGCAAGCTGTCGCGACGCGACGCCGGCGGCGCGCTGGCGCTGGAGCTGACCGCGGTCCCCGATCTCCTGGCCGGCGTGGCCCGGGCACGGACGGACGACCGGCCGTTTCTCATAGGGTTTTCGGCCGAGATCGGCGGCGGCGAGGCGGCGGCGGCGCGCGCGGCCGGCAAGCTCACCGAGAAGGGGTGCGACGCGATCGTGGCCAACGACGTGAGCGCGCCGGGGATCGGGTTCGACGCCGACGACAACGCGGTCACCGTCCTCTTTGCCGACGGCGCGCGCGCCGAGATCCCGCGGGCCTCGAAGCGCGCGGTGGCCGACCGGCTCTGGGGGCTGTTCGCGCCACGGCTGCCGCCCCGCGGCCCGATGAGCGCGGCCGGCCCTGCTTCCGGGAGCCGCCCCAGGCATGCCTGATCCGCGTCTCAAGAGCTCCGCCCCGCTCACGGTCCGCCATCTGGCGGCCGCGGGGAGCGTCATGGTGGCGCGTCAGGCGACGGGCGGCGCACACTCCGGGCACGTCGCCCCCTGGCCCGGCGCCCCCGATCCCGACTTCCACGCCACGCTGGCGGCGGTCTGGATCTGGGCCCGGCACCAGCGCCTGTCCGGGGTGGAGAAGTTCGCCGTGGCGCGGACGGCGGCCTGGGGATTTCTGGTCGAGGCGGCGGGGCGCTTCATCCCCGACGCGATCGACAGCGCCACCGACGACGAGGCGGCCTACGACTGCGCGATGGTGCTGTGGGCGGTGGCCGCCGAGCGCGGGCTCGGGAAGATGGACGCGCGCCGCCAGGCCGTCGCCGACCGCGCCGCCCGGGTCCTCTCAGCTCATCTCGGGACGCTCGAGGATTTGTCGGGGCGCGAGTTCCGTGACCCGGGGTTTCTCGCGCTGGCCCTCATCGAGTATGCACGCGACCTCGATGATCGGGGACTGCTGGCCAGCGGGCGCAAGTTCGTCGAGCGGGCCTTCGGCATGAAGGCCCCGGCGCCGTTCGCCGAGGAGCCGGCGCCCCCCGGGGGTCTGTTCGACTTCTCCTCGACGACGGCCACCCGGATCCTGGCGGTCATCGCGGCCGAGGGGAACACGCCGTTCGTCGGCGCCTGGCTGCGCGAGCGGATCGCGGCGGGCGTCCCGCGGGAGTTCTTGCCCCGGCGGCTCGACGAGAACAGCTGGAACGCCTGCGTCGCCTGGGCGCTGGGGCGGGCCTATGCCATCGCGACCGATCCGGTGTTTCTCGAGGCGTATACGGCGATACTCGACGAGATCGAGCGGCGCGACAGCGACCACGACGGCGCGCTCGGGCGCGACCGGACGGTGCGCGGGGCCGAGGTGACGCCGACCTTCTACTACGCGCTGGCGGTCGACGCGCTGGTGACGCCGGACGGCGCCCATCAGGCCCGCGTCGACGCAGGGGGCGGGCATGGACGGTGAGGGGCCGAGCGGCGGCGAGCGCGAGGAGCTCCTCGCCATCGTCGCCCGGCTGCGGACCAACCTGGCGATCCGCGGGCGCTCGGGGCTGCTCGGCGTGTCGAAGGGCGCGTCGCCCCGGACCGCGGCGTCTATCGGCGCCACACCGGCGCCACCGCCGCCGCCGGCGTCACCGACCGCAGAACCGAGGCCCAACATGAAAGCACCCGAACCCGCAGAGGACGATCTCGGCCTCGGCCCGCCGCGCGGGGCCGCCGGCCTCACCCTCGTGCGCGAGGAGCTGGGCGACTGCCAGCGCTGCAAGCTCTCGCCCACCCGCCAGAACCTGGTGTTCGGCGTCGGGAACCCCGAAGCCCACCTGGTGTTCGTCGGCGAGGCGCCCGGCGCCGACGAAGACGCCCAGGGGGAGCCGTTCGTCGGCAAGGCCGGGCAGCTCCTCACCAAGATGATCGAGGCGATGGGCTACGCGCGCGGCGACGTCTACATCTGCAACGTCCTCAAGTGCCGCCCGCCCGGCAACCGCAACCCCGAGCCCGACGAGGTGGCCGCCTGCGAGCCGTTCTTGAAGAAGCAGCTCGGCGCCATCCGGCCGCGCATGATCGTCGCGCTCGGTAAGTTCGCGGTGCAGTGCCTGCTGCGCGACGATTCGCCGATCAGCCGCTTGCGCGGGAACCTCCGGACCTACGAGGGGATCCCGCTCATGCCGACGTTTCACCCCGCCTATCTGCTGCGCGATCCCAGCAAGAAGAAGCTGGCCTGGGACGACCTCAAGGCGGTCAACGCGGCGCTGGCCAAGGTCGGGATCTCGCCGCCGCGCCTGCCCGCCGGGTGACCGTCCGCGCACGCCGGGAGCTAAACGCGATTAATTTCGTGTAGCATCCCGTCCCGCATGCCCTCCCGCGCGGTTCGAGGCGTCGTGTTCCTCGGCTCTCTGGCGACGGTGCTGGTGGTGGGGTGTGGCGGATCGCCCGAAGAGCTCTACGAACGCGGCCAGGCGTCCTTCAAACACGACAAGCTCGAGCCGGCCATCGCCGATCTGGAGTCCTTCGTCGACAAGAGCTGCGGCCCCACCGGCCAGCACGCGCACTGCCGCCAGGCCTACCTGACGCTGGGGCACGCCTACGAGAAGCGCACGATGCTGGCCAAGGCCTGGGCCGCGTACGACCAGGCGCTCACCTTCGCGCCGCACGCGGGCGACGAGGCGATCCAGAGCGACCGCGACCGGATGCAGGCCTCGCTGACCGAGGCGCAGCAGAAAGAGACCGCCCGCGCGCCGGTGATCATCCGCTACCGCGACGAGGTGCCGGAGGAGTACACGCCCCGTTCGGTGATGATCTCGCTCGACTTTCAGCCGGTGGTCACGCGGGACAAGGGCGTCACCGAGCTGCGCAGCCCCGACTACACCCGGCTCTACAGCGGTTCGATCCCGGCGGGGGAGCACGTGCTGGTCATCGAGATGGCGCACGACTGCGCGCCCTCCGGCGGCCCGCACTGCGCCCGCTCGCGCGTCCACCGAGCGTGGCCGTTCACCGCGCCGGCTCGCACGCCGTCGACCATCGACATCCGTGGCTTCGCCGAGAGCGGAGAGGGCGACGGCCCGCCGCGCCCATCGATCGAGATCACGGCGCGCTAGTCAGACCGCGCGACCGGTGTGTCAGTGGGCGGAGGCCGGCATCCTGCTGATGCTCAGTGGCCCGCGGGCTTGCTCTCGACGACCTGGACCTGGCTGCCGTCCTGGGCGGCGCCCCCGAGGTCGAGGGCGACGCGCTCGCCGGGGGCCAGGCCGCTCGCCAGGCGGACGGTCTGTCCGTCGTCGTCGGCGACCACCACCGGCTTGTAGTGGATGTGGTGCTGGTCGTCGAGCGTCGGCACCTGCGGTTTGTCGGCGCGCGTGGTGAGCGCCTCGGCCGGGATCTCGAGCAGCGGCTTCACGTGGACGTCCAGCGTCACCTGGACGTAGCTGCCGGGGACGATGACGTGGTCGTCGTTGGTGATGTCGACCTCGGTCAGCATGGTGCGCGTCCTGGGCGAGAGCTCCCCGCTGGTGCGGGCCACCTTGGCCGTGCGCGACCAGCCGGGGCGTTCGGGGACGGTGATGGTGGCGGTGTCGCCGGGTTTCACGAACGGCGCGCTCGACTGGTCGACGTAGACGTAGACGCGCAGCTGGTCCCCCTTGGAGACAGAGACGATGGGGACGGCGCCGCTCTGGGCGTTGGCGGCGCTCTGGATCAGCGTCCCCGGATCGGCGAAGCGCGCGCTGATGACGCCGTCGAACGGCGCGCGGATCACGCGGTAGCCGCGCTGGGTGGCCAGCGCCGACTGCGTCGCGTCGGCCACGTCGGCGCTCGCCTGTCCGAGCTCCAGCTCCTGCGCCGAGACGACGCCGGCCGGGGCCAGCGCGGAGAGGCGCTTGGCGTTCACCCGTTTGTTGCGCGCGTCGGCGACCGAGGCGGCGTACTGCGCGTCGAGCTCGGGCGCGGTGACCGTAGCGATGAGCTGGTTCTTCTTGACGTGATCGCCCTTGTCGACCTTGAGGTCGGCGAGAAACCCCGCCACCTTGGCGTAGAGGGTCACCTCGAAGAAGGGCCGCGCCTCGCCCTGCAGCGCCAGGTGGCGGATCCCCGGCGCCTGCTTGACGGTGGCGACGCGCACGCGCGGTCCCAGGGCGACCTCCGCCACGCGCGCCTGCGCCTCGTCGCGCGCCTCGGCGTTCCGGTGCTTGCCGAGGCCGACGACGCCGATGACGGCGGCGGCCACTGCCCCGATCCCGATCAGGTAGACCAACCCCGAGCGTCCGGGCGTGTGCGGGCCGTCTTTTCCGTCTCGCCCGTCTTTTCCGTCTTGCCCCCTGTCCGGGCCGGGCGGGAGCTCCTCGAGCGATTTCACCGGACGGGGGGACGACATCAGGCGTGACTCCCCGAGGGGGCGGGCCCGTCGACGCCGTCGAGACCCTCGCGCTCCTCGGCCAAGAAATTTTGCTCCATGACGTGCTTGCTGGGCAACTTCACACGCAGCGTCGCATATACCACGGGGACCACGAACAGCGTCACGAAGGTGGCCATGCTCAGGCCGCCGATGACGGCGCGGCCAAGCGGCGCGTTCTGCTCGCCCGCGTCGCCGAGGCCCAGGGCCATCGGGATCATCCCGATGATCATCGCCAGCGCGGTCATGATGACCGGGCGCAGGCGGGTCCGCCCCGCCTCCAGCGCCGCCTCGAGCGGCGTGACCCCCTCTTTCTCGACGCGCAGGTCGTTGGCGAAGCTGACGAGGAGGATCGAGTTCGAGACCGCGACGCCGACCGCCATGATGGCCCCCATCAGCGACTCGACGTTGATGGTGGTGTGGGTCAGCACCAGCATCCAGAGGATGCCGACCAGCGCGCCCGGCACCGCCACCATGATGATGAAGGGGTCGAGCCAGGACTGAAACAGGATGACCATCAGGCAGTAGACCAGCAGCGCGGCCAGGATGAGGCCGAGCCCCAGGCTGCGGAAGGAATCGGTCATGACCTGGTTCTGGCCGCGCAGGGTGATCTTCATGCCGGGGGGCAGCTTGCCGAGCGCGGCGATCTTCTTCTGGATGTCGCTGGCCACGGAGCCGAGATCACGCCCCTCGACATTGGCGCCGACGTCGATGACCCGCTGGACGGTGTAGTGGTTGATCTGCTCGGGGCTGCCGCCGGGCGCGATCTCGGCGACGCCGCTCAGGAGCTGCGTCGGCGCTTCGGGGACTTCGGCGGGCATCGGGCTGCCGCTGGTGCTGGTGATGGTGGTGGTGGCGCCGATGGGGGTCGACATCACTTGCTCGACCGACGACAACTTTG
>DASYEX010000045.1:0-23112 GCA_036498765.1 Polyangia bacterium
GCCGAGGTCGTAGTAGGCCTTGGCCATCTTGGGGTTCTTCTGCACGGCGACCTGGTACTCCGAGATCGCGGCGTCGGTGTTGCGCTGGCGGCGGTAGACGACCGCCAGATCGAAGTGCAGATCGGCGTCGTCGGGCTTGAGGCTGATCGCCTTCTTGATCGCCGTGACCGCCCCTTCCTTGTCGTCGGTCTTCGACTTGACGACGCCCAGGTTGGTCCACCCTTGCGGGTTGTCCGGCTGGAGCTGGGTGGCCTTCTCGAGGTGGCCGATGGCGCGCGGGTAGTCGCCCGTCTGCTTGTAGGCGAACCCCAGCGACAGCTCGGCCTCGAAGTTGTCGGGCTTGAGCTCGAGCGACGTCTCCAGCTCGCGGATCGCCTCGTCGGGCCGCTTGAGGCGCGCGTAGGCGGCGCCCAGGTTGCCGTGGGCCTCGGCGTCCTTCGGCTGTAGCTTGACCGTCTTCTCGTACTCGCCGGCCGCCCGGGCATAGTCCCCCTGGGCGCGGTAGAGGTTGCCAAGCGTGAAGTGGGCCGCCGCGTAGTCGGGCCGCAGCTTCACCGCCGTCTCGCACTCGTCGATCGCCGAGGTGATGTTCCCCTCGCGCTTGTGCTGCAGCGCCAGGTTGTAGTGCCCCGCGGCCTCGTCGGCGCGCGCCGCCACGGGCGCGAGCAGCGTCAGCCCAAGGGCGGCGATCATCATGGTTCGTCGCATGCGGCCTCCGGGCGCCAGAGTATCACCGGTCGGTTGGCGCGACGGGCGGCGAAATGAGAATGAGCCGCAAAATCAGGTGCTATAGTCGGGCCGCACATGCTGCAAGCCCTGCTGGTCACCTTCCGCGAGGGGATCGAATCATTCCTCATCGTCGGCGTCGTGGTGGCCTACCTCAAGAAGAGCCAGCGGCCGGGCCTCGTGCGCGGCGTGAGGATTGGCCTCGCACTCTCGCTCGTCACCTGCACGGCGGGCGCCTGGCTCTGGCTGCAGGTCCCGAACCAGCCGCTCTACGAGGGGATCGCCGCCCTGGCCGGCGCGCTGGTCGTGGGGGGATTGCTGGTCCAGATGCTGCGCACCGGCCGGCACATGCGCGCCGAGATCGAGGCGCGCGTCGACCGGCTGGCCGGCGACGGTACGGCCCCTTCGGTGCGCGCGATCGCCGGCGTGGCGCTGGTGACCGCGCTGCTGGTGACCCGCGAGGGGCTCGAGGCCGTCTTCTATCTCGGCGTACAGGCGCTCGCGTTGCGCGCCTCCGAGGTCCGCACCCAGGCCATCCTGGTCGTCGCCGGGGCGGTGCTGGGCCTCGCAGGCGCGGCCCTCGCCGCCTGGAGCTGGACCCGCTACGGCCGAAAGATGAACCTGGGCGTCATCCTGAAGGTCACGGCCCTCTTCCTGGGGCTGTTTCTCCTGCAGCTCGTCATCTACGGCGTTCACGAGCTCGCGGAGAGCGGCGTCATCAAGGGGACCCAGGCGTTCCACGACGCCACCGAGAGGTTCGGTCCCGACGGACCGATCGGCCACCTCCTCTCTTACTCGCTCCTCGGCGCCCCCCTGCTCTATCTCCTTTGGGCCCGCCGCGCCGCCGCCGCCCGCCGCCCCCCAGCCGCCGCCTGAATCAACCTCAGGTTAGAGCAGAGCAGCGCGGGCGAGCGCAGCGCGGCTTTGCCGCGCGCAGCGAGGGGGACCGGGGGGCGCGAGCGGCAGCGAGCCGCCCCCCGTCTAAAGAGGAGCGTGGAGGACGCGCGAGAGGACCCGGTAGCCGAGCCGCTCGTAGAACGCGTCGGCCGCGGCGTTGCCGGCCCAGGTGGTGAGGACCATCTCCACCGCGCCGCTGGCGCGCGCCCACTCGGCCGCCGTCGCGACGAGCCGACGTCCGATCCCACGCCGGCGGGCGCGCGTCGCCACCACCAGCGTCTCGAGGTGGGCGCGGCGGCGCGGCACCATGGTGGGGTCGGTCGGCGTCTCGTAGAGGCGCAGGGCGAGGAGACCCTGCGTCGCCGCGCCGTCACACGCCACCCAGGCGGCGGCGGTTGGCTCGCCGAGCAACCGCCGCCACTCGATCTCGGCGCGCGCGCCGGTGCGGAAGTAGGCGGGGGCCAGCGCGGCGTGCAGCTCGTCAACCTCTCGCAGGAGCGCCTCGACGCCGGGCCAGTCCTCGCGGCCAGCCCGGCGGACGGCGACCATGAGGTCGGCCGGGCCGTTCACCCGGACGGTCGGTCCTCTTCGCCGTCGGTGAGCTCGAGCGGGAAGCGGCGGTTCATCGCGCCGTAGACCAGCTCCTCGATCTCGGTCTCGGTCTTCATGGTGAGCGCCTGCGCCAGCAACCGCTCGGCGTCGGCGATCTGGGTCGAGCGGATGATCGACTTGACCACCGGGATCTGCCGCGGCGCCATCGACAGATTGCGCAGCCCGAGGCCCATGAGGACCCAGGCGAGGATGGGATCGCCGGCCATGTCGCCGCACATCGCCACCGGCTTGCCCATCCGCTCGGCGCCGACCACCGTCTGGCGGACGGCGCGCAGGATCGCCGGGTGGAGCGGGTGATAGAGGTACCCGACGTGCTCGTCCTCGCGGTCCGCCGCCAGCGCGTACTGGATGAGGTCGTTGGTCCCGATGCTGAGGAAGTCGCACTCGGCGGCCAGCAGATCGGCGATGAACGCCGCGCTGGGGGTCTCGATCATCACGCCGAGCGGCACCTTGTCGGCGTGCGGGATCCCCTCGCGCCGCAGCTCGTCGACGACCTCGAGACAGAGCTGCTTGGTGGCCCGCAGCTCGGCGACGCCCGAGATGAGCGGCAGCAAGATCTGCGTCGGCCCGATGGCCGCCGCGCGGAAGAGCGCGCGCAGCTGCGTCCGGAAGACGTCGGTACGGCGGAGCGAATAGCGGATGGAACGCAGCCCCATCGCCGGGTTGGTCCCCACCGGCATGCGGACCGACGGGGGGAGCTTGTCGCCGCCCAGATCGAGGGTGCGGAAGGTGATCGGACGCCCCCCCACGTTCTTGAGGGCCGCCACGGCGTGGGCGTACTGCTCGTCCTCCGAGGGGAGCTCGTTGCGCTCGAGGTAGAGAAACTCGGTGCGGAAGAGGCCGACCGACTCGGCGCCCAGCTCGACGGCGATGGGGATCTCCTCCAGCATCTCGACGTTGGCGTGCAGGTGCACCATCGTCCCGTCGCCGGTCTGGGAGGGGACGTCGCGGATGGCCGCCAGCCGCTGGGCCCGCGCCCGGTGGACGTCGGCGCGCGCCTCGTAGCGCCGCAGCCCCTCGGCGTCGGGGTCGAGGATCACCTCGCCGCGGAAGCCGTCGATGACCACCGTCATCCCCGACCAGACCTTGTGCCCCAGCCCCTCGACGCCGACGACGTAGGGGAGCCCGAGCGCGCGCGCCACGATCGCCGTGTGCGACGTCCGGCCGCCCCCCTCGGTGCAGAACCCGGCCGCCTCGGCGCGCCCGAGCTGCGCGGCGTCCGCCGGCGACAGCTCGTGCGCCACGGCGATGCTCCCCTTGGGCGCGTCCTCGGCGGTGGCGGTCTCGCGCCGTCCCACCAGCGTGCGCAGGAGGCGCTCGCCCACCAGCGCGACGTCGCTCTTGCGATCGCGGAAGTACGGATCCTCGATCTTCTCGAACACCGCCTGAATCTGGTCGAGCGATTTCCGCACCGCCCATTCGGCCGCCGTCGTCTCCTCGCGGATGATGCGGCGGGCGCGCTCGACCAGGTGGACGTCCGACAGCATCAGCCGGTGCGCCTCCAGGATGCGGTACTGGTGGTCGTCGCCTTCGGTCGCGGCCAGCTGGGTTTGGATCCGGGCCAGCTGCTCGTCGGTGTCGGCGATGGCCCGTTCGAAGCGCGCGATCTCGGCGTCGACCTGCTCGGCGGCGATTCGGCGTTCGTGGATGTCGACGCGGCTGGCGAGGACGTGCGCGACGCCGATGGCGATTCCAGGCGACGCGCCGACCCCGACCAGACGCTCCATCAGGGCAGCTCCCTCACGGATCGATCCCTTCTCCGAACCCGCTGTTGACGAGATCGGCGAGCGCCGCGACGGCCACCTCCGCGTCATCCCCCTCACACACCACCTTCATCGTCACCCCGTGCGCCGCCACCAGCGTGAGCAGCCCCATGATGCTCTTGCCGTTGGCCTCCGTCCCATCCTTGATGACCTTGACCTCGCTCTTGAACCCGTTGGCACTCTGCACGAACCGTACAGCGGCCCGCGCATGCATCCCCAACCGATTCCTCACCTGCACGTCACGCTCAGCTCGCGACATCGTCTAGTGGCGCTCTTCCCGGGGGGCGGCGAGCTTGCCGGTCAGCTCGGAGCCGAGCCGGATCGATCGCTTGCCCACCTCTTTGATGATTTCCGCCACCTCGACCGGCCGCTGCCCGCGGCGATCGACGGTGGCGAGCTTGATCAGCATCGGCAGATTGATCCCGCACACGATCTCGACCGGACGGGTACCGTCGAGCATGGACAGGCAGGCCCGAAACGGCGATGACCCGTGCACATCCGCCAAGATGAGGAGCCCGGCGCCCGCGTCAACCGAGTCGCACGCCTGTCCGACCCGGCGCACGATCTCGTCGAACGGATCGTTGAGCGAGACCGAGACCGCGGCCGAGGACGCGAGAGGCCCGACCTGACCCTCGGCCGCCGCGAGCAGACACTCGCCGCTGCCGCCATGGGTGACGATGACGAGCCCCACCAGGGGCTCCTTGTCGTTCGCGGGGGCCATCGAACCTCCCAGTCTACCATCCGCACGCTTTTCAGGCCGAACTGCCGCGCTGGATGTCGCGGTGCCGGACGGAAATCGAGAACGACCCGGCCAGGCGCCGGGCCAGCTCCTTGGCGATCGTCACCGAACGGTGGCGGCCGCCGGTACAGCCGATGGCGACGGTGGCGTAGGACTTCCCCTCGCGCAGGAACCCCTGCACGGAGAGCTGGAGGAACCTCTCGGCCTCGTCGACGTATCGCTTGGCGGCCGCGTCCTCCAGCACGAACCGGGCGACCGCTTCGTCCTCGCCCGAGAGGGCCGAGAGCGCCGGCTCGAAGAACGGGTTGGGCAGGAACCGCACGTCGAGCACGATGTCCGCCTCGGCCGGGATGCCGTGCTTGAACCCGAACGAGAGCAGCGTGACCGAAAGATCTCCCTCCGTCCGCCCGTAGCGCTCCTGGATGAGGGCCCGCAGCACGTGCACGGTGAGCGCGCCCGTGTCGACCAGCGCGTCGGTCTCCCGCCGCAGATCGGCGAGCGCCTGGCGTTCGGCGGCGATCCCCGCGCGGATGTCGGTGTCCGACAACGGGTGCCGGCGGCGGGTCTCCGAAAAGCGCCGGATCAGGATCTCGTCGGAGGCGTCGAGATAGAGCACCTCCACCGAGTGCCCCGCCCGGCGCAGGTGGGCGAGCACCGAGGAGGCGCCGGCCAGAAAAGTCCCGCCGCGCGCGTCGAGGCCCAAGGTGGCGCGATCGATGTCCGTGCGGCTGGTGAAGAGCTCGATGAACTGCGGCACCAGCGGCAACGGCAGGTTGTCGACCGCGTAGAAGCCCAGATCCTCGAGCGCCCGCAGCGCGGTCGACTTGCCGGCGCCCGATACGCCGGTCACCACCACCAGCCTCACGACCGACCCGCCGCCGTCATTCGACGTCGTCCCGCCAGCGGCGCTCGCGCGCGTCGGCCAGCGCGCGATCGAGGCGCTCCTGAAACTCGCGCGCCGAGTGGTGGCCGCGGACCTGCAAGAGGCGGTTGCGCGCGGCGACCTCGATGAGCGAGCTGACGTTGCGCCCCGGGCTGACCGGGATACGCAGGAGCGGCACCTGCACCTCGAGGATCGGATAGACCATCTCGTCGAGCCCCAGGCGATCGTGGGTCTCGGTCTGGTCCCAGCGAATCAGCTCCAGCACCAGCTCGATCCGCTTCTCGTCGCGTACGGCGGCGACGCCGAACATGTCCTTGATATTGATGATGCCGAGGCCGCGCACCTCCATGTGGTGCTTGATGAGCTCCGAGGCCCAGCCGACCAGCAGGTTGCCCGAGGTGCGCCGCACCTCGACCAGGTCGTCGGCGACCAGCCGGTGGCCGCGCATGATGAGGTCGAGGGCCGCCTCCGACTTGCCGATCCCGCTCTTGCCGAGCAGAAGCACGCCGATGCCCAGGACGTCCATCAGCACGGCGTGGATGCTGGCCGTGGGCGCCAGCTGCAGCTCCAGATACTTCTGGATCTGATCGATCGCCGCCGACGAGACGATCGGCGTGCGCAGCAGGGGGACGCCCAGCCGATCGGCCGTCTCGCGGAGCAAGGCGTTCGCCTCGAGACCCTTGGTCACCACCACACAGGCCGGGTTGAGGCTGAAGAAGGCCTGCACCGACTTGCGCTCCGCCTCCTCGCTCAGCGTCTCCAGGTAGGAGATCTCGGTCGCGCCCAGCACCTGCACCCGCTCCGGGTGGACCTGCAGAACATAGCCTGCCAGCGCCAGCCCCGGCTTCTGAATGCGGTGAATGGTGATCAGCCGGCCCAGCCCCGCCTCGCCCGCCACCAGGGTGAGGCGCAGCCCCGCCCCCTCCTCGAGCAGCGACCGAACCGTGAGCGACGGCGTCACAGCCGCATCATACGATTAGAACAGGAACCCTGGGAGGGTTCCTGCGACCGCCACGAGCTACGCCGAGCAAAGCTCGCCTTCGCTCACGCGATCGAACGGCGGAACCCTGGGAGGGTTCCTGCGACCTCCCGCCACGAGCTACGCCGAGCAAAGCTCGCCTTCGCTCACGCGATCGAACGGGCGGGCTAGTATTTGGAGTCAGCCTCGGAAATGACCTGGTACATGGCCTCGGCGCTCGGCGCGGTGAGCAGGCGCTGCCGGAAGTCGGCGTCCCGAAACAGGCGCGACAGGCGCGCCAGCGCCTTCAAGTGCACGCCCGTCGAGCTGGCGGGCGCCACCAGCATGAAGATGAGGTGGGTGGGCTTGCCGTCGATCGACTCGAACTCGATCCCGTCGACCGCGCGGCCCAGCGCCCCGACCAGGTGCCCGACCGAGTCGAGCTTGCCGTGCGGGATGGCGATGCCGTCGCCGATCGCGGTCGAGGCGAGCAGCTCGCGCTCCTCGAGGACGTGGCGCAGCGCGCCCGCCTCGACGCCGGGAACCACCTTGGCGAGGTGCGCCGACAGCTCCGCCAGCACCGCCGCCTTGGTGGTCGCCTCCAGGCGGGCCACGATGCAGTCAGGCTGGAGAAAGTCGATGACTCGCATGACTCGCCGGGGCCCGCCCTCTCAGCGCTGGGCCTTGCCCCCGGGAGAGGTCGCGGGCGCGGTCTCGATGAGACCGTAGTTACCGTCGCCCCGGCGATAGAGCACCGAGGTCGTACTGGTCGCCGCATCGGTGAAGATGAGGTGCTCGTCGCCCAGGAGGTTCATCTGCATGACCGCGTCCTCGACCGTCATGGATCGGGCGGTCACGCGTTCATCTTTAATGATTCGGTACCCTCCCGATGGAGCCGCGGGAGCGGCGGCCCCGTCCGACGCCTCGGACGCCGCGCGCTGGGGCTCGATCTCCTCGGCCGGAATCACCAGCTCGCGGACGGTCCCGGCGGGACCGCCGTGCGGCTTGTGATCGCGGATCTTCTCTTTCCATTTGCGTACCTGCCGCTCGATCCGCGCCGCCGCCAGATCGATCGAGGAGTACATGTCCTCGGTCGTCTCCTTGGCGTTGATCGCGATGCCGTTGGGCAGCGTGATCGAGAGGTCGACGCAGTGGTTGAAGCCGCGCTCGACCGAAAACGTCGCGTGCGCCGAGATCGGCCCCTTGTGGAAGTACTTCTTGATCTTTTCGAGCTTGTCGGCCGTGTATTCGCGAACGGCCTGCGATCCATCCATGTGGCGAAACGTGGTCGAGAGCTGCATCCGGCGCTCCTGTCCGCGAGGCGTTTTACCCCATTTTACCGTCGAGCAACAGGAATTGAATCTGGCGTCGCGGCGGGCGAGCGCAACCCGCTACGTGGCATGCGCCTTGGGCGCTGCGGGGCACGCGCCTTGGGCGCTGGGGGGCACGCGCTTTGGGCGCTGGGGGGCACGCGCTTTGGGCGCTACGGGGAATGCGCCTTGGGCGCTGGCGTCCATCCGGCCGCCCTCGATCCCGCGTCTCGGCTCCCGCACCCCCGCTCCTATCCTTCGCGCCTCCGGTCCGCTTCGTGCGGCTCGAACCGCACGGCTCGCCGACCGCCGAGGGCCGCACGATACTTTTTGCGGCGCGTGGGCTGCCTTTTCAATACGGAGACGCAGCCCACGCGCCGCAAAAAGTCCACGTGCGGCCAGAAGAGCACGGACGAGACGAGCGCGCGGGCCGCACGTAACCTAGCCACGGGGCGGGATGAACGGAGCCGAGACGATCAAAATCAGGCACCTGGCGGGAGCGGCAGCGAACCGCCCCCGGGCGGGAGCGCAGCGAACCGCCCTCCAGGGCGGCAGCGCAGCGAACCGCCCCGAACCGCCCCCCGGGTCAGAAAACCTGACGGCGCTTCGAGCTCGACAAAATCCGCAGCTGCTCGCGGTACTTGGCCACCGTGCGGCGCGCGATCTCGATGTTCTGGTCCTTGAGCAACTCGACGATCCGCTGGTCCGAATGGGGAGTTTTCGGACTCTCGGAGCCGATGATCTGCTTGATCTTGAGCTTCACCGCCTCGGACGCCAGATCGTCGCCGTCGGTGCGGGAGATCCCCGAATTGAAGAAGTACTTCAGTTCATAGATCCCCTGCGGGGTGTGGACGTACTTGTTGGTCGTCACCCGCGACACCGTCGACTCGTGCATCCCGATGTCCTCGGCGACGTCGCGCAGGATGAGCGGCTTGAGGTGCGCGGTCCCCTTGTCGAAGAACTCGCGCTGGAACTTGAGGATCGACTCGGTGACCCGGGTGATCGTCCGCTGCCGCTGCTGGATCGAGCGGATCAGCCACTGCGCGCTGCGCAGCTTCTCCTGGATGTACTCGCGGGCCTTGGGCCCGCCGGTCAGGGCGCTGCGATAGAAGTCCGAGATCTTCAGCTTGGGGAGGCCGTCGTCGTTGGCGACCACGAAGTACTTGTCGCCGATCTTGTGGACGTAGACGTCCGGCGTGATGTAGGTCGGCTCCTCCGAGGTGTACTGCCGCCCCGGTTTGGGGTCGAACCCCTTGACCACCTTGGCCGCCTCGTAGATCTCGTCGACCGGCTGGCCGAGATCCTTGGCGATCGCCTGGTAGTTCTTCTTCTCCAGGTTCGACAGGTGCTTCTCGATGATGCCGACCACCACGTCGTCGTCGGCGCCGATGTGGCGCGCCTGGATGAGGAGGCACTCGGGGAGCGACCGGGCGCCCACGCCGATCGGATCGAACTCCTGGACCTTCTTCAGCACCGCCTCGGCGAGCTCCAGGCTGACGCTCGCCTCCTCCGCCAGCTCCTCGAGCGTCTCCTCGAGGTACCCGTCGGGCGTCAGGTTGCCGATGATCAGCATCCCAATCCCGTCCTCCTCGAGCGAGAACGGGGACAGCTTCAGCTGCCATTCGAGGTGATCGAACAGCGAGGTCCCACGCGTGAGCGTCGACTCGAGCGACGGGAGATCCTCGTTGTTGGACTTGTAGGAGGGCATCGGCGCGGCTGCCGCCTGGTTGTCCAGGTACCCCTCCCAGTCGAAGTCGTTGACCGCGTCGTTCGAGTTGTTGTCCGCCTTCACCTCGGCGGTGGTGTCGATCTTGTCTTCGCGGATCTCGACCACCGGCGTCTCGGTCTCGCCGACATGCTCGACGTCGGCACCGTCGGCGGCCTCTGCAGTCTTGGGCTCCTCGCTGGCGGAGTCGACCGCGTCCTCGAGCACGGGGTTCTCGAGGATCTCGTCCCGGATCGTGTCGGCCAGCTCCATCCGGGAGAGCTGAAGCAGCTTGATCGCCTGCTGCAGCTGGGGCGTCATCACCAGCTGCTGCTGAAGCTTCAGGTGCTGCTTGATCTCGATCGCCATGCCGGTCTCGATTGTTTGTACACCTATAGGTCGCGACCGACAAGCGTCAATGGCCTTTGTGGTACACGAATTGCACACACCCGCACGCACAGCCACGCCCGGCGTTGCGTCGAGAATGTAACCGGCGATAATTGCGGAGAATTATCTACGGCGAGGCGGCGGCGCCGGCATCGGCCGTACGACGGCGGCGGTCCCCCAAGCGGGCGCGCAGGGCGGCCGCCACGAACGACTGGAAGAGGGGGTGCGGCGCCTGCGGGCGAGACTTGAATTCGGGGTGGAACTGGCAGCCGACGAAGTACGGGTGGCCGGGCAGCTCGATCATCTCGACCAGGCGCTTGTCGGGCGAGAGGCCCGAGATCACCATGCCCTTCCCGGTGAGCGCCTCCCTGAAATCGTTGTTCACCTCGTAGCGGTGGCGGTGCCGCTCGGAGATCTCGGCGGCACCGTAGGCCGCGGCCGCCTTCGACCCGGGGCTGAGCACGCAGGGGTAGGCGCCGAGCCGCATGGTCGCCCCCTTCTCGGTGATGTTCCGCTGCTCGGGGAGAAAATCCACCACCGGGAACGGCGGCTTGGGATCGAACTCCGTGGAGTTCGCCCCCCGCAGGCCGGTCACGTTGCGCGCGAACTCGATGACCGCCACCTGCATGCCGAGACAAATGCCGAAGAAAGGCACCTGCTCCTCGCGCGCGTAGCGGACGGCTTCGACCTTCCCCTCGATGCCGCGGCTGCCGAAGCCGGGCGCCACCAGAATGCCGTCCATCTCGGCGAGCAACGCCGCCGGGCCGCGCTTCTCGATCTCCTCGGAGTCGATGTGGTGCAGGTTCACGCGGCACTCGTTGCCGATGCCGCCGTGAATGAGCGCCTCGTTGAGGCTCTTGTACGACTCGACGAGATCGACGTACTTGCCGACCAGGCCGATGTCGACCTCGGCCTGCGGGCTCTTGAGCCGATGGACGACGCGCTCCCAGCCGGTCAGCTCGGGCGCGCGTGACCAGATGTTGAGCAGCTCGCCGATCTTGTCGTCCACCCCTTCGGAATGGAAGTGGATCGGCACCTCGTAGATGCAGCCGACGTCCTCGGCGGAGAAGACCGCGTCGGCCGCCACGTTGGTGAACATCGCGATCTTCTTCTTCATCGCCGCCTCGATCGGACGCTCCGAGCGGCAGAGGAGAATCTCGGGCTGGATCCCGATCTCGCGCAGCTTCATCACCGAGTGCTGCGTCGGCTTGGTCTTCATCTCGCCGGCGGCGCCGATGTACGGCACCAGCGTGACGTGGACCGAGATCGCGTTGGTGGCGCCGACCTCGAAGCGCAGCTGCCGGATCGCCTCCAGAAACGGCAGCGACTCGATGTCGCCCACGGTGCCGCCCACCTCGACGATGAGCACGTCCTGCCCCTTGGCGCAGTCGACGATGCGGCTCTTGATCTCGTCGGTGACGTGCGGGATGACCTGTACGGTCCCGCCCAGGTACTCGCCGCGCCGCTCCTTCTGGATGACCGTCTGATAGATCTGGCCGCTGGTGGCGTTGTTGAGCCGGGTCATCCGCTGCGAGATGAAACGCTCGTAGTGCCCGAGGTCGAGATCGGTCTCGGCGCCGTCGTCGGTGACGAACACCTCGCCGTGCTGCATCGGGTTCATCGTTCCCGGATCGACGTTCAAGTAAGGGTCCAGCTTCTGGATCGTCAGCTTGAGCCCGCGGGTCTCGAGCAAGCTGCCGATCGACGCCGAGGCCAGGCCCTTCCCGAGGGAAGAGACGACGCCGCCCGTCACGAAGATGAACTTGGTCTGTTTGGTCGTCTGTCGCGCGGGCGCGGTCATGCGGCCTCCTTCTCTCCGCCCGAGGCGGTAGACGCAAGAGGGTTCCTGCCAACGCCCGCCGAAATTTTGGTCGGGCAACTTGACGCCGAGGAGAGTGTCGTCTTCAACTCGGGCCGCTATTCTTTCTGTCGCGAACTGAGAAGTCAATCACAACCGCACCCGATGGCCACCTCCGGCGCAGTCATTTTGATCATCGAAGACGACGTGCACATCGGCGGCCTCGTGGCCGAGGTGCTGCGCGAGGCGGGCCACGCGCCCGCGCTGGTGCGCGACGTGCGCGCGGCGCGCGACTGGAGCGGCGGCGGAAATCGCCCGGCGGCCGTGCTGTCCGATCTCATGGTCGCGGGCTCGGCCGGTCCCGATCGCCTCCCCGGCGAATTGGAGGCGATCTTCCCGGGCACGCCGGTGGCGCTCATGACCGGGGTACCCCGCAACCGCCGCGCCGCGCTCGGCGTGACACACGCGCGGATCCTGGAGAAGCCGTTCGAGCTCGAGACGCTGGTCGACCTGGTGAGCGCGATGCTGGCCCCTCGCGCCGGCGAGGGGGCGTGAAGCTCTTTCCCGGCTCCGCCGCCTTCGCCGCCGCGCGGCCGTTGGGAGACCCGCGGCTGGCGGTGGCCATCGGCAATTTCGACGGCGTTCACCTCGGGCACCAGGCGCTGCTCGCCGAGGCGCGGGCGCGCGCCGCCCGGCGGGGCGGGCCGTCGGCGGTGCTGACGTTCACGCCGCATCCCGCGCGCCTCTTCGCGCCGGCCAAGGCCCCGCCGCTCATCATGTCGCTCGAGCGCCGCCTGGAGCTGTGTGCCGAGGCGGGGATCGACATCGCCGTGGTCGAGCCGTTCACGCGCGCGTTCGCGGCCATGGAGGCGGAGGAGTTCGTTCGCCGTGTGCTGGTGCAGGATCTGGCCGCGGCAGACGTGGTGGTGGGGTACGACTTCAGCTTCGGACGTGGCCGCACCGGCACCGTGGCCCGGCTGGGCGAGCTGGGCGGCGCGCTGGGGCTGGGGGTGGCGGTGATCCCGCCGGTGAGCGTCGACGGCCTCCCCTGCTCGTCGACGCGGGTGCGAGAGCTCTGCGCCGCGGGCCAGGTCGCCGCCGCGGCGAAGCTGCTCGGCCGAGCGCTCGAAGTGGAGGGGCGCGTCGTACGCGGCGCGGCGCGCGGCCGGGCGCTGGGCTTTCCCACCGCCAACCTGGTCCCCGACGGGGAGCTGGTGCCGAAGCTGGGGATCTACGCGGCGCGAGCTCGAATCCTCGACGGCCCGGAGGCCGGCGCGGTCCATCGCGCTGCCCTCAGCATCGGCCGAAACCCGACGTTCACCGGCCCGGACGCGCCCATCAGCGTCGAGGCCCACCTGCTCGACTACGAGGGCGACATCTATGACCGCCGGCTGCGGCTCGAGATCCTCGACCGCCTGCGTGACGAGCAGCGATTCGACACGATCGACGCGCTGATCCAGCAAATTCATGCAGACGTGAGCCGCGTCCGCGAGCTAGTGTCCGATTGAAGTGTTCGACACCGAGACGATGGCCGAGCTGTGCGCCCGACAGGGGCTCACCGATCAGGCGATCGGGATCTTCCGGCGCCTCGCCGAGGTGACGGACGACCCGAGCGTCCGCCTCCGCTACGAGACGCGCATCTCCGAGCTGGCGCGCGATCCGTCGCTCGCGCCCATCGAGGTTCCGGGTCTGCGCGTGACCGACCGCGGGGGGGACGTCGAGATCGAGTGGCGGCTGCCGCCCGACGTCGCGAGCCCGACCCTCCAGGTTCTGCTGCTGCGGCGCGGCCCCCAGGGGATCGAGACCGAGCCGCGCACGTTGCCACTCGCGGCCGCGCACGGGCGCGCCAACTTCGCGGCCGAGAACCTCTGCGGCGTCCGCGCCGCCGCCGGCCGCGTCGGTGAAAGCGGCTTCGTCCCCCTGGTTCGGTTTCCCGACCGAATCGCCTGAGGTGTGATCGCGTGGGCGGAGCCGAGCTTTGCTCGGATGTGATAAATACGTGGTCGCCATGTTCACCGGAGTCATCACTGCGCTCGTGACGCCCCTGCGCGGCGACGCCGTCGACGAGGAGGCGCTGCGCCGCCTCTGCGACGAGCAGATCGCCGGCGGCGTAGACGGCCTGGTCCCCGTCGGCACGACGGGCGAGTCGCCGACGCTCACCAACGAAGAGCACCTGCGGGTCATCCAGCTGGTGGTCGAGGCGGCCAAGAAGCGGGTCCCGGTGATCGCCGGAACCGGCTCGAACTCGACCCGCGAGACGATCGAGATGTCGCTCGCCGCCCAGAAGGTCGGCGCCGACGGCCTCTTGCTGGTCACCCCCTACTACAACCGCCCGGGTCAGGAGCACCTCTACCGCCACTTCAAGGCGGTCGTCGAGGCGGCCCCGCTGCCGAGCGTGCTCTACAACGTCCCCGGCCGCACCGCGTGCGATCTGCTCCCCGAGACGATCGCCCGCCTCGCCGAGCTGCCGCAGGTGGTGGGCGTCAAGGAGGCGACCGGCTCGGTGCTGCGCGCCTCGCAGATTCTGGCCCGCACGGGGGATCGCCTGGCGGTGCTCTCCGGCGACGACGCCACCGCCTTTCCGCTGTTCGCCGTCGGCGCGCGCGGGGTCATCTCCGTCGTCAGCAACGTCGCCCCGGCCCTGATGAGCGCCATGTGGGACGCGGCGACGGCCGGCGATTGGAAGAAGGCCCGCGAGCTGCACTATCGGCTCCTCCCGCTCGGTGAGGGCCTGTTCGTCGAGGCCAACCCGATCCCGGTCAAGACCGCGCTGGCCATGATGGGACGGATCGCCGAGGAGATCAGGCCGCCGCTCTACCCGCTGGCGCCGCAGTTCCGCGACAAGCTGCAGGCGCAGCTCAAAGAGCTCGGCCTCCTCTAGCCATGGCCCCGGCGAACCCCGTCCGCATCGCCGTGCTCGGCGCCGACGGCCGGATGGGACGGGCGCTCACCCGCGCGGTCAAGACCGCCGGGCCCGAGGTGGTCCTGACGGCCGCCACCGAGCGCGCCGGCGCCGCGGCGATCGGCGCCGACGCCGGCCTGCGCGCGGGGCTCGAGGCCGCGGGCGTCATCATCGGCTCTGCGCTGCCCGCCAAGGGGGCGGCCGACGTCTGGATCGACTTCACCACGGCCAGCGCCACCGAGTCGGTGACCGTCGCCGCCACCGCCGCCGGCGCCGCGCTGGTGATCGGCACGACCGGCCTCGGCACGCACGCGCGCGCGGCGATCGACTTCGCGGCGCTCAAGGTTCCGATCGTGTTCGCCGCCAATTACTCCGTCGGCATCAACGTCATGCTCAAGCTGATCGCCGACGCGGCCCGCGCGCTCGGCCCCGGCTACGACCTGGAGATCCTCGAGGCGCACCACCGCGCCAAGCACGACGCCCCGTCGGGGACGGCCCTCACGCTGGCCGAGGCGCTGGCCAGCGCCACCGGACGCGAGCTGGCGACGGCCGGCCGCTACGCACGCCACGGCGACATCGGACCGCGGGCGCCGAGTGAGATCGGCGTCCAGACCATCCGCGGCGGCGACGTGGTGGGCGACCACACCGTCTTCTTCCTGGGCAACGGCGATCGGCTGGAGATCACCCACCGGGCGTCTACCCGCGACACCTTCGCCGTGGGCGCCGTGCGGGCCGCCCTCTGGGTCGCCGGCCGCGAGCCGGGGCTCTACGACATGCGCTCCGTCCTGGGCCTCAGTTAGCGCGACATCGTCGCCAACGCTAAGATGACGCCCATGCCCGGGCCTCGACGAACGGCGGCGCGTGAAACGAGCGCGGCTGCCCCGCGCGAGGTTGTTCGCGAGGGGGCCGGGGGCCCCTCTCCGCGCCCCCGATCTCCATCGGACTTTGCCCGGCTCCCCACCGAAGCGGTCCACCCGCGCGCCGCCAAGCTGGACACCCTCGCCCCCGAGGCGATCGCCGGGCTCATGTTGGCCGAGGAGGCCAAGGCCATCGCGGCGGCCCGCGGCCAATGCGCAGAAATTGGCCGCGCCGCCCGGTTGGTCGCCGACAAGCTGGCGGCCGGGGGGCGGCTGGTCTACGTCGGCGCCGGCACCTCGGGCCGGCTGGGAACGCTCGACGCCGTCGAGTGCGTCCCCACCTTCGGCGTCCCCCCGTCGCTGGTGGTCCCCATCATCGCCGGCGGCCCCGCCGCCCTGACCAAGTCGGTCGAAGGGGCCGAGGACAATGTGCGCGAGGCCGAGCAACGGATGCGGCGGGTGGCCGTCGGCCCCGCCGACGTCGTCTGCGGCGTGGCCGCCTCGGGCGTGACGCCCTTCGTGCGCGCGGCGCTCGAGTACGCGCGCTTCCGGCGCGCGGCGACCATCTTCGTCACCTGCGCCCCCGCTGCCGCGACCGGCGACGTCACGGTCGACGTCGTCGTCGCGCTGGGCACCGGGCCTGAGGTGATCGCCGGCTCGACGCGGCTCAAGGCGGGGACGGCCACCAAGGTCGCCCTCAACGCCATCTCCACCGCCGCCTTCGTGCTGCTGGGGAAAACCTACGCCGGCATGATGGTCGACGTTCGCCCGACCAACGCCAAGCTGTGGGCGCGCGCGATCCGGATCGTGCGGTCGTTCTCGGACCTCGACGAAGCGGCGGCACGCAAGCTGGTGGAGAAGGCGGGAAGAGCCAAGGTCGCGCTGGTCATGCACCACGCGGGGGTTTCGGCAGCCCGCGCCCGCGAGCTGATCGTCACCCACAAGGGTTCGTTGCGGGCGATCGTCGGCGACCTGCCGGTGCGCGTCCCCGTCGAGGCGCCATGACCTCGGGTCCGACGGAAGGCGGCGCGTGGCGGGAACCCTCCCAGGGGTCCCACGAATGATCGACCGGCCCCCCCTGGCACGCCTCAACGCCGCGCGCGCGAAGCGCGAACGGCTGGTGATCGGCCTGCTGTCCGGGACCAGCGCCGACGGAACCGACGCCGCGCTCTGCGCCATCGCGGGCGTCGACGACACCACCCGCCTCACCACGCACGCCTTCGTCAGCAAGCCGTTCTCGCGCCCGTTGCGCGAGCGGATCTTCCGCCTGTCCGACGCCAGCGCCTCCGAGCTGTGCGACGTCGACGTGCTGCTCGGCGAGGCGTTCGCCGAGGCGGCCTGCGAGGTGGCCGCGGTGGCCGGCGTGCCGCTCGCCGGCGTCGACCTCATCGGCTCGCACGGCCAGACGGCGGTCCACCACCCGCGCTCGGCCGGCCGGATCGGCGCCACGCTGCAGATCGGCGAAGCCTCCGTCATCGCCGAGCGGACCGGCTGCCCGGTGGTCAGCGACTTCCGCGTCCGCGACGTCGCCGCTGGCGGCGAAGGGGCGCCGCTGGTGCCGCTGGCCGACCACCTGCTGTTTCACGCCCCCGGCCGCAAGCGCGCCCTGCAGAACATCGGCGGCATCGCCAACGTCACGCTGGTCGGCGATCGCCTCGCCGACCTGATCGCCTTCGACAACGCCCCCGGCAACATGCCGCTCGACACCGTGGCCCGCGCCGCCTCCGACGGCGCCGAGGCCTTCGACCGCGACGGCCTGCGCGCCGCGCGCGGCCGCATCGACGCCGGCCTCCTGGCCGAGCTGCACCGCCACCCCTATTTGGCGCAGCCCCCACCCAAGTCGACCGGCCGCGAGGACTTCGGCAAGGAGTTCGTCTATCCCCTCCTGGCCCGCTTCAACGACCGCAAGGACGATCTGCTCGCGACGCTGACCCGCTTCTCCGCCGAGGCGATCGCCCGCAGCTACCGCGAGGCGCTGCCCGCGATGCCCGACGAGGTCTACATCTCGGGCGGCGGCGCGCTGAACCCCACGCTGATGCGCCACCTGGTCGAGCTGCTCGCCCCCATCCCCGTGCAGAGCACCACGGCGCTGGGCGTCGACCCCGAGGCCAAGGAGGCCATCGCCTTCGCCGTCCTCGCCAACCAGACCCTGTTCGGCGCGGCCGGCAACGTGCCCGCCGTTACCGGCGCCGCCGGCCCGCGCGTCCTCGGCAAACTGTCCTTCTAGAACTGTCGGAGGTGCCGCCCGGATTTGAACCGGGGAATGAGGGTTTTGCAGACCCTTGCCTTACCACTTGGCCACGGCACCGAGGCCCAGTTTCATAACACGGATTGGGCGGGCATGGGATCGGTACGCCCATGATAGATTTGCGGGATGCTTAAGGTCTTCGCTTCCCGGAGGATTCGTCTGCTCGCCTCGCTGGCGCCGTGTGTTTTTCTGGCGTGCGCCAGCAACGGCGGCGGGGGCAGCGGCGGCTCAACCGGCTCCGGCGGCAACGTGATCCTGACCGGGAGCGGCGGCAATGGATCCGGAGGCAACGGTTCAGGTGGCAGCGGTTCCGGCGGAAATGGCTCGGGCGGCAATGGCTCCGGTGGCAGCGCATCGGGCGGCAACGGCTCCGGCGGTTCCGTCAGCTCGGGCGGCGCGACGGGCTCGGGCGGCTCCGCCACCGGTGGCAACGGCTCGGGCGGCAATGGTTCGGGCGGCAGCGCTACAGGCGGCAACGGCGCGGGCGGCAGTGGCTCCGGCGGCTCCGTCGGCAGCGGGGGCGCGGCCGGCTCCGGCAGCGGCGGCGCAGCGGGCAGCGGCTCCGGCTTTACGCCGTACACCTGCCCGTCCGGCACGAGTAGCCCGGCCGCCGGCGCGATCCCGGCTGGCAGCACGGCGACGAAGATCAACGGCGCGCCGCCGTCGGACACCTTCAACAACAGCGGCAACAACTTCACAAACGTCGAGGGGCCGGTCTGGATCGGCAACGCCCTCTACTTCTCGGAGATGACCACCAACAACCCGCCGCCGGCCCGCATCCTGAAGATCGATTCGAGCGACACCGTCACCCAGTTCTATCCCTCGGGTGGCGGCGGCGACTCGGGCTCGAACGGCATGGCGGTCGACGGAAACGGCAACCTGGTCACCGCCAACCACGGCGTCGGCGGCATCGTCAGCTACTCCGTTCCGGGCGGCACCAAGACAACGATCATCAGCTCGTACATGGGCCACCGCTTCAACTCGCCCAACGATCTGACCATCCGCAACGACGGGACGATCTACTTCACCGACCCGAGTTTCCAGGCGCCCAGCCCCACCCCGCAGTCGACGACGGGCGTCTACATGGTGCCGCCGGGCGCTTCTCCGACGGCCACCGAGCTGCTCAGCAGCCTCAGCAACCCCAACGGCATCACGCTGTCCCTCGACCAAAAGACGCTCTACGTCGGCCACGGTGGCGGCGTCTACTCGTACGCCGTCAACACCGACGGGACGATCGGGACGACCGCCACGCACGTCGACGCGAGCAACCTGGACAACAACGCCACCGACGGGATGGCCATCGACTGCGCGGGCGACCTCTACATCGTCCGGGTCAACACGCACGACATCGACGTGGTCAGCTTCGGCGGCTCGCCCGGCGGCGCGGGGACCCACCTGGCGACGATCACCGGTATCCCCGGTGGTGGCCAGCTGACCAACCTCGCGTTCGGCGGCAGCGACCACAAGACGCTCTACATCACCGTCCAGGGCGCGGGGACGACCCAGCGAGGCGTGTTCAAGCTGGCGATGCCGATCGCCGGCATGCCCTACTGACCAACCGCGCCCATCAGTTGGTCGCGCCTCAGTTGGTCACGGGCGTCCGCTGGCACCGGTAGTCGCTCCAGGTGTACCGAGGACCGCCATCGACCATCTCGAAGTCGGTCGCCTTGAGCCCGCGCAGCGACGAGGTGGAGATGACGTTCTGAACGCCGACGGCGGCGCTGAGGAACAGGTTGCCGCCGTCGGCCAGGAACATGCCGTACTTCTGCAGCGCCCGCGCCACCGTGCGCGCGGCGTCGCTGGGCAGCTTGGTCAGATCGTAGTCGGCGCGCAGCCGCAGCCGCGCGCCGTACGGCAGAAACGTCGGCCCCGTGGCGCCCGGGCTGCCGATGTGCGTGGCCGGGTGGACGTAGACGCCCCTCTGCATGAGCGTGTTCGAGATCGTGAACCGGAATGCGTGGTTGATCTGCCCCGAGGTCACGTCGGCGCTGGTCAGGATGAGCGCCGCCATCGGCAGGTCCGCCGCGTCGGCGCCGTTGCAGTGATCGCCGCGCCCGAACGTCGGCGGCGACATCGGCTGCCAGTAGTCGTGCGTCAGGTCCCAGACCACCTCGCAACTCCCAGTGAACGTCCCCCCCGTCGCCGCGCCGCCCGAGATGTCGGCCGCATAGAGCTCGTAAAGCCTCGTCCCCTGATACACGAGCAGATGGCAGTCTCCGCCGTCCGCGCAGTGGTAGTCCGGATTCCCTTCGATGTTCCCGCCCGCCGGCACCGGGATCGGCGCCGTGTCGCAGTCCGGCTCGTCACCGCTGGACGTGAATGAGCGTCGCGCGACGCTCGTGTCGGCGGTGAGGATCGTGAACGAGACGTCGATCCCGAGCCCGCTCCCCCACCCCGACGCGTCGAGCGCACTCATGATCGCGGTCCACCCGCCGTCGACCGCGGCCGCCGAGATGTCCTGGTAGATCGTCGAGCTCGCCGGGAACAGGTACGGCCCAGCCTGCGCGCTGCCGCCGGCGGCGCCTGAACCGGTAGCGCCCCCCGTCGCCGGTTGCCCCGCGTTCCCGCCCGTTCCCGCCTGCCCGGCGCCGCCGCCAGTCCCGGCGTGGCCAGCGCTCCCACCCGTTCCCGCGTGGCCAGCGCTGCCGCCCGTTCCCGCGTGGCCAGCGCTGCCGCCAATCCCCGCGTTCCCAGCACCGCCCCCCGTTCCGGATCCACCGCTGCCGCCGCCCGTTGCCACGACCCCTCCGCCTGCTCCGCTTCCGCCACTCGCATGCGTTCCCCCGCCCCCCTGCCCGCCCGCACCACCGGTCGGGCTACCGCCCGTCGCCGAGCTCCCTCCGGCGCCCGGAGAACCGCCCGTCGCGCTCGCGCCGCCGGTCGCGCCGTTGTCACCACCGGATGAGCCGCCCGAGCAGGACGCGCAGATCAGCGCGAGAACGGTCGCTCGCGGCAAACCAACCAGAAAAGCATGCTTCGCCACGGCCCCCCCTGACCTTCTTCGTCGAGGCTCCCCCTTCTTAGGGGCACGCCATCGACCCCGACGATCGTGCGGACGACCAGTATACGCTCCTCGTCCGAGCCAATCAGAGCGCAAAGTCACGGTCTTCGGGCGCGAACGGCGATCAGAGGCTGAGGCGTCGCGCCATCGATTGACCTTTGAGTTGGCGGTCGCCAGCGGCAGCCGCCCCTCAATTCGTGACCGGCGTGCGCTGGTACTTGTAGTCGCTCCAGGTGAAGCGCGGGCCGCCGTCGATCATCTCGAAGTCGGTCGCCTTGAGGCTCGAGAGCGATCGGCGTCTCCTTCGCCGCGTCGGTCGGGACCGCGCGCTGAATAAGTGCAAGCGGCCGGCCAGCGTACCGCCCCGCTCCCTGGAATAAACAGGCGTCCGGATCGTTCGGTTGACACTCGAATGATCCATTCGCTACCTTTGGCCCCCTAAAATGGAAATTGCTCGCTGGATAGCGACGGGGCCGGCACCGACTCGGGCCGGCGACCGAGCTGGCGGCGGGCTGGCCCGCGCTGAGGATTGCCTGTGCGCTCCCTCTTTTTCCATGCTGGGTCTGTCCTGCGCGCTTCGCTTGGTCTAAAGGGGGGTCCCGTGAAACCGATGGCGTCTGGTTTGTCTCGTGCCCTGGGTCTCGGAGCCCTTCTCGTCGTGGCCGGTTGTTCGACCGGGCGGCCTTACGACGCACAGGACGGTGGCGCCAATATGGCGGGCCACGGCGCCGCCGGCGGCGCAAGCGGAGGTGCCAGCGGCGCCGCAGGAGGGGGAGGCCACGCAGGAGGGGGAGGCCACGCAGGTACCGGTGACCTCGGCGGTCACGGTGGTATCGGCGGCGCCGCGGGCGGAGGTGGCTCCGCCGGCGCTGGTGGCCAGGGTGGCGGCAGCTCCGCCGGCGCTGGTGGCCGGGGCGGCGGCAGCTCCGCCGGCGCTGGTGGCCAGGGCGGCGGCAGCCCCGCCTGCTCCTCCACCACCTGCCCGACCGGGTGTTGTGACGCAAACGGCGTGTGCGTCACGACCACCACCGTCTCGGCGTGCGGCAAGGGCGGGCAGGCGTGCGCGGCGTGCGGCCCCGGTGAACAGTGCACAGCCGGACAGTGCTCCTGCAGCACGACCTCGTGCACGACCGGCTGCTGTTCGGGCGGTCATTGTGTCACCACGACCGACACCGCTTGCGGCGCCAACGGAGCGGCCTGCGTCGCCTGTACCACGGGCCAGCGCTGCGACACGACCCACGGAGCATGTGTCTGCGACGCGACGTCGTGCCCGAACGGCTGCTGCAGCGCGACCGGCGCCTGCATCCCCTACGCCTCCCAGACCGGCGGCCAGTGCGGGACCGCCGGCGGCGCTTGCGCGGCCTGCGGCTCGGGACAGGCCTGCGGCGCCAGCGGCACCTGCGGTTGCACCACCACCTCGTGCGCAGGGGGATGTTGCCAGGGGACGACCTGTGTCCTTTCTGCGCAGCAGAACGCGACCGCGTGCGGAACCAACGGGACCGCCTGCGGCACGTGTGCGTCCGGACAGGCCTGCATGTCGGGCGCGTGCGGCTGCGGCGGCACCAGCTGCGGCGGCTGCTGCTCGAGTGGCCAGTGTGTTGGCTCCAGTACTCCGCACTGCGGCGCGAACGGCGGCGTGTGCCTCGCCTGCGGCGCGAACCAAGAGTGCAGCGCCCAGGGCACGTGCATCTGCGATGCGACCTCCTGCCCGAACGGCTGCTGCGACAGCAGCGGTCAGTGCCACACCTCGAGCAGCTCCACCTGCGGCGTGGGTGGGGCTGCCTGCAAGGCCTGCCCCGGCGGGCAGGAGTGCAACGGCAGCGGCACCTGTGTCTGTGACGCGACCTCCTGTCTGAATGGCTGCTGCAGCAGCGGGGGCTGCGTCACCACCGAGAGCCTGTCGGCCTGCGGCGTCGGCGGCGGCACCTGCGCGGCCTGCGCCACCGGCCAGCGCTGCAACGGCTCCGGCGCTTGCGTCTGCGACGCGACCTCCTGCCCGAACGGCTGCTGCGACAGCACCGGCCAGTGCCGCACCTCGAGCAACTCCGCCTGTGGCGTTGGCGGGGTTGCCTGCAAGTCCTGCGCGACCGGTCAAGGATGCAACGGCTCCGGCGCTTGCGTCTGCGACGCGACCTCCTGCCCGAACGGCTGCTGCGACAGCGGCGGTCAGTGCCCCGCCTCGAGCACCTCCACCTGCGGCGTGGCTGGCGCCGCGTGCAAGACCTGCCCGACCGGTCACGCGTGCAACGGCTCCGGCGACTGCGTCTGCGACGCGACCTCCTGCCCCAGCGGCTGCTGCGACAGCGGCGGTCAGTGCCACGCCTCG
>DASYEX010000046.1:0-6517 GCA_036498765.1 Polyangia bacterium
GCGGCGGCCGCCGCCAGCGTCGCCGCGAACGAGACCATCCGCGCGCGCGACCCCACCGAACGCCGCGCGCGCGCCTCTCTCGTTGCCGGGGCGGTTCGCTTCGGCGCCACAGCGGCGTCGAGCGCCGCCTCTACCGCGTCCGTCGTGCGCGCCGCGAGCTCCTCCCAAAATGGATCGGCGGCGCGCGGCAGCGCGGGGGTCTCCACGCGCAGGGCCTCCGCCACGCGCGGCGCGTCCCGCAGCTCGGTCATCGCCCGGAAGCAAGTCACGCACGATCCGAGGTGCTCGGCGAGGACCGGATCGCCGCCGTCGTCCACCTGGCGCCCGATCTCATGTCCTTGCTCCTGTCCCTCGACGAGGCGATCGAGGACGCGCGCGCAGAGCTCGGACCGTTCGTCGTGCAGGCTCATCGTCCCCTCCCGCGTCGGGAAGCGCCGTCGGGCTCCGGGCCCAGCACGGTGCGCAGCTTGCGGACCGCGTAGTGGAAGTTCACCTTGGCCGCTCCCTCACTGATGTCCAGCGCCGAAGCGATCTCGCGGAAGGGCAGGTCCTCGTAGATGCGCAGCTCCAGCGTCATCCGCTGCTTGGTGGGGAGGGTCCTCACCGCATCGCGAAGCGCCTCCGAAGATTCCGCCGCCTCGATCCGCTCGAGCGCCGGGGGCGTCAGCGGGCGCTCCGGGTCGCTCGGGCGCTCGTCCTCGCCGTCGTCGGAGACGAAGCGAGCGTGGTCACGCAGGTGGTTCAGCGCGAGGTGAGCGCCGATCCGAAGCAGCCAGGACCGGAAGACCGCCGCGTCGCGCAGATCACCAATCTTGGCCATGGCGCGCACGAACGACCGCTGGACCAGATCGGCTGCCTCGTCCTTGTCCCCCACGTACCTCAGGCAGAGCGCGAAGAGGGCCCGTTGATGGCGCTGGACGAGCAACCCGAGCGCGACCCGGTCGCCGCGCTGCGCGCGGGTCGCCAGAACCTCGTCTGGGGTCTCGTCGTCGGCCGGCATCGCTGTTTTCAGGAGCTTGAGCTGACTCGACATAGTGACTGGCGCGCTCCCCAGAGGGCGGACCCGGGCGGCACGCGACAGGTTAGGCGGCCCGGCTCAGCGTCCGGCGCCGTGCGTCGTGGCCGCGCCGTTGTGGACGGCTCGGGACTCCATGATCGCCAGGTTGTCTTCCAGGGACTGGATCGTCGAACGGAGCGCCGACACCTCTTCCTGGGTGGCAAACCCCAGCACACCCGCCGCGAAGCGCGTGGCTCGGTCGAGCTCCGCCTTGATCGAGCCGCCGACCCCCACCGCCTTCATCGCCACGTTCATGACCCGCTGGTCCCCCAGCATGCGCGAGACGCGTGGATCGCTCATGAAGCGCATGGCCTGACCGACCACCCTGGTTTTGACGGCGTCCAGCATCGACATCGTTCGGTTGTGCCACGCGCCCTCCCTTGCGTCAACGCGTGTGGCGCGCCATGCTCGGCCGGTGATCGACGGCTGCTCCGCCTCGCACGCGCGTCCCCGTTTTCCCGCCTATCTCGTGCTGGCGGTTGGGACGTTCGTCCTCGGGTGGGGGCTGGGCGCGGCGGTCGTGTTCAAGGCCTGGCAGCTCGCGCACGCGCCGCGCTGGATGGTGACGAGCGGGATGGGGACGGTCAGCTTCCTCATGGCCCCTTGTCTCTGCGGGGTGCTGTTCGCGCGGACGACGGCGCGGTTGGCCGCGCGCGGCTGGCGCGGGGCACCGCTCGGCCTGGTCGGCCTCGGCGCTTGCGGGCTGGTCGCGGGCCTGCTGGCCCTCTAACCGGCCGCGATGTCGGACGAGGGGCCGGCCGGAGAGCACAAGGCGAGGTCGCCGCGGCCCGCCTCGATCCGCGTGGCCCTGGTGACCGCCTCGGACAGCCGCACGCCCGCGACCAACGAAGGGGGACGGCTTCTGGCCCGGCTCTGCGGCGAGGCAGGCTTCACCATCGTCGAAGAGCTCCTGCTGGTCGAGGATCCGACGCAGATGCGTACGCGTGTGGCGGCCCTGGCGCGACCGGAGGTCGCGGACGCCGTGCTGATTACCGGCGGGACCGGCTTGGGACCACGCGACCGGACACCGGAAGCGGTGAGCCCGCTGTTCGAACGGCGACTCCCGGGTTTCGGCGAGCTGTTCCGCATGCTCTCGTTCCGGCAGGTCGGTGCGGCCGCGATGCTCTCGCGCGCCGAGGCGGGCGTGGCGGAGGGCATTCCGATCTTCCTGCTGCCGGGATCTCCGGCCGCAATCGAATTGGCGGTGCGCGAGCTCATCGCCCCTGAGTTGCCGCACCTCATCGGCCAACTGCGCCGCCCGGCCACGAAGTGATAAGGATCCGAACATGATCGACAACGCGCGCGTGCGGCAGCGGGTGGCGGAGCTCCAGACCGAATTCGAGCAGCGGCTGGGCGCGCTGGTCGGGGTTCCGACGGTGAGCATGGATCCAGGCCGCCGCGGAGAGATGGACGCCTGCATCGCGCTCGCGAGCGGGTACCTGCGTGAGGCCGGCGGGCGTGTCGACGTCATCGATACGGGCGGCTTCCCGCTGCTGCTCGGCCGCTTCATCCAGGACCCCTCGTTCCCGACGGTGACGATCTACAACCACCTGGACGTGCAACCCGCGGAGGCCGGGGACGGCTGGCGGACGCCGCCGTTCGCGATGACCTCGGCCGAGGAGCCGGGTGGCCAGCGCCGTTGGTTCGCGCGTGGTACGACCGACGACAAGGGGCCCGCGCTGGCGGCCTACTACGGCGCGCGCCTGGCGCTCGAGACCGGGGCGCGCGTCAACATCCAGTTTCTCTGGGAGCTGGAGGAGGAGATCGGCAGCCCGAACTTCGCGGCCGGCCTGGCGGCGGCGATCGCCGGCGACACCGCGGCCGGGCGGGCGCCGCTCACCACTGACTCGGTCGTGGTGTCGGACACCATCTGGACCGCCGCCGGCCACCCGTCGATCTCGTACGGGCTGCGCGGATTGATGGGTTTCACGATCGCGCTCGAGACCGGTGCCAAGGACGTTCACTCCGGCACGACCGGCGGTGTGGCGCGCAACCCGATCGGTGAGCTGGCGGCGCTCATCGCGGCGATGTACGACGCCCGCTCAGGGAAGGTGAAGATCCCGGGCTTCACCTCGGGCGTTCGCAAGATCTCTTCGGCCGAGAAGAAGGCGTTCGGGCGCGCCGGCTTCTCCCGCAAGCGCTTCGCCGCCGCGCACGAGCTCCGCAGCCTCCGGCCGATGCGCAGCGACGTCGATGCGCTGGCGGCACTCATCGCTGCGCCGACGCTCGAGGTCCACGGGCTGGTGGGCGGTTACACGGGCCCGGGGATCAAGACGATCGTCCCGCACCGCGCCGAGGCCAAGCTGTCGACGCGCCTCGTGCCGGATCAAGATCCCGACAAGGTCTTCAAGCTCATCAAGGCGTTCGTGAAGAAGCGGCTCCCCGACGCGGTCGTCACCCACGAAGCATCCCTGGCCCCGTATCTGGCGCCGATCGGCGGCCCGTACCACGAGGCGGCGGCCAAGGCGGTGCGCGCGACGTTCGGCAAAGAGCCGGCCTTCGTCCGCGAAGGGGGCTCGATCGGCGCCGTGCTGACGATGCAGCGGCTGCTGAAGGCTCCGGTGATCTTCCTCGGCCTCTCGCTCCCCGAGCACGGGTACCACGCCATCAACGAGAACTTCGACTGGGGGCAGGCCGCCGGCGGGATGGAGATGTTCTGCCGCTATTTCCACCAGATTGGCGCCCCGCTCTAAAGACGTTGAATCGGGCGCCTGGCGCGCTACCCTAGCGGGATGAGCGGCGTGTCCCCCTCCGCCCCGGTCGCCCGCGGCACGGCTATCAAGATCGTCGTGACGGTTCTGGTGGTGGCCGGCAGCGTCGGTTACCTGCTGAACTCGTCGATGAAGGCCGGGGCCGAATATTACAAGCACGTCGACGAAGTGACGTCGAACGCCGACACCTGGCGCGGCAAGAAGCTGCAGGTCCACGGCAACGTCGTCGCCGGATCGATCGAGCAAGCCAAGGGGACGCTGCTCTACCGGTTCAAGATCGAGAGCCGCCCGCCGCGGGCCCCGGCGATCATCACCGCCACCTACAACGGCCTGGTCCCGGACACGTTCAAGGACGGGGCCGAGGTGGTGGCCAAGGGGACGCTCACCGCCGACAATCAGCTGTCGGTGATCCCGGACGGCATCATGGCCAAGTGCCCCTCGAAGTACGACGCGGACAAGAACGCCACGCCTGTAAATGTCACCCAAGCGCCGCCCGGCGTCGCGCAGAAGCTGTAAGCCCTACGAGTATCGGAGGCCGTCGACGGCGCGCAGACGGCTGGCGCGAAGCGACGGGTAGAGCGTCGCCAGGAAGCAGATCCCCAGCGTCGCGGCGGCGACCGCCAGGATCTCGCCACCGGCAATCCGTACCGGCAGCGATCCGATGAGATAGACCTTCGGATCGAGCGGGTAGCCGTAAAGCCGCGCCAGGAGGCAGATGAGCAGCCCGAAGGCGATCCCCAGGCCGGTCCCGACACCGCCAACGGTGGTCCCGCCGATCAGAAAGACGCGGGCCACCATCCCCGCGGGCGCTCCCATCGACTTGAGGATGGCGATCTCGCGGACCTTGGAGAGCACGATCATCGTGAGCGAGGCGATGATGTTGAACGCCGCCACCACGATGATCAGCACCAGCAAGAGCGAGATGATCACCTTCTGCATGGTGAGCGCCATGAAGAGGTTGTGGTTCAGCTCTTTCCAATCGATGATCCGGTAGGGTCCGTCGAGCCGCCGCTTCACCTCGGGCGCGGCGCTGAGCGCCATCATCGGATCGGAGAAGCGCAGCTCGACGCCGGAGACCAGCCGGCGGGCGTTGGCCAGCCGGTGCGCGTCGGTGATGCTGATGTACGCGAGGCGCGTGTCGTACTCGTTGAACCCCATTCGGAACAGGCCCACGACCTTGAACAGATACGAGATCGGCGCCTCGCCGACGCCGGAGCTGAAGGGGATCATGATCGAGATGCAGTCGCCCACGCCGACGTGGAGGTGATGTGCCAGCTCGGCGCCGAGCGCGATCCGCCCGACGTTGTCCGTGGTCTTACGGGGTGTCCCCGACGGCAGCACGCAGGCGGCGGGCTTCTCCAGCGCCTCGACGCTCCCGGCGACGAGCGACCGGCGCAGGTCGTCGGCGCCCTGCTGGATGTCGATCCCTTTGAGATTGGCGCCGACCCGACCGATCATCACCTCGCCCGCCGAAAAGAGAAACTTGGCCATGCGCACGACGCCGGGCATCCCTTTGAGACGCGTTTCGATCTCCGTGATCTCGGGCCCATCGATGTCGGCGTCACCATAGGGCATGACGATGAGGTGGGCGTTCAGCGCCAGCACCTTGTCCTGGAACTCGCGCTCGAATCCGCTCGTCACGCCCAGCACCACGACCAGCGAGGCGACCCCCAGCACCACGCCCATCGTCGATACGGTGGTGAACACGGAGAACGTCCGGAGCAGGAAGGCCACCACCACGGTGAGGCCCCCGGCGAGCACTCCGAGGACGGCCACCGTCTCGAGCGGCCTCGAATGGCCGCGCGCGAGTGCGAACACGCCAAACCCCACGGCCATCAGACCGATGCCCGCAGCAAGCGCCACGCGCGCGCCGCCCGACCGCCGGCCCCGATGCAGATACCGCATCCCCACCAGGCGCTCGAGCCCGAGGGTGAAGAGATCAGCCAGGCCGACGCCCAAAAGACCGGCCACCGCCGCTTCAATCAGCATGAACCGGCGGCCGGGAACGAGAATAGCGGCGATCGCCAGGCCAGCCACGGCGCCAGCGGCGAGCAAGCGGGTCGTCAGACGGGAGCGCATGGGGCCGCTCGGAACCTAGCAGACGAACCGCACCGGGCGAAGGCGCCTCCGGCCCTCCGGGCCCGACTGGAGGCCCGTCGGGAGGACCTCGGGACGACCCTGAAAAGGACCCGAGCTGATCGCGTGAGGGCGGACGGGCCTTGCCCGGCCGACCTCCTCGCGGGGGGCGCGGGACCCTGTCAGGGTCCCGATCTCATCGAACCCGCCTTGACACTCTGGAAGGCCAAACCGTACCGTACACGGCAATGGTCTCGTTCCGGGGACGGCGCCGTCCGCTACCCCTCCCTCTCGCCCTGGGCCTCGCCGTCGGCCTCGCCCTTTCGTGGCAGGGTGCCGCGCGCGCCAGCAAGAACGATCTCAACCTATCCAACCTCTGCCTGACGGCGCCGGACGCGAGCGGCGCGGCCGTGAACAGTTGTCTGCAGCCGGGCACTGCCGGCTATGCGGACGACCAGTCTCGCTTCCGGAGCCTGATGTCCGAGCTCGGCGTGGTCGCCGCGCCACGCTTACTGACGCCCGCCGACACGCTCGGCTACGCCGGGTTCCAGTTCTCAGGCGAGCTCGGCATCACGACGATCAACAACAACCGCAAGATCAGCGGCGACAACACCTCTGGGATCTCGTACTGGGACGGTATCCAAGGTGTGCAGGCGGACAGTCGACCGTCTGC
>DASYEX010000047.1:0-2902 GCA_036498765.1 Polyangia bacterium
GGCCCGCGCTCATCCTCAGGCCACCGGCTGCGCGGCTGCCCGCGTGCCCCGCTCGGCGATCGCCGCCATGACCGTCTGCCACGGCAGCCGATCATAGTAGAGATCGATCGCCGAGATGCGCCCGCCCTCGAACCGCAGCCACTCGACCGCGGGGAGCGCGCCGGCCGCCGTGTCGGTCACGAAGTCGTAGATGACGCAGACGTCGTCGCCGTCGACGAAGACCCGCCGGACGTCGCTGCGGACGTGGATGGCGGCCAGGCGCTTGAGCGCCGTGACGAGCTCCTCGCCCGAGGCGAACGACGACGCCGGGCCCCGGAACCGGAGGTCGGGGGCCAGGACCCCCTCGACCTGGTCGTACTGCTGTTTTGCGACCGCCTCGAGGTAGGCGAGGGCCAGCTTCTTTCGATCCGTGCTCATGGTGTCCTCCTTCAAAGAGGCAGACCCCAGGAGCTCGGCAAACTGTGCGGTCGCGCCGCCGCTGCCGGTGGGGGCGGCGCGCCCCTGCGGGCGGCGGGCCGCCGAGCGGCGTTACTTGCTGGTGGTCGTGACGTTGGCGACGGGGAAGTCGATGGTTCCCGTACCGCCGCCCACTTCCACGTTGATGTGAACCGACGACAGCGTTCCCAGGCTCCAGCCCTGCGCCGCCCACGAGGCGAAGTGGTCGCTGACCGTGATCGTCCCGCACGTCCGATGCGTCGCTCGGGTTGCCGTGATGTTTGTCCACGCGCCCGTATGACCGGATTCGCAGGCATTCGCGCCGCCCGTTCCGCTCGTCTGGCTCGTGCTGAGGTAGTACATCGCCCCATCGACCATGACCGAGACGCTCCCCTTGGGGGCGTAGGTGCTGTACGAGTCTTCGTTGATGTACCACTCGATGCACGGGCTGTGCATCCAGCCGTACATGCCAATCGACGAGAAGCCGCCGGGCGTCCCAGACTTGACCTCGGAGAACTCCGCCTGGATCGTTCCGTACGCGGTGTAGGCCTTGGAGGTGTTGAAATCGAGGCCGACGTGGGCCAGGAAGTCCATGCTGTTGTTCCACGAAGCGGAGAAGGCATGCGCGTTCGGGAAAACGGTGATGCTGCCGCCGTTCGTGCTGTTCGACCAGATGCCGTAGTTGAGCCCGTCGGACGTTCCGTTGACGTTGTTCCCGGTTTTCGTGGTGCCGCCGCTGGTCGGCAGGGTGGCCGTGCAATCGACGATGCCGCCGTCGACGCTGGTGCCGCCGCCCGAGCCGGTCGCGCCGGCGGTGCCGCTCGTGCCGGCGCGGCCCGCCGCGCCGCCGGTGCCGGTCGCGCCGCCGCGCCCGGCCGCTCCGCCCCGCCCGGCCGCTCCGCTCGTACCGCCGGTGGCGGTCGCCCCTCCCGAGCCCGTCGTTCCGCCCGAGCTGGTGGTGGTCCCCCCTGAACCGGTCAACCCACCTGAACCGGTCAAGCCACCCGAGCCGGTCAAGCCACCCGAGCCCGTCAAGCCTCCTGAGCCCGTCGTTCCCCCCGACCCGGTCGATCCCCCGGTGGCGGTCGTTCCGCCGGAGCCGGTGGAGTCGACGTTCGCCGCGCAGCCGGCGAAGATCAAGCAAGTCGCGAGGCCTGAGACGAGGACCTTCAATCTCATGGGACTCCTAAGCGCGGGGAGCGTGTGACGCGTCGTGCCCAGCACGGGCAAAACGACGAGCGTCCAGTATGAGTCATTGTCCCGGCCCGGTCGTCGTTGTCACAGAAAGTTTCCGCCGAACGAGCGCCGGTAGGCCGCGGGGCTGGCGTGCTGGAACCGGCGGAAGACCTTGCCGAAGTGGGTCGGGTTGGCGAACCCCCAGTCGGTGGCGATCTGCTTGAGCGGCGTGCGCTGGGCCAAGAGGGCGCGCGCCGCCTCCTGGACGCGCACCTCCATCATGTACCTGGCCGGCGAGAGGCCGGTGCGGGCCCGAAAGTGATGGCTGAAATGACTGCGGCTCATCCCCCGCTCGGCGGCGACCTCATCGACGTCCGGCGGCCGTCGCGGGCTGGCGAGGACGCGCGCGCGCAGCCATTCGAGCAGCCGCTCGCGGTCCCCCTCCGGATCTCGGATCTCGTCGAGCCGTCTCTCGTACGCCAGCAGAAACTCGAACAGCGCCAGCTCCACCTCGTGCCGGTCGCGAAAATCCTTTTCGAACGCGCCTCGGACCAGGCGCATGGTGCTGGTGACGAGCGGGCTCGAGGGCGGCGTCACGATCAGCGGTCCCGCGCTCGCCACGCGCTTGGCGATGCGGCCCAGGATGTAAGGGTGGTAGACGCCGATCCAGGCGAACGTCCAGCCGGGCGACTCGGCCGGCAGGTAGTAGCGGTGGCGCGAGGGGACCACGGCGAAGAACCCCGTCCCGGGGGAGACCCGCCGCGGCGCCTTGCCGTAAAGCTCGAACTGCCCCCACCCGGCCAGCGTGAGCTGGAAGAACACCAGCGGGCGGTCGCGCGGACCGAGGCGCCGCATCCCGTCCCAGCGGTAGCCGCTCGGATCGGTGCGGGTCTCCACGTTGCCGAAGTACGCGTCCCCGGGGGTCCACCAGGGCGGCCCCTCGACGGGGGCGCGCGAGGCGTCGACCAGCCGTCGCAGGTGCGCCGCCCAGGAGGCGGGCGGCTCGGGGCCGGGCAGCTGCCCGGCGACGACGTCCGAGGTGAGGACCTCGAACGATTGGCGGCGCCAGAGCGCGCCGTCCGGGCCGGGCGTCCTCGCGCGCCGCGTCTTCACAAAGAGACCATAGTTCGAACATCGGAGCGATAGCGAGCTTCATTTATCCTGAAGTATCAAAACAAGACCGGGTCACACGGAGACACCTCATGCCCAAGCTCCGCCGCGTGTCTTTGCTCTCCGCCTCCCTCGTCTGCGCGCTCGCGCTGGCGACGGACGCGGGCGCCGCGCAGACGAC
>DASYEX010000048.1:0-3279 GCA_036498765.1 Polyangia bacterium
ACAAGTACCGCTTCATCGACCAGCCGGGCGGATGGATGGGCGGCACGGTGAAGGTCGACTGGCCGATGATCGTCAACCTCCGCCTCGACCCGTTCGAGCGCACCGGCCTCGGCCAGTCACTCGAGCAGGCCGAATGGTTCAAGTACGAATTCTGGCGCTTCGTCTTCGTGCAGGAGGTGGTGGCCAAGGCCGCCCAGACCTTCGTCGACTTCCCGCCCCTGCAACCACCTGCCTCATTCAACATGGACGCGGTCAGGGCGCAGGTCGTCCGCGCCATCCAGGCGCACCACAGCGCCTGACGCGCGGCCGATGACGACCGGGGCCCCGCCCCCCCTGAGGGTCCCGGTTTTCACGCCACCCGGAGGCTACGGCGCTCGGCGCGGAGCGACCACAGCCAGGAGCCGAGCGCGCCACCGGCGGCGCCGAGCACGAAGGCCACCAGCAAGAGCTGCCAGCCGATGCTGTCGCGCACGCCCTTGGAGAACGAAGCGGCGGTGGTGCGGGTGGTCTCTTGCAGCCGTTGTTGAAGGCAGGCGGCGCGGTTCGGCCCGTCACACTCGGGCGCGAGCCCGCCGAGCTCGCTGCCGACGCCACCAATCACACCTCCGGCGACCGATGCCGAGACACGCTGGCCCGTCTGCGACAGGCTGACCGCCAGAGGACCTGAGCCGTCGGGGCCGAGCTGAGCCACGAGCTCGGCGCTGGCGTCCTCGACCATGGTGCGGGTCACCGCCGCGACGGCCTCGGAGATCATCTTTTGAATGCGCGCCTGCTGCTCGGGATCGTCGAGCGCGCTCATGGCCCCTTTGACGGCGCGCTCCGCGGCGAGCTGCGAGGCCGGCGTCCCGGTGGGGTTGGCCGCCTCCTCGCGCATGGTCTGCATCGCCCCCTGCGCGGCTCTCTGCCCGATCCGCGCCGCGCATGCCGGAAGCAGGCTGCCGAGCGCCACGAGCGCGAGAAGACTCCGCGTGCCGCGCAGACTTCGCCCATGAATCGGCCGCATCAGCGAGAAACCTGCGCCCCGCGGAGCAAGGCGGCCATCGGAGGCGGGCTGATTCCCTGGCCTGACTTTGGGACCGGTCAGTATTTTTGTGCGGCGTCTGCGTATTCGATCTGAGCCTCCGCGGGTCGGTCCCAAATTCGGGATCAGGGAGGTACGAACCATGCGCGAAAACGGCAACAGAGTGTGGCGACGGGGGCTGGGAGCCGCCCTGCTCGCCATTTTGATGGTGGGCGGAGTGGCCGTCGCAGAGCCGATGGAAGGGGCCAGCCCCGAAGGCAGCTCGGCCGCGGGCAACTCGGCCGCGGATACCTCGGCCGCGGGCAGCTCGGCCGCGGATACCTCGGCCGCGCCGGTCTGCAAGGAGTCCGGCGTGACGGTCAACTTCAAGACCGGGTCGTCGGAGATCGACCGCAACGGACAGGGCGCGCTCTCCGGCGTCGCCACCTGGGTCCAAAACGGCGATCAGCGCACCGTGCGCCTCGAAGGCTTCGCCGACAAGCGAGGCAACGCGGCCGCCAACCAGCGCCTTTCCGAGAAGCGCGCTCAGGCCGCCGAAGAGTTCCTGATGAGCAAGGGCGTGAACGCCGACAAGATCACGGTCGCCGGCCACGGGGAGGAGACCGCCCCCACGGATCTGTCGGACGCCCGCGTCGTGAACGTCAAGACCTGCGACGTTCCCAAGGCGCCCGTCGCCGAGGCGGTTCCGCCACCGCCGCCGGCGCCGGAGCCGGAAGCGGTCCCGCCGCCGCCCGAGCCGATCGTACCGCCGCAGCCCGCTCCGCCGGTCGCGGTCACGCCGCCGCCGGCGCCCGTGGCGCCGCCGCCCGAGGCGATGTATGAGCCGGCGCCGATGCCGGCCGCCCACCACGACACGCCGCCCTCGGTGATGGGGATCGAGGCCAGCGTCGGCGGCGGCGCCGTCGGGTTCATCGACAGCTCGGTCCGCAGCAACGTCAACACCGGTGGCGCGTGGGACGCGCGTCTGACCTTCGGGTCGCGGCTGCCGATCGCCATCGAGGGGGCCTACATCGGCTCGACCCAGACCATCGACGCGTTGGGGCTGTCGACGAACTCGCGGCTCATGGGAAACGGCGTCGAGGGTGATCTCCGGCTGAACTTCACCAGCTACAAGGTGCAGCCGTACATCTTCGGCGGCGCGGGCTGGACGCGGTACCAGATCTACAACACCAACGTCAACACCTCGGACATCTCGACCCGCGACGACGTGGGGACCGTACCGCTGGGCGCGGGCATCTCGATCCGGCCGGCGCAGGTGTTCCTCATCGACATCCGCGGCACTTACCGCGCGGTCTTCAACGACACGATGTTCGACCGGGTGACCAACACCAGCAACTCGATGCAGAACTGGAACGTGGCGGGCCGGGTCGGGTTCGAGTTCTGATTCGCCGGCGTCCTCCGGGGGACGCACCGGCCGAGGTCGCCAGCGCCGCGCGGAAATGCTCCCTCACGCGACGCCTGCGGCCTCGGCTTTCTTGTTTGTTTCACCCTAGGGATCCCGCGCGCCGAGCGCGGGAGCGGGAGCTCCGTGAAAGAAGATGATCGGACGGCGGGACCAACTGGCCCCGCCTCTGCACTGAATGCGCCGCGTGCTTACAGCGACCGGCGTTGCGAGAAAGGTTCCAAGGCTGCACGTTGTCCGACGTGTCGACGGAACTGGAACCGGCGCCACGCGTTTTGGTGGTCGAGAACGACCCGGCCGCGCGGGCGACGTTCGATTCACTCCTTGGGACACGGTGGGCGGTCACGCTGACGGACCGCGGAGACGAGGCCCGGGACCGCGCCCAGGCCACCTCGTTTGACCTGGTGATCGCCAACGTCGAGGTGCCGGGAATGAGCGGCATCGATCTGGCGCGCTTCCTGCGGGCCAATCGGGCGACCCGGGACGTTCCCTTCATCCTCGTTTCGCGCTCGGCGGGGCAAGGCGAAACGGTATTGGCCGGCCTCGAAGCGGGCGCCGACGATTTTCTGGTCACGCCGTTCTCCGAACGCGAGCTCTTGGTGCGGGTCCAGACCCGCCTGGAGCTGACCGCGATGCGGCGGCGGAACGCGCTGCAGGAGGAGATCCTGGCCGGGCTGAATCGGAAGATCCTGGCCCGGGATGAGTTCCTCTCGGCCGCCTCCCACGAGCTGCGCACGCCCATCACCACGCTGAGCCTGCAGACCGAGGGGTTGCTTTCGATCGATCTCAACGATCGATTGCGCCGGCGTCTGGGCGCCATCCGCCGTCAGGTCGTGCGCCTCAACCAGCTGGTCGA
>DASYEX010000049.1:0-23031 GCA_036498765.1 Polyangia bacterium
ACCGGTGGTGCCTCGACGAGCTCGGGTGGAACCGGCGTGACCGGTGCCGGCGGCGACGAGGTGGCGAAGCCCGGCGTCAACGGCTGCTCGTGCGCGGTCGCGGAGCGGCCGGGCGTCACGGGCGCGTTCCTCGCGCTGGCGCTGCTGCTCGGGGCGCTGCGCCGCCGGAACCGCGTCGGCTAGAGGCTCCGCAGGTACTCGACCAGCGCCTGGCGATCCGACGCCGTCAGCGTGGGCGGCGTCTGGCCGGCGCCCACGGTGGCCGGCAGCATGACCGTCACGGCGGCGTCGAGCGTGGCCGCGCTTCCGTCGTGCATGTACGGCGCGGAGTCGGTCAGCCCGCGCAGAGCCGGCGTGTCGAAGGCGCAGGCGCCACGCGCATCGCCGTCGATGTCTGTGTGGTCGACGTCGGGGAAGTCGCCGGTGGTGACGCAGGTGCCGACGTCGTGCAAAAGCACGCCCCCCGCCGTGGCCGTCGAGACGACCGGTCCGGTGAGATCGAGCGAGGGATTGCTCATCCCCGAGTCGGTCTTGGCCGGGCCCCGGTGGCAGCTGCCGCAACCGACGGTGCTGAAGACCGCCGCTCCCTGCGCGCGCAGCGTGGCCAGGGCCGAGCCGCTGATCGTGTGGGTGGCGTCGGTCGAGGGGGGGACGGGCGCGGGGAGCGCGTCGTTGGCGAAGGTGGCGATCGCGTCGAGCAGCGTCTTCTGCGAGGGATCGGTGATGCTGAAGTGGCCGCCCTGCTCGACGTTGATCGTCTTCCAGTAGTCCTGCACCTGGTTACGGTCGGCGGTCCGGAACAGAAACCCTGTGTCGGAGAGGCCGCCGGCGTTGGTCGGGGTGTCGCGCGGTCCTTGCTCGAATTTCCAGGTGACCGCGTCGCTGCGCCCTTCGAGGTGGCAGCTGGCGCAGGCGACCCAGTGGTTCTGCGTGAGCGGCACGTCGTCGCTGTTCGCCGAATAGAAGAGCTTCTGGCCGAGCCGCAGCGTCGCCGACATCGGATCGTTGGCCAGCGTCGGGAAGGCCGCCCCGTCCGGCGTGACGGTGACGCCCGAGGCGCTGCGGGCGATCGCGAACGCGACGACGTCCTCGCTGTTGCGCTCCTGGACGTAGATCTTGCCGCCGGCCCAGACGATCCCCTCGGGCAGGTGGCCTGGAAGGGGTCGGATGATCTGCGTCTCGACGCGCGCGGCGGCGTCGACGATCATCACGTCCTCGCTGTCGGTGTCCGCGACGAACGCCAGCGCGCCGTCGTCGGAGAAGGTGATGGCGCGCGGCCCCGAGACGATGTCGCCGAAGGCCCCCTCATCGCCGGGGTTGGCCTGGACGGAGAGCCGGGCCAGCTGCGACCCGGTCGGATCGAGGATCGAGAGCGCGGGGAAGACCGTGCTCTTGAAGTCGAGCTTCGGTTGCGGCGTGTCGATCCCCAGCATGATGTGCGGGACCCAGAGCTCGGAGGTGCCGGGGCGGACGGCCGCGTCGTAGATCCCCCGCACCGGGCCGTGCGGCTCGGTCTGGTCGGGCGGGGCGCCGACGGTGGGACCGTCGGCCAGGGTGGCGGTCGCGGTGAGCGCCAGCGGCGAGGTCGCGAAGCGGCTCACGCCTGGTCCGAGGAGGTGGGTGGCGACCAGCGTCGTGCCGTCGCCCGCCCAGGCCAGCGCCCACGGCTTGCGCGGGCAGGGGACGGTGGCGATGACGCCGAGGTCGGCGGCGCCGAGCTCGACCACCTCGTCGTCCTGCGCGCAGGCGATGAAGAGGTGCGCGTCGTCCGCCGAGACCAGCGCCCCGATGGGCTCCGAGCAGACGGCGGCGGGCGTCGAGCGGGCGACCTTCCCGGAGGCGACGTCGATCGCGTAGACGAACCCCGACCATTGTCCGGTGACGTAGAGCGTGCGGCCGGTCGAGTCGAGCACCAGCGCCCGCGGTCCGACCGCCGGAGCGAAGCGCCCGTTGCTGTCGGCGGCCGGCGCCGCAGCGGCCAGCAGAACCTCATGGAGGATCGCCCGCGAGGCGAGGTCGACGATGCTGACGCTGTCGGCGTCGGGATGCACCACGAAGAGCTGCTTGCCCGCCGGATCGACGGCGATGGGGGCCGAATGGGCCTGGACCGCGTGCGCCAGGGCGCCACCACCACCGTCGTGACCGCCACCACCGCCACCACCTCCGCCACCGCCGCTACCGGCGCTCCCCACGCCGCTGCCCCCGGGTGCCGCGCCGCCCGCTCCGCCGTCGCGCTTCGCGCCGCCACCGCCGCCGCAGCCCAGCAGGACCGCCAAGGCGAGCGCGCCGGCCCATCCGTAGCTGCGAGCGGCACGCGACTTCATGGCCCAGTCCTGAGGTGCGTCGAGGGTCCGGCGGTGGCTCAACAAACTCGCGATTCTGACCTACTGCGCGGCGAGCGCCACGATCTGGACCACGGCGTGGTCATCCTCGATGCGCCGGGCAAGCTGGTAGGTGAGGGTGAACGGGACCCGCCAAAGGGCCATCTCCAGCGTCACCGCCGTCCCTCCGGCGAGGTGGTCGTGCTGGCCGGGAGGACCGCTCTCGGCGTCGGTCGCGGCGCTGCCGAACAGCTCCAGGTCGATCTGGCGCAGGAAGGACGAGGGGAGGAGCCAGAGCGTCGAGGCGCTGCCGCGATCGACGATGATCGGATAGCGGTAGTCGGCGGACGCGATCAGGATCCTGTCGGTGGCGATGGGAAAGTCCTCGTAGCCGCGCAGGGGCTCGAGGAAGCGCACGTCCGGCAGCGAGTCGATCGTCACCTCGGGCGGAACCGGCCCGTTGGGGGTGCGGTGGACCAGCGCCGAGATGCCGCCGCCGACCTGCAGCCAGCGCTCGCCGGCCGGCAGGCCGAAGACGTCGCGGGCGACCAGATCGAGCGAGAGCGTGTGCCGGCGGGAGAGCGGCAGGGGAACCACGCCGAACACCTCCATTCGGCCATCTGTCAAGGTGGTCCCCGCGGTGTTCCAGGCGGCGGGCAGCAGGTTCAACGAGGGAAGCAGGAACAGCCCCCGCCGGATGCCGGTGTAGGGAGTGGTCTCGACCCCCGCGTACTCCGCCGACACGAAGGGGCCCGCCACGCGGCGGTGCTTCACCAGCAGGGTCGGCTCGCTCGGTTGATCGTCGTCGACGAGATCGAACCCCAGCTCCGCAGGCGCGCCCCAGAACGAGCGGGTGACGAACGCGTCCGCCTGGACCAGCGTCTTTTCCAGGACGAACTGGTTCCTCTGCGACCCGGGCGACATCAGCGAAGACGTCGTCGGCCAGGTGTCGTGATACCGCAGGGCCAGCGCATCCGCGACGAAGGTGAAAGGCGCGAGCTGCGAGTTGGCGTAGGCGCCGGCGCCACCGTAGCCGACGTGGGGGCTGCCGAACTGCCAGAGACCGGTGAGCGCCCAGCGGTGGAACTGGAGCTCGTCGGCGCCGCCCAGGTTGAGCTCGCCGAAGACGCCGCTCCGCCCGGCCGCGGTCAACCCGATCCCGTGCGTCTGCAAGGAGAGCAGGTGATCCGTCGCCGAGTAGGGCGTGTCGCTCAGGACCTCGACGGGCCGGTCGTCGATCGGCTGCGGCCAGGTCGGCCACCACGCGGGGAGGGCGTACGGCGGTGGCACGGGCGGCGGTGGCACGGGGGGCGGCGGCGGGGCGGGGGGCGCGGGGAGCGGCGGCGGGATCGCCTCGAGGGCGATCGGCTGCTCGTCGAGGGTCCAGCGCCAGCCGTCGCGGTTGAGGAACCGCAGCGTTCCCTGGGCCACCTGGGGCTCGAACGCCAGGTACGGCGCGTGCGTCACCTGCCGCGACTGCCCGGTTCGCAGATCGGCGAGGTAGACCTGGAATCCGCTCTCCCGATCATCGGAGCGCAGGTAGACGACGTGGTTCGGACCCGCGAAGGCGGGGTCGTGTACGGCCGCCCGCCCGTCGCCGATCCGGGCCAGCATCGCGCCGGTGCGCGCGTCGAAGACGCGGATCGAGAAGCCCGAGCCGTCGAAGGCGCCAGCCACGATCCGCTGTCCGTCGGGCGCGTAGCGCGGCACCGACACGAACGCTCCCGCGGGTGGCCCCGCCAGCACGCGCATGGTCCCGGAGGCGACATCGAGGAGGACCAGGTTGTGGCGGTCGCCGTCGGCGCGCGCGAACGCGTAGGTCGTGCCGTCCGGGCTGATCGAACCGCCCCCGCCGTAGATGTCGCGCGCCACGACCGTCAGCGTTCCGGTCGCGACGTCGAGGCGCATGAGGCGGCTGCGCTGGAAGGTGACCCCCTGGTCCAGCGTCGTGAAGTAGACCGTGCGGCCGTCGGCCGTGAAGCTGGGCGAGCCCGAGCTGTCGGCGCCGGGCGCCACCAGCGTCCGCGGCGGCACCACGTCGGTCAGGTTGCGATCGACGCGCACACCGCCGTCTGGCCCGCGCACCACGATCCGCGTCGGCGTGTCGTGCCCCTCGATGACCAGCGCCTCGCTGCCGTCGGTCGCCCGCCCGTAGCGGGCGATCGAGCCGACCGTCTCGAGGACGCGCTGCTCGGGGGGGCGCGCGGTGGCCGGATAGCGCGCGGCGGTGTCGTCGGCGAACTCGCCGACCAGCGTCTCCAGTGACTTGCCGAAGCCCTGCCAGAAGCGGACGTTCACCAAGAACGGGAACAGGACCGACCGCGCCTGCACCTCGATGGTCTTCCAGAGATCCCACTCGCCGTAGCGCCCGGCCAGGAAGCGGATGAAGTGGCTCCCGACCAGGTAGTGATTCCCCATGAAGGCGTCGCGGCTGAACTCCGAGAGATCGCCGCCTTGCAGCCGGCGTCCGGCCAGGCCGGCGGCGAAGGCGCCGTTCCAGAACGGCCAGGCCAGCCGTCCCACGCCCGGCTGCAACGTCGTTTCGTAGTAGACGGCCAGCCCTTCGTCGAACCAGCCGTCGAAGCCGAGTTGCGGCGTGTAGGCCTCGCCGAACACCTGGTCGACGAACCAGGAGAACCCTGCCACCTGATTGAAGTGAACGTAGTGGGTCAGCTCGTGACAGGCGATCGTCCCGGCGTCGGGCGGCAGCCCCATCTCCAGCGAGAACGCGTCGATGGTCTGGTAGGTCGGGACCACCGCCAGCGGCTCGTAGCCGCCGACGATCGGCACCGTGAACGCGTTGTTGAACGTCAGGTCCGGCATGATCAGCGTGAGCCGACGGTCGGCGATGCCGTTGTGCACCAGCGCCCGCGCGCGCAGCTGCCGCGCGCACCACTCGAGGTGATCCGTGAAGCGAACGGCCTCGTCGTGATGACTGGCCGGGTAGTAGACGTCGAGGCTCGCCGTCTCGATGCGGCGCATCGGTTCATGGGCCAGCGCGGCGGCTACGTCCTGGGGCATGAGCGGCGCCACTGGGGCCATGCATCCGGCGGCGGCGGCGCCCAATGCGGCGGCCACAATCCAAACCCGCCGACGTCGCCGACTCTGCCGATTTTGCCAACCGCGCGAAGGGGGGGCCGGCGGTTGCGCCATCGTGCTCAGCCTATGCCGGCGGGGCGTGTATGATGAAGAAAATCGCTACCGGCGGTGACCGACGGCACGCTGGAGTGCCGGGAGAACGGATGAAAAAGCTGGCAGGCCTGTCCTTGGTGATGTTCCTCGGCTGTGCGCAGAACGGCTCTTCCTTGAGCGGCAGCGGCGGCAACGGTTCCGGCGGCAACACAGGTTCGGGCGGCGTCGTGATCCTGACCGGCAGCGGCGGCAACGGCAGGGGTGGTAGCGGCAGCGGCGGCCAGGCGACGGGGGGCGACGGCGCCGGAGGAACCGGCAGCGGAGGCAGCGCGACGGGCGGTGCTCCCGGCAGCGGCGGCAGCGCGAGCGGCGGCAGCGGCGCCGGGGGAACGAGCGTCAGCACGGGCGGGAGCGCCAGCGGGGGGAGCCCCGGCACCGGGGGCGCGGCCGGCAGCGGCGGTGGTGGTGGGAGCGGCCGCGCGGGCGCGGGCGGCGTCGCAGGGAACGGCACGGCCGGCAGCACCGGCGCGAGTCACTGCAGCACGCGCCCGGGCCTGGTCTTCTGCGATGACTTCGAGGCCGACGCGCCCGGCGCACCCCCGTCGCCCTGGACCACCACCGAGAGCGCGGCGACCGAGGTGACCGTCGACGGCACCAACCCCGCCTCCAGCGGGACGAAGTCGATTCACGTCGTGACGACCAGCAACGACTACGACACGTTCCTGGCGTTGCACGATACGTCGGTGCTGCCGGTCGCGGGCGGCAAGCTCTATCTCCGCTTCTACATCCGCCTGGCGATGGGGATGACCGCGGGGCACAACACCTTCGTGCGCGGCGATCTCTACGCCTCTCAGGGGACGGGGAACAACCTCCTCTTCAGCGAGGACAACCAGATGATCATGGAGTCGATCAACGGCGACGGTCAGACCGCGATGGCGAACGCCAACTTCTACACCGACGGGAAGATCGGGGCGAACTACCCCGCCGGCGTCTGGACCTGCGTCGAGCTGCTCCTCGATCACAACACGCCCGCCATCGACGTGTGGGTCAACGGAACGGAAGTGCCCGACCTGCACCAGACCAAGTGGGGCATCGACGCCTACGACTACCTTCGGTTCGGATTCGAGAAGTACGCCGGCCCCGCCTCGGAGCTCTGGTACGACGACATCGCGATCGGTACGCAGCCGATCGGTTGCAACTAGACAGCGCTCAAACAACCAACTCCTCCCCCCAAGGAGCCTCATGCACAATCAACAGCCGCGCACGCGCAGGGTTTCGTTCGTCAAGGTGAGCCCCCTCGTGACCGCCGCGGTCTGGCTGGCGGGCGCCTGTGCCAGCTCGGGAGGCACGACCAGCGGGACCGGCGGCGGCAGCGCTTCCGGCGGCGCGAGCGCCTCCGGCGGCGCCAGCGGCTCCGGGGGAACGACCGGGAGTGGCGGCAGCAACAGCGGCTCGGGCGGCGTCGTCATCCTCACGGGCAGCGGTGGCAACGGCAGTGGCGGTACCGGCGCATCGGGCGGCAACACCGGGCGCGGCGGCGCGACCGCGAGCGGCGGCAACGTGGGCAGCGGCGGCACGACTGGCTCCGGGGGCGCGGCAGGGATGGGCGGCGCGGCGGGCGGCTCGGCCAGGGGCGGCGCCACCGGGAGTGGCGGCGTCGGCGGCTCGGCGAAGGGCGGCGCATCGGGCACCGGCGGCGCAGCAGGCGGAGGCGGTCACGGGGGGGCGGGCGGCGCCGTCGGCGCGGGCGGGGCCGGCGGTGCCGTCACCAGTTGCGCATCGCCTTCGACCTACGATGAGATCGTCCTCTGCGATCAGCCGGTCGCCTACTGGGCCATGAAGGCGAGCGGCTCGACGGAGCCCGATCTGGTCGGGAGCAACAGCGGCACCTACAAGGGGGCCGCGCCGACGACGACCGCGCTGCCGAACGGGGATCCGGCCGCGCATTTCAACGGCTCGAGCGGCTATCTGACGATCCCCTCGAACGCCAACCTCTCGGTCCCGGCAACGCACAGCCTGACCTGGGAAGGGTGGATCTACGCCGACGTGCTGCAGTTCTCCAACGCCAGCAGCGACGGATACATCGACTGGATGGGGAAGTGTGCCGACTACGGTCCGACGTGCGAATGGGAGGCGCGCATGTACAGCACGACCACCTCCGAGAGCCGCCCCAACCGGATGTCGGCCTACATCTTCAACAGCAGCGCCGGGCTCGGCTCGGCCGCCGACTGGCAGCCGGTGAACAACCTCATCCAGTCCAAGAGCTGGTACTACGTCGTCGGCGAGTACACGACGCTCTCCGCGCCGTCCGACTGCACCAACACGTCGACGTACCCTGGTTCCATCAATATTTGGGTCAACGGCGTCGAATGGGACCACAGCGAGCACGGCCAGACCGGCTGCATGAGTCAGTACAACGTCATCCCCACGGCCAACAACAGCCCCCTGAACATCGGCACGATGGCGCAGGACACCTGGTTCCCGGGCGCCGTGGGCAAGGTCGCCGTCTACGACAAGCTGCTCACGCAGGCGCAGATCAACGCGCACTACGAGGCGATGACCACCAAGACCCCGACGGGAAGCTGCTCGGCCACCTGCAGCTTCTGAGGCGGGCGCGAGCCGGCGGCGCGGCGGTGCGACACCTTGGTCGCCGAGGGATGACGTTCGCGGGGGAGAACCGGCGCTGGGCTGTCGCGGTGGCGGCTCTGTGGCTGCTCGTGCCCACGGGGTGCGACGGCTCGCTGCCGGCGAGCCGTGCCGATGCGGCGCGGCCCCCGGGTGGGCGCGACGGGTCCTCGGGGCTCACGGCTTCTGCGGCCGACGGAGCGGTTCGCGCCCCGAGCCTCCACCGGGCCGCGGCGGCGATCTGCCCCGCGGCGCGCGGGCCCGGTCAGCTCTGCACGGGCGACATCGACGCCAGCGCCGGCCTGTGCCAGGGCGACGGCGATTGCACCGCCGGGACCAACGGGCGCTGCTTCCCGGCGTCCAACGGGCCGGTGCCGGCCTGCAGCCCGACCGCGTGCTCGTACGACGCGTGCGCCAGCGACGACGACTGCCCGGCGCGCGTCCCGTGCCTCTGCCGCGCCTCCGCGACCGCGTCGAACGCCAACGTCTGCGCGGCGGGCGGGAACTGCGCCGTGGACGCCGACTGCGGCCCGGGCGGCTCCTGCTCCCCGGGCGGATTCAGCGACTTCTGCTTCACGCCGGTCTACTTCTGCCACACGACCAAGGACACCTGCGTCGACAACAGCGATTGCCCGCGCAGCGGCACCGGCTATCCCCAGTCGTGCAACTACGACCCAGCGAACGGCCACTTCGCCTGCGGCGACGCCTGCGTCGCGCCGCCGTGATGGTCAGCGCGCGGCCAGGCCCGTGACCCGCGCGACGCGATCGGCGAGGGGGCTGTCGGCGTGAACGGCGATGAATCTCCGCGCCAGCGCGCGGGCCTGGGCCACGCGGCCGAGGTGGTCGAGCGCCTCGATCCGGAGCGCGGCCACTTCCGGGCGGAAGGTTCCGTGCGGGTAGCTCGCCTGATAGCGATCGAGGAGCGCCAAGGCGCGCCCGTTTGCGCTCGCTCCGACGGCGGAGCGGGCCGCGTCGACCAGCGCGATCTCGGCGCGCAGATCGCTCTGGCTCGCAGCGACCGTCGCGTGGTGGTGGACCGCGGCCCGATGTTCGATCCGGGCGGGGGCGGGCGCCTCGACGGGCTCCGCGGCCGGGGGCGTCTCCACCGCTACCAGCGTCGCTGTCGGTGAGGCGACCGGAAGCACCATCGGTGCCCGGGTCGATGCGTGGTGGCTGGCGGTCGAGCGAACCCCGACCACGGCCCCGGTCACGGCCAGCGCCAGCACGCCGATCGAGATGACGGGCCAGGCGACGGCAGGCGTCGCCGCTCCGGCCCCCGCGGCGGTCGCTGCCTTGGCCGTCGCGGCGCTCGCCGCGGTGGCTGCGCCCGCGACCAGCGAGATCCCCAGCCCCTGCTGCATCCGCCGGGTCAGCTCGACGGACGGGAGCTCGCGCGCGCCGGCGTTGAGCAGCCGGCGCTCCAGATCGGTGGCGCCGACGACGCACAGCTGGCTGGGCAGGCGCGGATCAAAACGGTTCACGCGTGTCCCTCGCGGCGCATGACCAGCTCGAGGCGGCTGACGACCATGCGGAACTGCTCGCGCGCCCGGCGCAGCCGCGAGGCGACCGTGCCGAGCGGAATCTCCAGCGCGGCGGCGATTTCGGGCGACGAGAGCCCCTCGAGCTCGAACATCACGAACACCTCGGCCAGCTCCGGATCGACCTTGGCCAGCGCCATGTCACAGAGCTGCACGGCCGCGCGCGCATCGCCGAGGTTGTTCGCCTCGGCGACCCGCTGGTCCATGTCCTCCTCGAGCTGCCAGCGCATCGTCTTGCGACCCAGCGACTGCGACACGCGCAGCGCGGTGCCGAGCAGGAAGGCCCGCTCGCTGTCCGGCGCGATGTCGGTGAGCCGCTCGGCCGCCACGACGAACGTCTGCTGGGTGACGTCGGCGGCGGCGTCGGGGGAGAGCCCGCGCCGGCGCATGGTGCGCCAGACCATCGCGTGGTGGGCGACGAACATCCGTTCGAGGCGGGCGCGCTCGCCCTCGGGGCGCGCAGGCGGGGCTTCCGGCGTGATCCGCTCGCCCCTGGTCTGAACCAGCCGCAATCGCCCCAGCATGTCCTGCCCCATTATGCCTGGGGTAGGGCGGTTCGATCACGGAAACCGAACGCCGATCCCGAGGCTGGCCGTCAGGGTGAAAGCGGCCGTCCGATGGAAGACCGCGGGAGAAAAGGCAAAGGAATCGCGGACTAGTGATGCGCCGCCCCCGATGCGGCCGGTTAGTTCCAGGATCCGGCCCAGGCCCGCGGCGAAGGCCAGGGTGGCCCCCGCCGCGGCATAGGGTCGGTCGGCCGTTGCGGGCGAATAGGTCTCGGTGCCCGCGGCGGTGAGCCGGCCGTAAAGCGCGCTCGCGCAGGCGCGGGCTTCGAACACGGGGCCGGCGAGGCGCAGGAGGCAGGCGTCCAGGGTGACGGCGTCGAGCGTGAAGGCGGCCGTCCCTCCAGATTCCAGGAGGCCTGTCGTCCAGGCGTGCGTGCCCCGGACGATCGCCGCGGGCGACCAGAGGGCGTCGCGATCGAGGGCCGCCATCAGATAGACGGAGAGTCCGGGCAGGACGCTGGGCGCAGGCCCGCTCACCACCTCGCCGGCCACACCGCCGCCGAAGCGGGTCCGGGTCGCCACGGGCGGCTCGGGCACCGCGACGACGACCCCGCTTGTCTCGTCCGAGGGCGGCCGGGTGGGGAGCGCGTGGGTGATCGGTCGGGAGGTTTCGGCGGAGGGCTGGGAGCCCGGGTGCTGCGGGGTCTCCGCAGTCGGCGGCGCCCTCGGTGGGGTCGGGGCTCCCCTGGTCTCCGCAGTCGGCCGCGAGGGGGCTGCCGCCGGCGGGGTGGGGCCCGCGGCCGGTGCCGTCGCCGCGACCGTCGGATCGAGCGTCAGCGCGATGATGAGCGCCAGGGCATCGGTCGCCTCGGCGCACGAGGGCGCGGAGATCCGGCGGGTCGAGATCTTGCCGGTGGGCTCGGAGATCTGCAGCTCGCCGACGGCGGCGCCACGCGGGCCGGGCGCGATGATGGCGCGCAGCGTGGGGCCGGGGGTGTCGTCCTCGAAGTGGATCCGGCGCGAACGGGCGGCGACGCGCGCGACCAGCTCCTCGCGCGTCGTGCAGTCGGGGAGGGCATGGACCTCGAGACGCGCGCTGGCGACGGCCGGCTCGGCGGCAGCCGCGACGGTGGTAACGCCTGGCCGGCCGAGCAGCAGCGGCACGAGCGCCGCCGAAACAGAGATGACCCGAGCCGAGCGCACCCTCGCGGCGATGTTAGCATCGGGGAATGCGGCCCGGCGTTTCGATCGCGCGCGCGGCGTGCCTCCTGCCGGCGCTCGCCTGCGCCTGCTCGGGCGGCAAGACCGTCGTGCTCGGCTCCGGCTCGCCGATCCCCTACCACTTCGACGCGCCCGTGCTGGTCCCGGAGCTGGCGTCCATCTCGCGCACCGACAACCCGACGCTGACGGGCGATCTGCTGGAGATCTACTTCACGACCGACCGGGCGAGTGGCAACGGCGACGTCTGGTTCGCCACGCGCTCCTCGGCCGACGCGCCGTTCGGGACGCCGGCCGCCGTGACCGCGGTGAACGGCGCCACGTTCGAGACGAGCTCCGCGATCTCCGCCGACGGGCTCACGCTCTGGTTCGGATCGGATCGCGCCGGCGGCGCCGGCGCCAACGACATCTGGGTCTCGCAGCGCTCCAACCGGACGTCGGACTGGTCGACGCCGCTCAACGTCGTGGCGCTCAACTCGGCCGCCGATGACATCCCGCGCCCGCCGGGCCAGCACGAGCTGGTGATGCCGATGGCCTCCGAGCGGGCAACCCCCTACGAGTACCAGACCTACCTGGCCCCGCGGCCCACCACGGGGGCGCCCTTTGGCGCGCCGGTGGCCATCCCGGAGCTCGACAACATCTACGCCGGTCGAAGCATCGTCGACGGTTTCCTGACCGACGACGGCTTGACCCTGTTCTTCTCCTCGGCGCCGGCGAGTCAGGCGGCCGACGCCGGGGTCACCCGCGACGCCGGCGCATCGCTCGACGGCGGCAGGGCCGGCGACGCCGGGGCGGCGAACTCGGATCTGTTCGTGGCCTGGCGCCGTTCGACGAGCGAGGCGTTCGGGTTCACCGTGCCGCTCAGCGACCTCAACACCGCGGCCGACGAGCGCGATCCTTGGCTGACACCCGACGGCACCACGCTCTATTTCACGTCCGATCGGGGCGGCGTCCTCAACATCTACACCGCGCGCGTCCAGCCGCGCTGAACGCGCGGCCGGCTCAGCTCCCGGGCGGCGTCCAGCCCCCGAGGACGTTGGACGGCGTCATCAACGTCGCCGCCTGGGAGTCGGAGATCTGCGTCGAGCCGGACAGGCGCTTGCTGACGTCGACGGCGGCCCCCGAGCTGGTGACGCTCTTGTACTCCCAGAACCGGAGCGACGAGGTGGCAGAGCCGCCGGTGAGCGTCCAGCCGACCGGGGCGATGTTGTTCGTCATCTGGCAGTTGACGTAGGCGACCATGCTGCCCGGGTAGGTCGAGGCGTCGATGCGCGCGAGCGCGATGCCGGTCGACGCCGAGTCCGAGGTGAGCTTGCAGTTGTGGAAGACGTAGCCGTAGGCCCCGGCCGCGTTGCGCGACTGGACGATGACGCCGCCCGAGCGGTTGATGGTGCGGATCTCGCAGCTCTCGAAGTAGGCGGCGCCGCTGCTCCAGATGTAGTCGACGTTTCCCTCGATGAGGTCGTTCTTGGCGTAGAGGGTGCCGTCCCAGAGCAACGTGTCCTGGTAGCTGATGATCGTCGAGTTGGTGACCACGCACTTGCTGCAGCTCTCGAGGCGCAGCGCCTCGGCCTGCGAGCCCCCCTGCGGCGTCTGGTTGTAGATGGTGAGGTTGTTGATGGTGAGGCCGCCGGTGCTGTCGCCGCCGATGAGCGCGCGCCCCTTGGTGCTGGGGTTGAGGTTGTTGTTGTTCACCCCTTCGAGGACGGTGCCGGTCTCGCTGGCCCCCTGGATGCTGATGTTCTGCTTCGACTTGAAGTAGACGATCTCGTGGTAGGTGCCGTTGGCGATCGAGACGGTGGTCGCGGCGGTGTTGTTGGCCGGGACGAAGTCGAGCGCCCCCTGCAGCGAGCAGAACGGCGCCGAGCCGTCGAGGGCGACGCCGATCGCCGCCTTGTTGCTGGGCGCGGCGGCGGCGGTGGTGAACCTCCAGGCCGTCGATCCGCTGACGACGAAGGCGGCGCCGCCGGGCGCCTTGATCGCGCCCGAGGCGACGTTCACGTAGTAGCTCGTGTTGTAGGTGAGCGGCTTCGAGGGGAGGTAGACGACGGCCGTGTTACCGTCGACGTAGACCGGCCGCTGCATGGTGAAGGTCATCCCGCCGTTGGTCGTGCTGTAAGAGCTGGCGCCGACGTCGACGGTGGAGACGGCCGTGCCGCCGCTGTTGAAGACCTGGATCAGCCCCGACGTCCCGATGCTCGGCGCGCCCGAGAAGGTGATGCGGAGCTGGGGATCCGGGCAGACGTTGGTGCCGTTTACCGGCTGGTAGACGGAGCTGGCGCCGCCGGGCGCGTTGCCGGTGCCCGTCGAGCCGCCGGTCGCGCCCGACGACCCACCTAGCCCGGTGGTCCCGCCCGAGGCCGACGAGCCACCGGTCCCGCCGGCGCCGGTGGTTCCGCCCGAGGCGGTCACGCCGCCCGTCCCTGTCGTGCCGCCTTTTCCGCCGCTTCCGGTGGCCCCGCCGGTCGACGTCCCGCCGGTGCCGGTGGCGCCGGCCATTCCGCCGCCGGTGCCGGTAGCCCCCCCCTTGCCGCCCGAGCCGGTGGCGCCGCCGCTGGCGCTGGCGCCGCCGGTGCCGGTCGCGCCGCCGCTGTTGCTGGCGCCGCCGGAGCCCGTCGTGCCTCCGGTTGCCGTGCTGCCGCCGGAGCCGGTCGAACCGCCCGACGATCCGCCGTTGACGCCGCCGCTTCCGGTCGATTCGCCGCTGCCGCCGCTGCCGCCGCGGTCGCTGTTGCCGCCGGAGCCGGTGGTCCCACCTTCGCCGGCGCCGCCGCTGGCGCTACCGCCGCCGCTTCCCGAGTCGTTGGCGCCCTCGTTGTTGGCGCAGGCGCCGAGCGCGAGCGCGGAGACCGCGACCAGAATCAGTCGAATGTTCTTCATGGCGTTGCTGCTCCGTCCTGCGCGCGAGCTCGTGCACAAGACCCTGGGGGTGGGCTGACGCACTTTGCCAACTGCTGCTTGTTGGGAGCGCCGAGCGCGCTCACCCACCATGTCGCCGGGGGGCCGTGTCGATCACGAAATTCGCAGGGGCCGACCCGAGAGCCGGGCCGAGGCAGGCCAGGCCGATCAGGCGCGCGCGGGCGCCCGACGGCGGCGCGCGGCGCAGAGGCCGAGGCCCAGGAGCCCGACCAGCGCGGCCAGGTTGGAGCCGCCCGGCGCGGTCTCGCACGAGCACCCGCCACCGCCGGCGCCGTTCGGAGATCCGCCGTTGCCGCTCGACGACGAGCCACCGTTGCCGGTCGAGCCGCCCGAGCCGTTCGCTGCACCGCCGCTGCCGGTCGAGCCGTTGTTGCCGCCCGAGCTGGTCGATGAACCGCCCGAGCCGTTGTTGCCGCCGCTCGAGACCGCGCCGCCGGCGCCCGACGAGCCGCCAGAACCAGTCGACGACGAGCCGCCCGAGCCGTTGTTGCCGCCCGAGCTGGTCGAGCCGCCCGAGCCGGTCGAGCCGCTGTTGCCCCCGGAGGCGGTCGTGCCACCCGAGCCCTTGGCGCCAGCAGCGCCGGTCGAGCCGCCAGTGCCGCCGGAGCCGGTCGTCCCGCCGGACCCCGTCGTGCCGCCGGTGGCGCCGCCGGAGCCGGTCGTGCCGCCAGCGCCCGACGTCCCGCCGGTGCCCGCGCTGCTCTGGCCGACGGTGAAGGCGAACGCGTTCTTCGACTGCACGCCTGCCGCCGAGACGTAAAGGCTGTACGAGCCGTTCGGCAGGCCCGCCGGCGTGGTGAACGTGCAGGTCTGCGGAGCCGTACCGACCTGGGGTCCCATGAGGCTGAAGTTCGACGACTTGCAGAAGTAGACGTTGTTCGACGCGTCCTTGAGCCAGACGATCGGGTAGTTCTCCGCCATCGTCATGTCGTCGCCTTCGTCACCGCCGTTGATGAGGCCGGAGAGCTGCGTGCCGGTCAGCGTGTAGTTGCTGGACGAGCTGTTGTAGGTGACCGAGGTGACCGTCGGGCGCCAGGCGTCCTGGGGCGGACCATCGGGCGTGTACAGCCAGTCGCTGCTGCTGCCGGTGGTCATGAGCTGGCCGTTCGGGAGGTTGAGGTAGCTCACCGGATACTCTCCCCCGTTCGGCGGGCTGATGGCGGTGAAGGTGTTGGTCGTCGGGTCGAACTCGATCAGCATGTCGATCGGGTCCCCGAACGCGTGCGTCGCCACCATCACCTTGCCGTTGGTCTCGGTGACCGTGTACTCGTCCTCGCACTCGTTGCCGGGCGTGCCGTCGAGCGGTCCGGTCTTGAACGGCATGTTCGGGCCCAGCGTCCAGCTGCCCGCCGACGACGCGGTGGCGCCCGGCGTGTAGATGGCGGTCGTGCCGAGGCCGTAGGCGAGCACGCGCCCGTCGAACATCAGCGAGACGCCCGCGTTGTCGCCGAACTGATACGTCCCCGGATAGCCCGAGGCCGCGGTCAGCGTGACCGAGAGCCCGGCCGGCAGCGCGCCGGTCTTGATCCACTTGTTGCCGACGGGATCGAAGATCGACGCCGAGGTGGGCGCCACCGCCAGCACGCCGCCGTTCTGCAGCGTGGCCCAGGAGTTCTCGTCGCCGTTGGGGTTGGTGTTGGCCGGGCCGGTCGACCAGGTGTTGGTCGAGGGATCGAAGATCTGCGTCTGGCTCCCCGTGCGCGTGCTGTCGAGGATGCGGCCGTCGGGGAGCGTGGCGCTCCCGGTGTCGCCGATGTCGTAGGGCGCGTCCGGCTCGATCGTCCAGGTGTTGGCGACCGGATCGTAGATCTCGGTGTTCTTGAACAGCGGCGAGCCGCCCGCCGGGTTGGTGCAATTCGACGAGCAGGCGAGCACGTTGTCGTGGGCCGGCCAGACGTACAGGAACTCACCGCCCGCCTCGAAGAAGCGGCCGTCCTTGAGCACGTGCTCCTGGGCGCCGCCGCGCGAGAAGTTGCTGGCCGCGACCGTGGTCCAGGTCCCGTTGGCGTAGCTGCCGGTCTTGTCGGGCGTCAGGATGACCCAGTGGTTGAGCGCGTCGCCGTGCGACAGCACGCGCCCGTCCGTGAGGAGCCAGAGCCCGAACGCCGGGCCGCGGTTGGTGGCGCTCGACGGCGCCTTCTGCCACGTCCCGGCGGCGTGCGCTCTGGCTGTGACGGCGGCCACGCTTAGACCGCAAGCGAGCGAGATCCAAAAGCGCGAACGTGGGGGGCGTGCGTGCATGCGTCGACTCCTCGGTGGGAAGTGACGGCGCTGGAGCGACTCAGCTCAGGAAAGTCGGCGTCGCGTCAGCGGGCTGGCGCGAGCGGCCGGTGCCGGCGACCGGTCGCCTCCCGATCACCAATCATGCGCCGATCGCCCCTTGAAATCGACGACGGCATGAGCCGTCGCTCGAGGCAGGGACCACTCACCTTCAAGTTCCCACTGCCACACTGCCCAACGCCGCGCGCTCATCCGGCTGGCCTCCGTCGATTTCCGGCGAATTTGGTGATCGACTGGCGCTCCCGGCGGCATCGCTCGACGTGAAGTCTGCCTTCCCCTGGCCTATGCGGAGGTCCCCCATGTTGCGCTGCTCCCGTCGTCCCCTCGTCGCACGCGTGCTGCCGTCGATCGGGTTGGCGTTCCTGCTCACGGCCGCCGGTTGCGCGCAGCCCGCGACCTCCGAGACCGGGAGCGGCGGCGACTCGGGACAGACTGGCGGCAACAATGGCAACAACGGATCGACGGGCAGCGGCGGGTCGAACGGCAGCGGCGGGTCGAACGGGAGCGGCGGCTCGAACGGCTCGGGTGGATCCGCGTCGAACGGGGGCACGACCGGCAGCGGGGGTAACACTGCCAGCGGGGGCGCGACCGGCTCGGGCGGCTCGACGTCGAGCGGGGGGACGACTGGTAGCGGGGGGACCAGCGCGACCGGGGGCGCCACCGGGAAAGGCGGCACGACCGGGTCGGGCGGCACGGCCGCGAGCGGGGGCACGACCGGCAAGGGTGGCACGACCGGGTCCGGCGGGACGACCGCGACCGGCGGCACCACCGGTTCTGGCGGCACCACCGGTTCTGGCGGGACGACCGGCTCGGGCGGCACCACCGCGACGGGCGGCAGCAGCGGCACGACCGGCACCTGCGGCGCGGGCGACAGCAACATGCCCGCCCAGCCGACGCTGCCGTCCACCCTCTGCTCGACGCTGTCGGCGGCGCAGAACGTGGCGGCCAACGGCGTGGCCAGTGAATCGACCTCCAGCACCACGACGATCCAGCAGGCGCTGAACGCCTGCAAGTCCGGCGGGGCGGTCAAGCTGGTGACGAGCGGTTCGAACAACGCCTTCCTGACCGGCCCGATCACCATCCCCACAGGCGTCACGCTGTGGGTCGACACCGGCGTCACGCTTTACGGGACGCGCGATCCCAAGGTCTACAACGGGGCGAGCGCGCTCATCACCGCCAAGGGGTCGAACCAGGGGATCGTCGGCGGGGGCGTCATCGACGGGCAGGGGGGCGAGCCGAAGATCGGCAGCTCGTCGTCGTTCTGGGACGACAACGGCGGCGGCGGCTCCAGCCCGGCGCTCATCCAGGTGAACGGCGCGACGAGCTTCACGCTCTACCAGATCACGCTGCACAACTCGCCCATGTTCCACGTCAAGATGAACGCCAACGGGTTCGTCGCCTGGGGCGTCACCATCAAGACGCCCTCGAAGTCGACCAACAGCGCGGGCACCAGCCTCACCTATTCGAGCGCGCACAACACCGACGGCATCGATCCGGGCGAGGCGGCCAGCAACGGCTACATCGTGTGCAGCAACATCAGCGACGGCGACGACCACATCGCCATCAAGGGGTCGAGCTCGACGGGCGTGACCAACCTGACCATCGCGCACAACCACCTCTTGGCCGGCCATGGAATTTCGATCGGCAGCGAGTTCACCGGCGGCGTCTCGGGGGTCAAGGTGTACGACATCTCGATCGACCAGACCGGCACCGGGACCGGCGGCGGCAGCTCGAACGGGCTGCGCATCAAGTCCGACTCCAGCCGCGGCGGCCTGGTGAACAACGTCAGCTACAGCGACATCTGCATGAAGGGCGTGGCAAACCCGATCTTCCTGACGCCCACCTATTCGTCGTCGACGGGCAGCGACATCCCTCACTACACGAACATCACCTTCTCCAACATCCACGTGCTGACGGGCGGGAACGCGCCGACGGTCACGCTCGACGGGTACAGCTCGTCGTACATCAACAGCGTCACGCTGGACAACGTCATCTTCGACCCGACGGTCAAGGTGACGGCGTCGTACACCAACGTCACGCTGGGGCCGGGTGCGGTGAGCTTCACGCCGTCGGGGACGGGCGTCACCGTGACCAACAAGGTCTCAGGCTCGTCGACGCCGAATCCCTGCACGAACAAGTTCGTCAGCTTCTAGCGGCGCCGCGAAGCCGGCGCTACTCGCCGCCGGCGGGCGCGAAGGTGAACGGGTAGGAGACCATGGCCAGGCCGCCGCCGTTCGGTGTCGGGAACTCCCACCGCTTGATGGCGTTGACGACGCAAGCTTCGACCGAGACCTCCTTGAGGGTCGAGCTCTGCACCACGGCGGCCAGCACGCGGCCCGTGGGCGCGATGGTGAACTGGGTGACGAGGCGCCCTTGCAGAGACGGGCGGCGGACGAGCGCGTTCTGATAGCAGTACCGAACCTGGTTGATGTTGCGGCGGACGATGCGCCGGATGATCTCCTTGTCGAGGTTCCCGCGCACGTTCGCGATTCCGGGGAGCGTCTCGGGTACGCCGGCGTGACGGGTGCCGAGCCCGCCGACGCCGGGCCCCCATCCGTAGCGAGGCCCGCCGTTTCCTCCGAATCGGCCGGTCGTTCCGAGGGGACCGCCCCCACCGATCGTGTGCTCGCCCTCGCCGCCGCCGCCGCTGCCACTGCCGATCAACGAGATACCGCCGAGGCCATACGCTTCGCCGATGGTCGTCCCCACCAAGTGACCCAGGACGTCTGCGGCATCGGAGCCCATGGCCGGGCCGTCGGCGAGCACCTCCGCGAGCGCGCTCTGGCGCGGACCGTCGAGCACCGCCAGCAACGTGCTGGCGTGGATCTGCGCCGTCACCGCGCGCGCGTCGTGGGGGAGCGCTGTCCCCCTGATCGCCATGCGGCGGTCGACGTTGCGCGCCGCCTTGCGATCGCCCGCTCGTCCTGCCGGCTTGGCAGCGGCCGCCGAGCCGCTGCCGCCGGCCGTCTGCAGCAGCGTTCGGGCGCTGTCGATCGCCGGCGCCTTGAGCTCGAGCGGAATGGTCACGGTGCGCGCGAGCCTTCCACCGTCGTCGATGAGGTCGAGCGAAAGTGCGCGCGGATCGCCGGGGACGAGGTGAATCGCCAACATGAGGAGGCCGATCGCGATCGCCACCGCAATCGGGTAAATCGCGCCCTCGCGCCAGCGGGGCGGCAAGAGCGGGCGCGGCACCGGCGCGGCGGGCTCGGTCGGGTGGATGATGAACGAGACCTCGCCGCAGGGGACGTGCAAGCAGCTGCCAGCCGGAAGCGCGAGGGGCGCTTCGGCGCGCCCGGTGTCCGGACCGAGCGCGAGCGCCTGCCGCTCGGTCTCCAGGCGGGGGCGCATCGCCCCGCTCAGGTTGAGGACGAATCCGCCGGGCGCGGGCTCGAGGAAGACGTGGCGGCGCGGGCCGGGCGCAGCCCCCGTGTCGGGGAGCCAGGCCGGGTTCACCGGCGCGTCGGTGCCGCGCGCGTCGCCGATGGCGAAGGTGTTCGGCGCGTCCGCACGGAGGAGCCGGCTGGCCAGCGTCACGCCGCGAAAGCGCGCCTCGATGAGCAGCGCCGGCGCGGCGAGCTGGAGCGGCGCTGAAGCCGCGGGCGCCGTCGGCGTGGTGTCGAAGCCGGTTTCGGGGTCGCCCGGCGCGAAACGTTCAGCGACCGGTGGGGGTGGGGTGCGTGGGCTTTGGAACGGACGGCGGGCGTCGGCGGGTTGCATGGTGTCCTCCTTGATCGAAGGACACGCCGCGCGCGCCGCAGTTCCGCGAGAACTTTTCGCGCGCGCCGGTGTCTCGCGCGGACCCGCTACTGGAGGTCTTGCACCGCGGTGACCTGGCCGGTCACGGTGACGATCCCGCAGGCGACCATCGTGTTGGTCATGTTGATGAAGTGCCCGTGCATCTCGTAGCAGGTGTCGACGCCGCGCCGGCAGCGCCGGTCGCTAGCCCGGGTTCCCGCTGCTGTCGCAGGTGTAGTACTGCTTGTACGTCCCGTCGGCGCCGCTGACGTTTCCCTTGTACGCGCAGGTCGGGCGGCAGCAGTCCTGCATCGTCGTCGTCGTGTAGCCCGACGAGAACCCCTTCCCGTTCGCGGAATTCATGTCGACCGCGGTGGAATCGGCCGCCGGCAGACCCTGCGCGTTGAGCTTGCAGCCCGTGACGCGCGTCAGGTTGGCGGGGCACTCGATCCGCTTGGCCAGGACGTTCCAGTTCAGGTGGTAGAGGTTCTGCACCTGGTTGGTCTCCTCGCAGGAGATCTGGGTCGAGGTCTGCACCGAGGCGTTGTTCGCCTTGATCATCTCGCAGTCGCCGGCGATCGCCGACTGGCAGGACATCGTGGCGATCGACGATGAGCTGTACATGTTGTTGTTCGCGCACTGGCTCACGGTCAGGGCGCGGATGCCGCCGTTGTTCGGCTGGCCGATGGTCGGGTAGCTCGAGTACTGGGCGCTGCAGCCCGCGGTGTTGGCTCCTTCGCCGCCGCTCCCCATGAAGATGTCGAAGTTCTTGCCGCCGCCGGCGCCGGTGTTGAAGGCCTGGACGATCATCGGCTTGGGCGTCGCCACGCCGCTCACGTTGTCACGCGGCGAGGTGAAGACCAGCTGGTAGCACTGGCAGCAGGCGTTGCCGCCGGACTCGGTGTCGAGGCCCCCCGTGTCCTTGTCGTGGCCGACGACGCCGTACACGAACTGTGGGTTGGTCGGGTTCATGAAGTCGTCGGTCTCGGCGACCTTGAGCTCGGGGCTGAACACCATGTCCCGCGCGCACATGAAGGCGGGACCGCCGTTGCACCCACTGCCGACGGTGTCGCCGGTGTTGGGCCCGTTGATCTTGTAGCTGGGGCAGGCCGGGCAGGAGCCGCCGCAGTCGACGCCCGTCTCGCTGCCGTTCTGCATGTCGTCGCTGCAGGTGCCCGCCGCGGTCATGCCGCCCGTCCCAGGCGCGCCCGCCGCGCCACCTGCTGCTCCACCGGTGGCGGTGCCGCCGGTGCCGGACGATCCGCCTTTCGCGCCGCCGGTCCCCGCGCCTGCCGCGCCGCCGGTGCCCGTGCCCCCGCCTGTTGCCGTACCTCCGCTTCCGCCCTTGGCGCCGCCGGTGGAGCTGCCGCCTGTTCCGACCGATCCACCGCTGGCGGTTCCGCCGGTGCCGCCGCGGCCAGTCGTGCCACCGCTGCTGCCGCCGCTGCCGGTCAGGATCACGACACCGCCCGAGCCGGTGGTGCCGCCGGCGCCATTTCCACCCGAGGCGCTGTTGCCGCCGCTGCCGAGGTTGTCGCTGCCGTTGCCGACGCAGCCACCAAGGGCGGCCGCGAACAGAGCTGTCGCGACGAGCCCGACTAAGCGAAAGCGATTTTCCATGAACTACACCTCTAAGCCGTTCGAGGAGGAGGGCGCGGCCAGTCTAGGCATGTTCCGTCGAGCGCGCCAAGGTGGATCGTCGGATCGACGGATCGTCGGATCGTCGCATCGATGTGCCTGAGCCGTGCTCGCCACGCGAGCAGTTAGGGGAGCGCAAGCCCAACGAGTCGTCGAAGATCCGTCGGTCGTCTTTTTGCCGGGGTGAGCAGATGTAGGCGTCATTTTTCCGACGGTGAGGGTGCGGGGTGAGCCGTTTTTCCGCGGCCGGAAGACCCTTGGAGGACAAATGTCGCGTCGCTTCTCCTACCTGTTCGTCGTGATGGCGCTGAGCTTGGCGTCTGCCGCGTGCGGCACCAACGAGGCCCCGCCTCCCGCCACCGGGAGCGGCGGCTCCGGGCTCGGCAACGCTGGCGCGAGTGGTGCGGCCGGGAGCGGCGCGGGCGGAGCGGTGGGGGCGGCCGGCAGCGGACCGGGAGGCAGCGGGGCGGCCGGCACGGGCGTGGCTGGCGCGAGCGGCGCGGCGGGCAACGGCGCAGGCGCGGGCGGCCTGGCGGCGGCGGGCGGCAACCCCTGCGCGACGATCGACTCGACCCTACCGGCGGAGCCGACCATCCCGAAGGCCTGCGCGATGGTGACCGCCAGCTTCGCGGTCACCGCCGGGACGCCGCCCGACGAGTCGAACCTCGACACCAGCCGCATCCAAACCGCGCTCAACGCTTGCGCCGCCGGCCAGTCGGTCGAGCTCACCGTCAGCGGCTCGAGCAATGGCTTCATCACCGGACCTGTGCACCTGCCGACGGGCGTCTCGCTCACCGTCGACAGCGGCGTCACGCTCTTCGGCACACGCGACCCGAACGTCTACAACCAGGCTGCGGCGCTCATCTCCGTGAGCGGCGCCAACTCCGGCATCTACGGGCCGGGGATCATCGACGGGCAGGGGGGTGAGCCCCAGATCGGCAGCACCATGTCGTCGTGGGACATCAACGGCGGCGGCGGCGACAACCCCTCGATCATCCGGACCCAGGGAGCCACGAACTTCACCCTCTACAAGATCGTCCTGCACAACGCGCCCAAGTTTCACGTGCAGCTCGGCGCGGCCGGCTTCGTGGTCTGGGGGATCACCATCAAGACGCCGTC
>DASYEX010000050.1:0-6113 GCA_036498765.1 Polyangia bacterium
CAATGTTCTTCGTAGCCCCGAAATACGTGTTCGACGTCCTATTTTTCTGGATGCTGGGCTACACGGCGGGCGGGTGGTTTCCCATCTATCCCGAGGAAAATCGCGCCTTTTACGCCCGTTACCGCGCCTGGGCCAAGGAGGTCAGCGGTTGACGCAGAACGCCCCGACCGGTGGTGCGCGCCCTCGATTGCGGCATTGGACTGCCTAAGTTAAATTCCGCGACCCGATGTCGTTGACGAGCCTGCCGGCCAGCTCTGCGCGCCCAGAGCCGGCACCCAACGCGACGTTCGAGCTGCTCGCGGGCGGCAAGGCGGCGTTCGAACGGATCCTGGCCCGGATCGGTCAGGCCCGGCGCAGCATCTTGGTTCGCGCCTTCGAATGGCGCGACGATGACACCGGGCGCTCCGTGGCGCGCGCGCTGCTCGCGGCGGCCAACCGCGGGGTTGCGATCACGATCTGGAAGGACCGCATCGGGGGCTATTACGAGCACCTCGAGGCGACCAAGCAGAGTTTTTTCCACAAGCGGATCAACCTGCACGCCCGCGTGCAGCTCTGGAGTCTGATGACCTTCTACGGCCGCTGGGGCTCGCTGGCGCAGAGCCCCAGCGAGCTGGCCGACGCACTGCTGGCCCACCCCAACGTGAACTTCGTGACCGAGAAGCGCTTCGATCACGCCAAGCTCTACCAGTTCGACGACGAGGCGGTGATCCTGGGCGGCATGGGGATCGGCGACGACTTCCGCGACGTCAACGTCGACTTCATGGTCGAGATCTCGGGTGGCGACGCGGCCCAGCGGCTGGCCGCGCGCTACGAGGGGCGCGCCCGCTTCGACGCCACCCGGCCGTTCGACTACCTCCTGCACTCGTTTCGCGGGCAGGCCCGGACCGGCGAGTCGCTCTCGGCGCAACGCCTCGAGCTCGTCGCCAGCGTCCGCGAGCGCCTGACCATCGCGATGGCCTACCTCGGCGATCCCGAGCCGACCGAGGCGCTCATCGCCGCGGTCAAGCGCGGCGTGAAGGTCACCCTGCTCACCGCGGCGCGCGCCAACGTCGGCGCCGACATCAACCTCCTGACTTGTTCGCGGATCCTGCAGCGCACGGGCAATCCGCCGAACCTGCGCCTGGTCCTGCACCCGTCCATGGTGCACGCCAAGGTGCTGGTGGGCGACGGCGAGTGGGTCGACCTCGGATCGACGAACTTCACCCGGCTTTCGCACGGCGGCTACGAGGAGGTCGACGTCTTCTGCCGCGACCGCCTCCTCGCCCGGCGGGTCGAGCAGGCGGTCGAGCACGAGATGCGCGCCGCGGAGCCGGCCCAGCTACCGCTCGACTACCGGCTCTGGCGGTTGGCGCTCGAGCTGGGGGTCAGCGCCTTTCAGGGTCGGAACAAGGCGCGCTGACCGCTGCGGGCGCGCGGCCGGCGCCCGCAGGTACTTGAGGAGACCTCGCAACGTCTCGACCGCTGCCACCACGGCCGCCAGGAGACAGAGGTAGCTCCCCGCCGGCGGGAAGGCCAGCGCCGCCCCCAGCAACCCCAGCTCGCCCCACATGCTGGCGGCCCAGGAGAAGTCGGCCACCCCCTGGTTGGCCGCGAAGTTGTCGAGCGCGCCGCGCGCCATGTCGCTGGCCAGGAGGACGATGAGTGGGATCGTCGGCAAGCGGTGGGTGGCGAGCGCCGCCATCACCACGACCGGCAGGAGCGCGCCGGCGGCCAGCCGCAGCCAGTGGAGCGCGCGGTGCGAGGGGGCGCGCCACACGGCCGGGAACCCCTGCTTGAGGTAGTCGAGCCCGCTCACCCAGGTGATGAAGACGACCGCCGTGATGAGCAGCCGCTCGGTCGCCGCCGCGCCGACGAAGGACATCGCCAGGAACGGGGTCAGCACCGCGGCGCCAATCTGGAAGCCGCGGCGGGTGATCCCGGCCGCCTTCCCCGAGGCGAGCACGGCGACCGCGAGGGCGAGGGGCGCCGCGAACAGGACCTGCAGCCCGTGCCCCGACCCGATGATCGGAATGAGCACCAGGAACCCGAAGGCGATCATCTGCACCCAGGTCTTCACCTTGGCGATGCCCGTGCTCGGGAGGCGACGACCGCCGAGCTCCAGGCTCGAACGCAGGACGGTGACCAGCAGCTCGCGCGAGAAGATCGCCGCCGCGATCCACCAGGGGATGCCCCCGCGATCGGCGAAGCAGCCGTAGCAGACGACGATGAAGATCTTGTCCGCCACCGGATCGAGCAGCGACCCGAGGACCGTCGGCCCGTGTTTGCGGGCCAGATAGCCGTCGACGGTATCGGTCAACCCGATGAGCGTCCCGATGGCCACGCCAATCGCCTGCGTCATCTGGCTGCCGTAGATGAGCCAGCCGACGAGCGGCATGGCGAGCAGGCGGAGGCCGGTGACCTGGTTCGCCGTGACGCGCATCGTGCGCCGCCGACGTTAGCGGGCGGCCCCCCGACGGTCAACCATGGCGGTCAAGTCAACCGGACCTCGCGGGGTCCCGCGCCAACTAGGTCTCCAGCTTGGGCTCGTCGGTGGGTGGGCGGGCGACCGCCGCGGCCGGCGCCGCGGGTGCCGCCGTCCGCTCGTCGAGCAGCGCCAGGGCCACGGCCAGCGCGCGGCGGGTCTTCTCGGCGGTCTTGTCGTCCGCCCGGATGCGCTGGAACGCGCGCACGATCTGGTCCTCATAGTCGGCGACTTTGGCTTCGAGCTCCGCGATCCGATCGCGCGACTGCGCGAGCCGCACCTCGCGGTTGCCGAGCTCGGCGCGCGCCGCGTCGACGTCGGCCTCCAGCCCCGAGAGGCGCCGGTAGGCCTGCTCGATCTCCTGCACGCGCGCCGCCAGCTCGCCCTCGGAGCGCGCCGCCCGGCCCAGCGCCTGATCGTAGTCGGCGCGGTGCTTCTCGGTCAGCTCCGTCTTCTCGGTCAGGTGGCGCCGCTCGCTCTCGGTGACCCGAACGTGGTGCTCCTCGTCGCGCGTGGTCAACTCGGTGCGGCGGCGGTTCTCGGCCGCCTCCAGCTCCGCGACCCGCCGCGCCTCCTGCTCGGCGATGTCGCGCTGCCGGCGCTCCTCCGCGGCCAGCGCCTCTTCCTCGTGGCGCCGGCGCATCCCCAGGATCTCGTTGCGGTGGTCGCGCTCCTTCTGCTCGGCCAGCGCTTCGTACGACTGCCGCTCGGAGGCCAGCTGCACGGCCTGCTCGTCGCGGGCCGAGGCGATGGCCTTCTCGTGCTCCCTGCGCAGCTTGCCGACCTCGGTCGCCAGCCGCTCGCCGGCCTGCGCGTTCTCCTCGCTGAGCCGGCGCTGCAGACCCTCGACCTCGCTCTTGTGAGCCGCTTCGAGGCGGGCCAGCTCTGCCTGCCGGGCTCCCTCGGCCGAGGCCATCTCCTCGCCGTGCTCATCGGCCACCTTCGCCGTCTCGGCCCGGTGCGCCTCCTCCAGCTCGGCGAGGCGCGTCTCCATCTCGCCCCGCAGCCGGTCGGCGTCCGACCGCGCGCGCTGGTCGTCCTGCACGGCGCGCTTCTTGATCGCATCGACCTCGTCGTGCGCCTTCCGGAGCTCGACGTGCGCGTCGTCGAGCCGCGCCTTGAGGCCCTTTTCGCGCTCGCCCGACTTCTCGCGGTCCTGCCCGAGCTCCGCCACCTTCTCGTTGGCCGCCACCAGGTTCCGCTCGAACCCGATGGTGCTCTCTTCCAGATCCCGTCGCGACCGATCGAGCTCGCGGATCTTGTCCTTGTGGTCGAGGATCTGGCGCTCCTTGGCGTCGAGCGCGTCGCGCAGATCGAGGATGTCCTTCTCTTTCTTGTTGATGATCTCGCGCAGCCCGAGGAACTCGCGCTCTTTGGAGAAGGTGGCGGACTGCGTGAAGCGCTCGCGCGCCTCCTCGATCTCCTTGCGCAGCGTCTGCCGCTCGTTCTCCAGCGAATGGATCCGCGCCTCGAGCTCCGTGTTGCGTGCCTCCGCCTCCCGCGCCCGGCGGTCGTCGGTAGGTGCGGCGCCGAAGCTCTCGGAGATGATCCGGCCGCTCGCCTCCGTCGACACGTCTTCGAAGCCGATGTCGTCGGGCGCCGGCGGCGCGTCGTGCTCGGCCGTCGGCGCGGTGCTCGCGAGCGCCGACGCCAACAGGGCGTCCGAAACGATGGGCTCTGGGCCCAGCGTCTCGCCGGTCCGGTAGACGTCGGGATCGAGATCGGTCGCCTGCGGGACAGCATCGGGTACGGCGGCGACCGGCGTCTCCGGCGCCTTCTCCCAGGCCAGGTTCGGCGGCAGGTCGTCGTCGTTCCACAGGTTCCGCAGATCGACCATGTCGTTGTTCGGCGGCGCCGTCTCCGGCGAGCCGGCCTCGAGCGCGGCGAACGCGGCCTGGGTGGCCGGATCGAACTTCTCTCCCTCGAACGGGGCGGCCTGGGCGCTGTCGTCGGGGAGAAGCTGCTGCTCGGAGGTGTCGCCGGCGTTGGCGCTCTCGGCGACGATCCCGTAGTTGTTGGGCGCGTAGCTGTTCGGATCAACGGCCAGGGTGGCCTCTTCTCCGTCGTTCTCGTCCGCCGCGGCGCTGCTCACGATGTCGACGTCATCATCGTCGGCCATCACGATGTCCGAATCGGCGTCGAGCTCGTGGACCTCATCCTCGTCGGGAGCGGCCGAGAGATTCAGCTTGAGAAGGCCGCCGATCTTGACCAGCAGATCCTTGCCGTTGAAGGGCTTGAGCATGTACTCGTCGGCGTGCGCCTTCAGCTTCTTGTGCTGGTCGAGCACGGCCTGCGTCTCTTCCGACGACATCAGGACCAGCGGCACTTCCCGGAGGCTGGGGCTGCGCCGCAACTTGTTACAGATCGCGTACCCAACCTTCTTCGGCTCGACCGACAGGACGATCACCGCCGGCTTGTGGGAGCGCCCCCACTCCATGGCGTCGTCGCCGCTGGGGATGTTCTTGACCTCGAAGCCATTGGGCGTGAGCAACCGCCGGATCTGGTCCGCGGTGGCGGCGTCAGGTTCGATGCATAGCGCGATTCGGTCGGCCATCTCGCCTCCTCTGAGACGGAGCGCTCAAGGAGCGCCCACCCTCCGCAACTCGCCGGAGGGGCCGTTATCCTATCAGAATCGGTGCGAATCCGGGCGCGCTAGTCGCCTGCGCGTAGGGCCGCTTCGGTGCGCCCAGCTCATCGCGGGGGCCGCGGGACTGCTCCGGTGTCCCTATCTAGTGAACGAACGCGGTGGTGACCAGACGGGTCAGCGTGTCCTCGTCCAGGTCAGCCGTCACCACGTAGCCGAGACCCCGGTCGCGGTAGGCCGCGGTCGAGATGCCCGGGCCGGTCTCCACATAGATCTCTCGACCATTGACCACCCGCCGCTCGGGCGCGTCGATGCTCTGATCGCGCGGATCGAACACCAGCAACGTCACGCGATGGCCGCTCGGCTCACGGTAGAACAAGTACGCGGCTGGGCGCTCGCCCACGTTGACCAGCCGCCCGCCCTGACAGGTCGCCCCCTTGCCCAGCGCGGGCGCGTGCACCGGAAAATCGACCCGGCCGCGGAACCAGGAGGCGATCGAACCGCAATCCGAGCCGGTGATGTCCATCGGCATCTCGGCCTGGTAGCTGCGCTGCGCCTGCTCGAGCACCACCGGATGCGACTGGCGGACGGTGCTGGTGATCCCGACGATGAGCAAGAAGGCCGCGGCGGCCGGGACCAGCCGGGGGTACGACAACCAGGGCCAGCGGCGTGGCGCGATCTCCTGCGCCCCGAGCGCCTCCTTGACCCGAAGCTTGAACGCCAGCGGGAGCTCGGGGCGCGGCAGGTGGGCCCGCACCGCCGCCTTGAACCGCGCCTGCAGGTGGACTTGCCGTGCACAGACGGGACACCCGAACATGTGGCGCTCGATCCCCTCGCGGTCGACGCCGGTCAGCTCGCGATCCACATACGCCTGAACCGAGCCGCTGATGTCGGCGCAGGTCACGAGGCTTCTCCCTGGTCGCGCCGCCGGCGGTAGGCGGCCATGTCGACCGGCGCGGCGCCATCGCCTGAGGTGGCGCCAGCTTGGATTATCCCCTGCTCGACGGCGTAGTCGTGCAGGAGTCCTTGCAAGATCTTGCGGCCGCGGAAGAGCCGGCTCATCACCGT
>DASYEX010000051.1:0-5857 GCA_036498765.1 Polyangia bacterium
AACGACCAGGTCATTCACGTCGAGGACGATCTCCCCGGCCGTGCGGCCGGCCTTGTCGGGGAAGTACGCGCCCGACAGCTCGCGGCCGACCATCAGCGCGACGATCTTGTCGGGCGTCGCCTCGGCGCGCGGCAGGTCGCCGACCCAGCGGCCGTCGCGCAGCACGGTGACCCGGTCGGCGAGCAGCTGCACCTCCTCCATCCGGTGGGAGATGTAGATGATGCAGACCCCGTCGGCCCGCAGCTTCCGGATGACGTCGAACAGCTTCTCTGACTCGGCCGCCGACAGTGAGGCGGTCGGCTCGTCCATGATCAAGATGCGGGCGTGGGTGGAGAGCGCCCGCGCGATCTCCACCATCTGCATCTGCCCGACGGTGAGCCTGCCGAGCTGGATGGTGGGCGCGATCTGGAGGCCCACGCGCGCGAGCAGCGCGACGGACTTCTTGATCATCGCCGCCCGCGCCAGCGGCGCGAGCAGCAGGGGCGGGCCTGCCTTGTCTTGATCTTGATCTTGGCCTTCGTTCCCCAGGAAGATGTTGGCGGCGATGTCCAGGTTGGGCGCCAGCATCAATTCTTGATGGATGAGCGCGATGCCCAGGCGCTTGGCCGCCCGCACGCCGTCGAGGGCCACCGGCCGACCGGCGATCCGGATCTCACCCGTGTCGGGCGGCTGGATGCCGCCCAGGACCTTCATGAGCGTGCTCTTGCCGGCGCCGTTCTCGCCCATGAGCGCCAGGACCTCGCCGGCGCGCGCGGTCAGCGAGACGTCGCGCAACGCCGTCACGCCGGCGAAGCGCTTGCCGATCCCGCGCATCTCGAGCAGCGGCGCGGCCGTGGGGACGCCGGCGCCGCTCGGGGACTCCAACTCTGTCACCGCTGAAACCGGACGTTCACGAACGCTTGAGCTCGGCCAGCTTGGCCTTGAACCCGGCCACGTTGGTCTTGTCGATGAGGTCGACGCCGGTGTCGATCATCCGGCTCGGCGGAATGGCCGCCTTGGCCGCCGCGCCCTTGGTGGCCAGATCGTGCATCCACTTGGAGGCGAGGTAACCAAACATGAACGGCTTCTGCACGACCGTGACCTGGATGGCGCCGTTCTCGATGCCGTCGAGGGTCCCGTCGTCCTCGTCGAACACCGCCGCCAGCACCTTCCCCTTCTTGCCGAGGCCGTCCAGCGCCGCCGCGATCGCCGGGCCGTTGTAGTTGTAGAGGCCGACCACCATGGCCAGATCGTGGTGGGCGTTGACGATGTCCTCGACGTTCGAGCGGGCCTTGGCGCGATCGGTGTTGTCCTCGCGCTTGTCGACGATCTCGATCTTGTGGCCGGCGATGGTGTCCGCGATCCCCTTGAGGCGCTGCGCGGCGTTGTCGGCGGCGAAGGTCCCGACGAACACCGCGATCTTGCCCCCCTTGGGGAGCAGCTCGACGATGCGCCCGCCCAGAACCTTGCCCGCCTGGTAGTTGTCGGTCCCGATATAAAGGAGGCGCTTCGACTTGGGCGCGTCGGAGTCGAAGGTGATGAGGTTGGTCTTCTCGGCCACCTTGTCGAGCAGCGGCACCTGATCGCTGGGGGCGATGGCGCTCACGGCGATCGCGTCGTAGCTCTGCGCGGCCAGGTCTTGCAGGATCTGGTCTTGGTTCTCGGCGGTGCCGCTGGCGGGCAGCTTCAGATCGACCTGAACCTTGCCCTCCTTTTCATATTTATGGATTCCCGCGGCGGCGATCTTCCAGAACTCGCTGGTGTTGTTGGTGACGAAGGCCAACTTCACCAGCTTCTGCTCGGGCGCCGCGCCGCCTCCAGGAGCGGAGGGCGATTTGTTACAACCCAACGACACTGCCAGGCAGAGCGAGAGAGAAAAAACGGCGATTGCGCCGCGTTTCCGCATCAAGTGCTTTGTCATGATGGGCCGGGATAGTAACCTAAGGCCCATGAACCGATCCTCTCATTCGCGTTACCCAAATGATAAGTTCAATCCCCGGCCCGAGGACCACTTCACGTTCGGTCTCTGGACGGTCGGGAACACCGGACGCGATCCGTTCGGGCACGCCGTGCGCGACGTGCTCTCGCCGGTGAAGATCGTGAACGAGCTCTCGAAGCTGGGCGCCTACGGCGTGAACCTGCACGACGAGGATCTGATCCCGTTCGAGGCGACGGCGGCCGAGCGCGAGAAGATCTTGCGCGACTTCAAAGGCGCGCTCGCCGAGACGGGGATGAAGGTCCCGATGGCGACGACGAACCTGTTCTCGCAGCCGGTGTTTCGCGAGGGCGCCTTCACCAGCAACGACGCGAACATTCGCGCGCTCGCCTTGTCGAAGACGATGCGCGCGATTGATCTCGGCGTCGAGCTCGGCGCGACGACCTACGTCTTCTGGGGCGGCCGCGAGGGCCTCGAGACCAACGCGTCCAAGGATCCGCGCGACGCCGTGAAGCGCTTCCGCGAGGCGCTGAACTTCCTCTGCGAGTACGTGCGCGACAACAACTACAACCTGAAGTTCGCGCTCGAGGCCAAGCCGAACGAGCCGCGCGGCGACATCTTCCTGCCGACGACCGGCCACATGCTCGCCTTCATCTATACGCTCGATCACCACGAGATGGTCGGCGTGAACCCCGAGGTGGCGCACGAGGTGATGCCGGGGCTCGACTTCTCGCACGCCGTCGGCCAGGCGATCGAATGCGGCAAGCTCTTCCACATCGATCTGAACGGCCAGAAGCCGGGCCGCTACGATCAGGATCTGCGCTTCGCCAGCGAAGATCAGAAGGGCGCCTTCTTCCTGGTCAAGTTGCTCGAGGACTCGCGCTGGGACGGCATGCGCCACTTCGACAGCCACGCCTACCGCACCGAGGACGAGCAGGGCGTCTGGGACTTCGCCTACTACAGCATGCGCTCGTACAACATTCTCAAGGACAAGGTGGCGCGCTTCCACGGGGACGCCGAGATCCGCGAGATCCTCAACACGCTCGAGAAGCGCAACACCGCGCAGACCGCCGGCCTCGGCCCGCACTTCAAGTACGACAAGAAGACGGCGGCCGCCCTCAAGGCGCACCCCTTCGACGCGCCGAAGATGGCCGTCGCCGGGTTCGAGTACGAGCGGCTCGACCAGCTCACGACCGAAGTTCTCCTCGGCGTGCGTTAGGATGGGAACCCTGACAGGGTTCCCAAACCCTCCCGCGAAGGGCTGCAGCCGGCAGAGCCGTCTTCCGCCCACGCGATCGATGTCCCGGTGAGCCTCTTCCTCGGCATCGACGTTGGCACCACCAACGTCAAGGCGCTGGTGATCGACGGGCGCGGGCGTACGGTCGCCCGCGCCTCCCAGCCGCTCGGCATGCGGGTGCCGCAGCCGGGCTGGGCCGAGCAGAACCCGGCCGACTGGTGGAAGGCGGCTCAGGCCGCGGTGAAGCGCGCGGTCGGCAAGAGGAAGATCGACGCGGTCGGTTTGTCGGGCCAGATGCACTCGTCGGTCGTCCTCGACGCCACCAATAAAGTGATCCGCCCCGCCCTCCTCTGGTGCGACGGGCGGACCACCGCGCAGTGCCGCGCCATCGCCGCGCGCGTCGACGAGGCGTCGCTGCGGGCCTGGGTCTCGAACCCGCCGATGGAGGGGTTCACGCTCCCCAAGGTCCTCTGGCTGCGCGACACCGAACCGGCGGCGTTCGCCCGCCTCGCCAAGGTGCTGCTGCCCAAGGACTACATCCGGCTCCAGCTCTCGGGGACGCTGGCCACCGAGTACTCCGACGCAGCCGGCACTTTGATGCTCGACGTGGCGAACCGGCGCTGGAGCCGCGAGATGATGGGCGCGATGGAGCTCTCTCCGTCGCTGCTCCCCGACGTGGGCGGCTCGACGGAAATTCTGGGCCGTGTCTCGGCGCGGGCCGCCGTGGCCACCGGCCTTGTCGCCGGGACGCCGATCGTGGGCGGCGGCGCGGACAACGCCTGCGGCGCGGTCGGCGTGGGCGCGGTGGCGCCCGGCGCGGTCGTCGCCAGCTGGGGAACCTCGGGGACGGTCGTCTGCCCGACGGCCGAGCCGAAGGTCGATCCCGGGATGCGCGCCCACACCTTCTGCCACGCGGCGCCCGACACCTGGTACGTGATGGGGGTGATGCTCACCGCGGGCGGTGCGTTTGCCTGGCACCAGCGCGAGCTGGCCCGCGAGCTCGGCAAGAAGAAGGACGCCGCCGAGCTGCTCAACAAGGAGGCCGCGCGCGTCCCGGCCGGCGCGCTGGGCCTGACCTTCCTGCCCTATCTGCAGGGCGAGCGCACGCCCCACCGCGACGCCGAGGCGCGCGGCGCCTTCGTCGGCCTGTCGCTGGCGCACGGCCGCCAGCACCTGACGCGCGCGGTGCTGGAGGCGATCTGCTTCGGCCTGCGCGACAGCCTGACGATCATCGAGGCGCTGGGCGTCGACGTCCCCGAGGTGCTGATCACCGGCGGCGGCGCCAACGCGCCGTTCGTGCGGCAGCTGCAGGCCGACGTCTACGGCAAGCCGGTGGTGCCGGTGGACCAGCCCGAGGGCCCGGCGCTCGGCGCGGCGCTGCTGGCGGCGGTCGGAGCGGGCGCGTTCGCCAGCGTGGCCGAGGCCGCCAAGATCATCCGCCGGCGTCCGGCCGTCGCGCCCCGCGCCGACGCGCACCGCTCCTACGACGAACCGTACGCGCGCTTCAAGCGCCTCTATCCAGCATTGAAGGCGGGGGCCCACAAAGGGTCCCCGCACCCCCCCGCGACGGATTCCGCCGGGCAAAGCCCGGCTCCATCCACGCGATCGCCCTCGGCGCGCTAAGCTCGGCCGCGATGGGCGAGCTCCATACGCTGGTCAACGCGCGCGGCGCCTCGGCGACCATCGCGCCGTTCGGGGCGACGATCGTCGAGCTGCGCGTCCCCGATCGGGAGGGGCGGCTCGGCAACGTGGTCCTGGGCCTCGACGACCCAGCCGGCTACCCGCGCCAGAATTTCTTCCTGGGCGCGATCTGCGGTCGCGTCTCGAACCGGATCCGCGACGCGCGCTTCACGCTGGGCGGGGTGACCTACCACCTCGAGGCCAATGACCCGCCACACCACCTGCACGGCGGCAGCCGCGGCTGGTACCGCGCCCCCTGGACCGTCGACGACGACGCCGCCGCCCAGGGATCCTCGCTCGCGCTCACCTACCGCTCGCCCGAGGGGGAGGCAGGCTATCCGGGCGCGGTCGAGGCGCGCGCCGTCTATACATTGACCGAGGAGAACCAGCTGCGACTGGAGATGACCGCCACCACGGACCAGCCGACGCCCATCAACCTGACCCAGCACAGCTACTGGAACCTGGCCGGCGGCGGCACCGTGCTCGATCATCTGCTGGCGGTCTTCGCCGACGCCTACACGCCCGGCGATCCGGTGGTGCCGACGGGCGCCGTCGAAGAGGTCGCCGGCACGCCGCTCGACTATCGCTCCTTGCGGCGCGTCTCGCCCGAGCTCGATCACAACTTCGTCGTCGGCCACACCACGGGACCGATGCGCGCCGTCGCGCGGCTTTCCGATCCGAAGTCGGGCCGCACCATGACCGTGACGAGCGATCAGCCGGGGCTGCAGGTCTACGCGGGAAAGTTTCTCGACGGCTCGACCTCCGGGCGCGGCGTCACCCACCTGCGCCACGGCGGGATCTGCCTCGAGACGCAGTCCTTCCCGAACGCCGTCAATGTCCCCGAGTGGCGGAGCCAGGTGCTCCTGCACCCCGGAGACACCTACCGCCACACCGTCGTCTACGCCTTCTCGACCGACCGGGAGTGAGCGTGCCGCGGCTTCTGCTCGCGTATCACTTCTTCCACCCCGACGAGGTCGTCAGCGCCAGAATCTTCAGCGACTTCGCCCTCGAGCAGCAGCGGCGCG
>DASYEX010000052.1:0-3507 GCA_036498765.1 Polyangia bacterium
CCCCGCCGCGCCGGTGGTGCCCGCAGCGCCCGTCGTCCCGGCCGCGCCCGTCGTGCCCGCAGCGCCCGTCGTCCCCGCCGCCCCGGTCACGCCGCCAGTCGACGTGGTACCACCCGCGCCGACGGAACCGCCGCTCCCCACCTTCCCCGCCGCCCCGGTCACGCCGCCAGTCGAGGGGGTACCGCCCGCGCCGACGGAACCGCCGCTCCCCACCTTCCCCGCCGCCCCGGTCACGCCGCCGGTCGACGTCCCACCCGAGCCGCCCTTGCCGCCCGAACCGGTCGTTCCGCCCGAACCGGTCGTTCCGCCGGCGGCGCCGGTGACGGGCGTTCCGCCACTGCCGCCGCCGCTGCCCGTGCTTCCACCGCTGGAGCTGCCGCCGGCCCCCGAAGGGTTGCCGCCCGAGCCGGTGTTGATGTTGCCGGTGTCCCGGAAGAACTCCTGCGGGCCCTGGCACCCGACGACCCAGACGGCCGCCGTGCCGAGGAGGCCAGCGACGACGAAACGGCCTAAGCGAAACTTAAGGTTCAGCATGAAAAGGGTGGACTTACGATAGCATTTTCCACCCGGAAAAGCGCCCCCGGCGGAGACGCGGCGCGACGACGGCAGTCTGCTCGCCCCGCCCGCTCCCGCCGGGCCTGAAGAGCCCCGGCGGCGCGCGGTCGGTTGTTACGGCTTACGGCGTGCAGCCCTTCTTCTTGGGGTTCTTGCAGCAGTCGAGCGCCATCTTGGCGTCCTTGGCCTTGGCCTTGGCGTCCTTGGCGTCCGCCTTCTGCTTGTCCTTGAGCGGCTTCTCGCAGTCGGTCTTCTCCTTGCCCTTCTTGTCGGCGCAGCTCGAGAGGTCGGGCTTGGCGTTGGCGGTCTTCACCGCCGCGTTGGCGTCGTCGGCCGCCTTCTGCTTCTCGGTGCAGTCCGGCTTGGCGGCCGGCGCGTCGGCGGCGAGCGCCATCGTTCCAAACGTCATCAGGGCGGCGGGAACCAGAGCCATCAGCAGTCGTTTCATCGGTCGTCTCCTTTTGGGGTGTCGGCGTCAGTACGCCAGGGTGAAATCGTTGTCCGGGTCGGTCTTGTAGGCGTCGAAGTACGGCGAGTACGTCCGCACGTGCACGCTCCGCTCGGCGGGCGAGAACTGCATGAGGCGCAGGTAGCCGCCGCCGCCCTGGGCCTGCATCTGGTAGTTCGCCAGGATCTCGTGCACCGAGGTCCCGTCGGTGCGCAGGCTGGTGAGCCGCCCGACCCCGTCACCGAGGTCGTGGCCGCACAGCACGAACAGGATGTTGTCGTTGTGCGAGATCAGCTTGTCCCAGATCTCCTGGCCGTCGTTCACGCTACCGGCGGCGCGATCGTCGAGGTAGCGGTGCGGGTTCCAGAGCTGCTTCGGGTGGCCGACATGGTCGAAGCGCTCGTCGTCGGAGGTGAGGTAGGCGTGGGTGACGACGATGGCGGGCAGCGCGGCGTAGCGCCTGGCGATCCCGTCGGCCCAGGCGAGCACGCTGTCGCGGGGCCCGAACTCGAGCGAGAGGATCAGCCAAGGGCCACCCGGCGCGTCGACGATCTGGTAGCGATTCTCGTTCCGTCCCGGCTCGAAGAGGCCGGCCGGCTGGGGCGGGAAGTAGCGATCGAGCAGGGTGTCGCGGGTGATGACGCGGCCCTGGAGCTCGTAGTCGTGATTGCCCGACGCGAGCACGTAGGGGACGACGCCGTCGAGCGTCCGCAGCGAGCTGGCGGCGCGGGTCCACTGGACCGGCTCGTCGCGATCGACGATGTCTCCCTCGTGCAGCACCAGCGCGATCTGCTTGGAGGAGCGCTCGCGCCGGATCCACTCGACCTGGGCGTCCAGAATGTCCGGATGGGCCGCGGTGTAGTACTGGGTATCGGGTAGGGTCACCACCGTAAACCCGGCTTCGCTCTTCGAATGATTGGCGGCCTGTACCGACGGGGAGAGCCCGCATCCCGCCGCGGCAGCCAGCGCCGCCAAACCGAGCGACTCCCACAGCACCCGACAAGAAAGTGAACGTCGGGCGGCCCGGCGTCGCGGAATGAAACGTCCTAGGCGCCCGCCCGTACGCGAAGACCCGCGATTTTCGGCGTTTTTCTGGGGCGGCCGGCGAAACACGGCTCCTCGCCGAGCAATCGCCGGACCATCACTCCGCCTTGCTGATCCGAGGCGGCGGGGCGGGGCCCGCCGCCGCGCGAGCCAAGCTCGTGATGCCCGCGGAGATCTCAGCCAGCGTGGTGCCGTGCGTCCCCACCGCCGGGCCCAACCTGTCCGTGAGATCGGCCACGGACTGGGCGAGATCGGCGCGCGAGGCCACCGTGCGCGCGAGCGCCCCGGCCATCTGCGACAGGCGCTGGCTCGACTGGCGCGAGGCCCCGGCCGCCTCACCCGCGCTCCGGTAGGCCATGGTCGCGGCGGCGTCGGCGCGCAGGGCGTCCAGCGTCCGGTCAATCTCGCGCGCGCCTTCGGCGTCCAGCGTCGCGCGATCGGTCAGCTTGAGCCCCCGGGACCCGCCGAACCACAGGCGTCCCGGAACCCCGAAGGCCAGCGGATCGACCCCCGCCAGGTCTTCGATGACGACCAACGGCTTCACCGAGCGCGGGAAATCGTGGGAGAGGACCGCGAACAGGAGCCGGTGGTCCGGGGCCCCCCGCACGAGCGCGACCAGAGGACCGAACGCGAAGAACGTCTCCCCCTCCCCGCCCAGCGCCGCCTCGATCGCGGCGCGCGCGGCCCCGTCTGGGGTGGCGGCGACGGCGTCGCGATCGCGCGGCGCGCGCTTGAGCGTGGTCATGAGATCGCGCACCTGATCGATCCCCACCACCACGTTGAGCGCGCTCCCTTCGGTGTAGCCGGCGTGGAAGATCCCCACCAGCTCGTACTCGCCCGTCGCGCAGGAGACGGCCAGCACGGGCGACCCGGAGTTGCCCGCGGACAGGAGCGCGTCGATGACGAAGTCCTCGTGGTCCCAGTCGCCGTAGTCATCGTGGTCGTGCAGCGAGACCACGGTGCCCACGTTGGTGGCGCGGAAGGCGCCGAGCGGGAACCCACGCACCTCGACCACGTCGCGCTCGCCGAGGCCGGCGCTGTGCCCCACCTTCCAGCGCATGACCTGCAGCTCGGCGTGGGCCTTGAGGACCGCGACGTCGAGCTGCGGATCAGTCACCACCCGGCTGACCGGAATGTCGTCGAGGACGTAGGCGTCGTGTTCGTTGTCGACCAGGGTCAGCGACTCGGAGACCTTCTTGCACCCGGCCGGGACGCCGTCGACGACGTGTTGCCCGTCGGTGACCGCGGGCCAGGAGGCCACGTGATCGTTGGTGAGGAGCAGCGTGTCCGCCCCCTGGCGCTTGTAGGCGAACGCGGTCCCGTGCAGGATCGCGCGCTTTCGCTCGCGGCGGATGGCGCCGTCGGCGCCGTAGGAGAGACACTCGTAAACGGCGCTGTTCCGGACGCAGTAGGAGAACACGGCCTCGGGGTGACGATCGAACGCCCGCGCCTCGGCCGAC
>DASYEX010000053.1:0-2891 GCA_036498765.1 Polyangia bacterium
AGACCAGCACCAGCACGGCCGCGCCGGCGATGCTCCCCACCAGCCGGCGCGACGCCGCGCGGTCGCGATCGCGGAGGCGCTGGGCGCTGGCGACCACGGCGATCTCCCAGCGGCCGGCCGCGCCGGCGTCGACGCGCGCCAGCCCTGCCCAGGCCGTGCGTGGGGGGAGCCCGAGCGCGGCCGCTTCGGGTCGGCCGAGGCGGGTCACGGCGTCGCCGCGCGCGAAGGCCGCCGCGACCGGCGGCGCCGCGAGAGCCTGTCCGCCGGGACCGAGGAAGCTGCCTGCCGCCTCCCGCCGGACCAGGACGACCGTGTCGGTCGGCCGCGGGACCGCCTCGACCGCCGAGAGCACCTGGCGGGGATCGACCTCTGCCGAGGCCGTGACCACCGCCCCCAAGGCGCGCGCCAGCGTCGCCTGCTCGGCGCCGAACTCGGTCAGCGCGCGGGCGGCCTCGCGGTCGGCGTCCCACGACGACAGCCCGGCGCCCGCGGCCACCGCCACGATCATCGCTGCCGCCAGGCTGCCTCTTGTCACGATGGTCATGAATCGAGCAATGTTCGCGCCGGCCCGGATCCGGGTCCCCGCTGCCCCTTACATCTACCCTGCCCGGCCGACGCGGGAATTCTACCCACACGGCTGGGAATATTTCCCGCGTGGTTGCTTCGCGAACGGCGGTGCTAGACTCCGCGCATGGCCATGAGAACCGCGTTCCGGACGTCCAACCCCGCCCTCAACTCGAAGTCATTCGGTGGCTTCGTGGGCGTCGATCCCCGCACCGCGACCTCCCGTCCGGAGACGGAAGCGACCGGCACGATGACCATCCAGGGGACGGTCGACAAGACGGCCATCCTGCTGGCGGTCACCGTCTTCGCGGCGATCTGGCCCTGGAAGCTGTTCTTCGAGACGCACGACTTCAACGTCGTGGTCCCCTTCGTCATGATCGGCATGCTCGGCGGGTTCGTCCTCGCGCTGATCACCATCTTCAAGAAGAGCTGGGCCCGCGTGACGGCGCTGCTCTATGCCGCTTGCGAGGGTCTGACGCTCGGCGGGATCTCGGCGCTGTTCGAGGTCCGCTACCACGGCATCGCCTTCCAGGCGATGGCGCTGACCTTCGGCGTCCTGGCGATCATGCTGGTCGCCTACAAGACGAAGGCGATCCGCGCCACCGAGGGGTTCAAGCTCGGCGTCATCGCCGCCACCGGCGCCATCGCGCTGGTCTACGTGCTCTCGATGGTGCTGGGGATGTTCGGCGTCCACATGGGCTTCCTCACCTCGTCGGGGCCGCTGGGGATCGGGATCAGCCTGCTGGTGGTCGGCGTGGCCGCGCTGAACCTGGTGCTCGACTTCGACGTCGTCGAGCAAGGGGCCCGCGCCGGTGCGCCGAAGTACATGGAGTGGTACGGCGCGTTCGGCATTCTCGTGACGCTCGTGTGGCTCTACCTCGAGATCCTGCGGTTGCTCGCCAAGCTGAACAACCGTCGCTAGCGTCGTCGCGGCGCCACGGCCGGGCTCGTTCGTTGACCGAGCGGGCCCGGTGCTTAGGGTTTCCGGTAGGATGCCCTTCGTCAAGACGGCGCAGCCCCGCCCGCATTTCTTCTCCAGCTACGCGCGTACGGCTGTGCTCATGGGTGGCCTCATCGCGCTCTTGGCCATCGGCGGTCGCGCGCTGGGCGGGACGCAGGGGATGCTGCTCTTCGGCGCGTTCGGCCTGGTCACGAACTTCGTGATGTACTGGTTCTCCGACCGCATCGCGCTCGCCGCGCACCGCGCCCAGCCGGTCACCCGGGCGGAAGCCCCGACCATCTACGCGATCGTCGAGCGGCTGACCCAGCGGGCCGGGCTACCGATGCCGCGCATCTATCTGATCCCGTCGGGCGCAGCCAACGCCTTCGCCACCGGACGCAACCCCGGCCACGCGGCGGTGGCGGTCACCGAGGGGATCCTGGGGATCTTGAGCGAGCCGCAGCTCGAGGCGGTGCTGGCGCACGAGCTCTCCCACGTGAAGAACCGCGACATCTTGATTGCCACCATTGCAGCGGCCGTGGCCGGGCTGGTCTCGACCATCGGGTACGTGATGCAATGGGGGCTCATGCTCGGTGGAATGGGCGGACGCGGCAGTGACGACCGGCGGGGCGGCGGCCTAGCCGCGCTGGCCTGGATCATCGTCGCGCCCATCGTGGCCCTGCTGATCCAGTTGGCGATCAGCCGGTCGCGCGAGCTCGGGGCGGACGCCTCGGGCGCGTCGCTCTGCGGCCATCCGGAGAACCTGGCCGGTGCCCTGGCGCGCCTCGAGCAGGCGCAGCAGGTCCGTCCGTACGAGTTCGCCGGCCCGGCCACCGCGCACCTCTTCATCGTGAACCCCCTGCGCGGGACGGCGGCGGCGTTCATGAACCTGCTGTCGACCCACCCCCCGATCGAAGAGCGCATCCGGCGGCTCCAGGCGATGACCGTTTGAGTCCGCCCCGGACGCTGGTCTTGTCGGCCTTCGAGCCCGAGATCGCGCCCTTGCTCCCGCTCGTCCGCGCCGCGCGCAGGGTGGTGCTGGCGGCGGCCGGGATCGGCGCCGTCGATGCCGCCGTGGGGGCAGCGGCCGCCATCGCGGCAGCGCGCCCGTCCCGCGTCATCTTCATTGGGACGGCCGGCGTCTATGGAGGCGCTGCGCACGCGGATCTCCCGATCGGGAGCGCGGCCGTGGTGGGCAAGATCGTCTGCGTGTCGACCGCGGCGCTCCGCGGAGAGGCGTACCTGCCGGCGCCAACCGCGCTGCGAACCGAGACGACGCGCGGGCTGCGGGCGGCCCTCGCCGCGGCGGCCGCCGAGGCCGAGGTGCCGCGAGCGGTCGTCTGCCCGCTGGCGATCACCCGAAGCGCGCCTCTCGCCCGGCGGATCG
>DASYEX010000054.1:0-6372 GCA_036498765.1 Polyangia bacterium
CGACCTGCTGGCGCGGATCGGCGACGAAGGGGCCCGGCAAGCGGGGGCGGCGGCGCTGGTGGTGCGCGCCGGTCACGAGAAGCCGGTGCCGGACGCGACGTGGAAGGCGCTCGGCCTGCTGGGCGGCGCCACGGCCGTGAAGTTCCTCGAGGAGAAGGCCGAGCACGGCAGCCACGACGAGGCGCTGGCCGCCGTGCGGGCGCTGCAGCAGCGACGGGCACCCGACGTGCTGCCGTTCGCGCTGAAGACCGCCGGTGATGCCAGGGCCGATCGCGCCCTGCGCGACGAGATGTTCGGGGTGGTGGAGACGATCGGGGGGCCGCAGGCGAAGGACGGCCTCGTTCGCATCATCGAGACCGACCACGACGAGCTGGTCCGCTACCGCGCCTTCGAGTCGCTGCTGGTGGTCGCGAAGCAGGACGGGATCGTGGCCGGGCTGGAGGCGTTCCCGGCCAGCGCCACCTACAAGCAGGTCGATGTCGAGGATCTACTGGTGAAGCTGATCGAGAAGCTGGGCGCCGCGGCGCGCCCGTCGCTGTTGCAGGCGCTGGAATCGAAATTTCCTCTTGCGCGAATGACGGCCGTCATGTCTCTTGAACGTTTGGGTCAGGCGGCCGACGCGGGGCCGCTCGGAAAACTGGGCAAGGACACGACGATGATCAAGGGATTCCCGACGGGCGACACCATCGGTAAACAGGCCACCCGGGTCGCGGGCGTCGTGCGGGGCAAGCGCTGATGGCGAGCGACGAGCGCATGCGGACCTCGACCCGCCAATTTCGCTGCCGCGATCGTCTGTGGCAGACCTTCGAGCAGATCTCCGAGGAGCAGGACAAGAGCGTCGAGGAGCTGATCAACGACGCGATGTCGTCGTATGCGCAGCTCGCCGGTTACGAGACGGCGGTGCACTCCGAGACCCCGGGGCCGTCGTCCGCCATCTCACCGGTGCCGCGTCCGGGACGGCCCTTGCCGGGGTCGAGCGGAGCGGCGGCGTCGCCCCCCCGCTTTCCCCCGGCGCCGCCGCGGTTCGGGCGCGCCACCGCCGCCTCCGTCGCGGTGCCCACGCCGCCCGCCGTGCAAGAGGGGACCGGAGGTGCCACGGTCTATCTGGTGTTCGACAACCAGAAGTACCGCATCGACAAGGAACAGTTCATCATCGGCCGCGGCTCGAAGTCGTCCGACCTCCCCATCAAGGATGGCAACGTCTCGCGCAAGCACGCCGCCGTCATCCGCAGGAACGGGGCGTTCTTCATCAAGGATCTCGGCTCGACCAACGGCATCGACTTCAAGGGCATGCGCATCGACAACAAGCGCATCGACGAGGGCGATGTGTTTCACATCTGCGAGTACGAGCTGAAGTTCACGTACAAGAGGTGACAGCGAACCAACTCACGCCGCCCAAGGTTCCCGTCGCCCGCACCCGCCGCGCTCGGGCCGACGAGGTGCCGGCGGGAGACATCGCGGCGGCACCCGTCTCGGTGCTGCCGGGGGCGGGACCTGCCACGGCGGCGCGGTTGAGCGAGCACGGCCTGGGGACGGTGGGCGACCTGCTGGCGGCCGTGCCGCGCGACTACGACGATCTGCGCACGTTCACGCCGATCACCGCGCTGCCCGACAGGGCCGAGGGGGCGGTGGTACTGGTGCGGGGAACGATCGTGCGGGTCAGCTCGTTCCCGGGGCGGTTCCTGGCGGTGTATGTCGAGGCCGACGGGGCCCGCGTGGTGGCGCGCTGGTTTCGCGTTCCGGGGGGGATGGCGCGCGCCTTCGAGAAAGGGCGAGAGGTGGCGCTGGCGGGGCCGCTGCGCTTCGCCGAGACGGGTCAGCCCGAGCTGCTGCACCCCACGAACGTGACCGCGTCGGTGGGCACGGCGATGCGCGACGGCGAGACCAGCGGCCTCGGCATTCGCTCGCGCTACGCGGCGGTGCCGGGGGTCGGGGGGCGGGTGCTGGAACGGATCGTGGCCGCCGCCATCGACGCCTACGCCGATCGCCTGCCCGATGTGTTTTCCGCGGAGACGCGCACCCGGCTGGGATTGCCGGCCGTGGGCGACGCGCTGCGGGCCATTCACTGCCCCGAGCGAACGGCCAGCGCGGCCCTGCTCGACGCGCTGGTGGCGGGGCAGTCGGACGCGCACCGCCGCATGGCGATCGAGGATCTGCTGGTCATCCAGGTGGGGCTGGCCCGGCGCAAGGTGGCGGCCCGCGCGCAGCCGGGGCGGGCCTGTCCGGTGGCGCTCGATGACGTGATGGCGAAGGTCGCCGCGGCGCTGCCGTTCTCGCTGACCGGGGCGCAGCGGCGCGCCATCGCCGAGCTTCACGGGGATCTGGCGACGGCGCTGCCCATGCAGCGGTTGCTGGTGGGGGACGTCGGCAGCGGCAAGACAGCCGTGGCGTTCGCGGCCGCGGTGCAGGTTGCGATGGCGGGGGGACAGACGCTGTTGATGGCGCCGACCGAGATCCTGGCGGAGCAGCACGCCCGCACGTTGGGGCAGCTCGCCGAGCGGCTGGGCTTGCGCGTGGGGTTGCTGACGGCGTCGACGCCGCGACCGCAGCGCGAGACCCTGCTGGCGCTGGCCCGCGCCGGTCGGGTGACGATCCTGGTGGGAACGCAGTCGCTGCTGGCCGAGCGGGTGGCGCTGCCCGAGCTGCGGCTGGCGATCATCGACGAGCAGCACCGCTTCGGCGTGGCCGAGCGGGCGCGCCTGCGGCAGCGCGACGAGGCCGACACGGGGACGTTGCCCCACATGCTGGTGATGACGGCGACGCCGATTCCTCGCACGCTCGCCTTCACGCTGTACGGCGACCTCGATCTCAGCGTCCTCGACGAGCTGCCACCCGGTCGCCAGCCCGTGCGCACGAAGATCCTCGCCGGCGACGGGGGGCAGCGCGCGGCGGAGGAGGCGATCCGGGCGGTGGTGGCGGCGGGGCGGCGGGCCTTCGTGGTCTGCCCGGTGCGGGAGCTCTCGAAGCGCGCGGGGGCCGTCACGGCCGTCGATCGCCACCGCGCGCTGGCGGAGACGCTGGCCCCCATCCGCGTGGGGCTGATCCACGGAGAGACGGATGCGCGGACGAAGGATACGTTGCTGAGGGCGTTCCGCGCCGGTGGGGTCGACGTGCTGGTGGCGACGACGGTCATCGAGGTGGGCATCGACGTTCCCGAGGCGGCGCTGATGGTGGTCGAGGAGGCCGACCGGTTCGGGCTGGCGCAGCTGCACCAGCTTCGCGGACGGGTGGGGCGCGGGCAGGAGGCGGCCGACTGTCTGCTGCTCCACAACAAGAGCGAGGCGGAGGATCCGCGCGCCGGGATCGAGGCCCGGGCGCGGCTCGACGTGCTGGCTGCCACGACCGACGGCTTCGTGATCGCCGAGGCCGACCTGAAACAGCGCGGGTGCGGGGATCTATTCGGGGTCCGGCAGGCGGGCCTGCCGCGGGTGCGCTTCGCCGACCTGGCGGGCACGGGGCGGATGCTGGAGCTGGCACGCGAGGAGGCGGCGCAGATCCTGGCAACCGATCCGGAGCTGCGCAGGCCTGAACACGAACCGCTGCGGCGGGCTGTCGACGCCCGCTGGGCGGCGGCGCAGATATTCGGCGAAGAAGCAGGATGAACGACGCAAGATGAACGACGCAGGATGAACGACGCAAGATGAACAGCCGCAGGACGAACGCAGGATGAGCGAAGAATCGAACAATCGAGCGGCGCCACCGCGCCGCTCGGCGTGGGACTGGCCGGCCGCGGGCTTGATGGCCGGCGCGGTGGTGGGGGGGCTCGACACGCTGTGGGCGGTGGCCCGTGGGGTGGGGGGCCTGGCGCCTGGGAAGGGGGCCGTGCTCGTGTCACTGGGGCTGACCTGGGGCGGGCTGGCGGGCCTGCTCATCGGGCTGGCGGTCGCCGCCGCGGCGGCGGTCATCGCGCGGGTTGCTTCGTCGGGGTCTTCACGCCGGCTGGCCTGGTTGCCCGAGGCGGCGGTGGCGCTGGTCGCGGCGCCGCTGGTGGCGCACGTGGCCTACGCCGCGTTCACCGGGCATCGCGCCGCCACCCTGCCGGGGCGTTCGCTGCTGTCGGCCGGGCTGAGCTTGGGCGGTGTGGCCGCGGTATTCCTCCTGGGGCGGCTGTTTCGCCGGTTCGCCGCGCGCCTCTCCGTCGAGCGCCCCGCGCCGTCGGCGAGGTGGCTCGTCGTGGGCGCGCTCGTCGGAACATGCCTGGCGAGCGAGATCGCCAACCAGCTGGTGCTGCCGCGCCTCTATCCCTGGTTTCACTCCGCGCTGGCCGTCGTCACCGGCCTGGCCGCGCTGCTGACCGCTCGCTTGTTGCTGATCACCCGGGGCCGGCCGATTCGCGCACGCTGGACCGCGATGGCCATCGGCGCCACGGCGGCCGTGGCGGTGTTCGCCGGCGTGAAGGCGCACGCCAGTCAGATCGTCCGCTTCGCTGCGCTCGAGCGGACGGCGGCCACCGCGCAGCTGCTCCGGCTGTCGCCGGTGTCGCTGCGGTCGCGGACCTACGTGGCCGATCACCGCCACGAGCTGGAGAGCAGCTTGCCGCCGCTGCCCGAAGGGCCGCGCCGCCCCGAGGCCGACGTCTTGCTGATCACGGTCGACGCGCTTCGCGCCGATCACGTGGGGGCGTTCGGCTACCGGCGCCGCCCCACCACCCCGCACATCGACGAGCTCGCGGCGCGCAGCGTGCGGTTCACCCGCGCGTACGCCCAGGCGCCGCACACGTCGTTCTCGGTGGCGTCGATGCTGACCGGGAAATACTTCCCCACCTTGGCCCGCCTGGCCCCGGCGGAGGTCCACGATCCCATCACCTCGCCGCTGCGGCGCTACGGCTGGCGAACGGCGGCGTTCTATCCCCCGGCAGTGTTCTACGTCGACGCTCAAAAACTGAAGGCCTACGCCGACACGAACTTCGCGTTCGAGTACATCAAGTTCGAGTACCTCGAGGCCGAGAAGCGCGTCGATCAGGTGGTCCGCTACTACGAGACCGAGAAGCCGAAGCGGTCGTTCGTCTGGGTGCACTTCTTCGAGCCGCACGAGCCGTACGTGGCCCACCCGGAGTTCCCGTTCGGCGGCGGGGACATCGATCGCTACGACAGCGAGATCGCCTACGCCGACAGCGCCATCGGCCGATTGCTGGCCTACCTGCGCGTGCACCGCCCCTCGACCATCGTGGTGCTGGCGGCCGATCACGGCGAGGAGTTCGACGAGCACGGCGGGCGCTATCACGGGTCGTCGCTGTTCGAGGAGCAGATTCACGTCCCCCTGCTGATCAGCGTGCCGGGCGTGTCGGCGCGTGACGTCGATCAGCCGGTCGAGCTGATCGACATCGCCCCCACCGTGCTGAACCTGCTCGACATCCCGGTGCCGGCCCGCATGCGCGGCACCGATCTGGGGCCGTGGCTGGCCACGCCCCCGGCGCAGGCCACGCGCCTTCCCCCCGCCTTCGCCGAGCTCGAGGACAAGCGCATGGTGGTGCGCGGCCAGGAGAAGCTGATCTGCGATCTGAACTGGGGCTTTTGCGCCTACTACGACCTTGCGAAAGATCCGGGCGAGCGGCACAACCGCGCCGACGAGGCGCCCGAGCGGGTCGCCGATCTGCGCGGCGTCCTGGACGAATGGCTGGACGGTCACGTTCGCTACGAGCCGGTGCTGGCGAAGGGCGAAGCGAACCCGAACGGCGAGCGCGTCCCCAAGGCCATCGAACGGGGCCGCCTCGGCGATCTGATGGCGGCCCCGGCGCTGGCCGAGCTGATGCTGTCGGTCGACGCTCCGCTGCCGGTCCGCCGCGAGGCCGCCGAGCTGCTGGTCGCGTTGCCGCCTCGTAAGCAGACGACGCCGCAGCTCGCCCTGGCCGCCAGCGACAAGGACGAGGTCATCGCCGATTGGGCGGCGGTGGGGGCGGTGCGGGGCGGCGATCCCGCCGCCACCCAGCGGGTGCGGGCGGTGGTCTCCGATCCGGCGCGTCCCCGCAAGCTTCGCGTCCGTGGCGCTCTGGCCCTGGCGGCTCGCGACGATCACACGGGCGTGCCCACCCTGGCCGAGGCGCTGGGCGACTGCCAGGACGACGTGCTGCTGTGCCGCCTCATCATCCTGCAGATCGGCAAGCTGAAGGATAGGCGCGCCGTGCCGGCCCTCATCGCGCACCTGCCCGAGGTGCAGAACCGGCGCGAGATGGTGGACGCGCTGGGGGACATCGGCGATCCGGCCGCCGTGGCGCCGCTGCTCGATCGCTTGCAGCATGACGAGTACGTGCCGGTGCGGGCGCAGGCGGCGCGGGCGCTGGCGAAGATTGGCCGGACCGACGTCGTCCCCATCCTCGACAAGGTCGCCCACGAAGACACGGAGGCGTCGGTGGCGGCGGCGGCGCGCGAGGCG
>DASYEX010000055.1:0-2803 GCA_036498765.1 Polyangia bacterium
TTCTGCTCGAAGCAGTAGCCGCCGCGACCCCGGCGCACCAGCTTGTCGAACACGGCGTCGGGCGCGAGGTCGATGCCCCGGCCGAGCAGGACGTCCAGGTTCTCGAACGGGATCGCCTGCGCGTGGGCGGCGGTCAGCGCGTGCAGGACGTCCAGCGTGGGCTCCCGGGTGCCCGTGTACCGGATGCGTGCCAGGTAGGCTTCGAGGTCGAACATGTCCCCAGAACCCTAGCAGCTCGCGGGCGTTCACTGCGTCGTCGCGCCCTGCGGCGCCGCGCCCCGTTTGCCGCTTTGGTGCGGCGAGGGGTAGGAACATCGGGCGTGGCGCTCGGCCGCCAGCGCGTGCATCACGCGGTCGACGTAGATCTCGGTCTGGCCGTTGTGCGGGACGCGGTGGCCCACGATCGAGGCCGGCCCGGCGTTATAGGCCGCGACAGCCAGCCGCGTGCGGTGAAAGATGGCGAGCTGCGTGTGCAGGTAGCGGGCCGCGCCGTCCAGACTCTCTACCGGATCAAAGGGATCGTTCACGCCCAGCGCGCGCGCCGTGGGCGGAATCAGCTGCATCGGCCCCATCGCGCCGGCGGCGGAGATCCGGTGCGGCTGTCCGCCCGATTCGACCTGCACGATCGCCCCGAGCAGCCCGCAGGGCAGGTGGTGCGCGCGTTCGGCGCGCGCGAGCATCGGGGGCGTGAGCAGCGTGTCCGCGACGAGCGCGCAGTGCGGGCGGTGCCAGGCATAGGCCCCCAGCGCCCGGACTTTGTACTTGAGGTGGAAGGGGGACAGCGGAAACACCGAGCACCGCCCCACCCAAGCGACCGCCAGGTTGACGAGGCAGATCGGAAGCAACACCGCTGCCAGCAACCGGGGCCACCAGCGGGGCAGCTTCAGCAGCCGCGGCAGCCGGCGCCACCCGCGCGCTTGCAGCCAGCGCGCCAGCTGCGCCCTCATTTGCTGGAGGCGGCGAATCCCCCAAGCCTAGCCGATCCGGGCGCCCGGTGGATCTACGCCCCCGTCACCGCGACAGCGGCGGCTCCAGCCGACAGCTCACGCCGTTGTTGATGCTGATGATCTTCGGCGCCCCCGCGCACTCGGGCGGCAGATCGGCCGCCGACGCGCGGAGCGGCGCTGCCGTCATCAGCGCGGCGAGGCCCAGGGTTCCCGCCAGGGCGCAGTGACGCGGAGGTGGCTCTTAGTAGTGAGGCGGCTTGTCATTCGTCACCGGCGCGCTGAGCTGAGCGAGCTCGGCCTTGGTCGCGGCGAGCTGGCGGAGCAGGCCGTCGAGCGCCCGTTGCTGAGCGTAGACGACCTCGCTCAGCTCGGCGACTTGGCGCTCGAGATGCGTGTAGCGAACCTCCAGGTCCGTCAGTCGTGATTCCATCCTGGCGAACGTTACCACCGGGCCGAGAGGCGCCCGCGACCATCCGGTGCGCGCGGGCTACGCGGTGGGCAACGACAGCAGGAAGGAGCTGACCGCGGCCGCGAGGCGTTCTGGCTGGTCGTACGGGAGGCCGTGGCCGGCGTCCCGGATCTGTTCGACCCGAACGCGCGGATTGAGGGTCTGGAGCTCCGTCGCCGCCTCGCGCGTGACGACGTTGCCGGCGTCCCCGATGACCAGCAAGCTCGGGACCTCGATTGCGCTCACCAGCTGCCGGTAGTCGGGGTTGGGCGGCTCGAGGACGTCGAAGGCGCGGAGGCGGGTCCGAAGCCTCGCCTCGGCCTGGAGCTCGAGGAGCTCCGCCGGTCGACGTGGGTGTCGGGCCCGGGCCTGGGCCACGAGCTCGCTCTTGTCGAGCGCGAGGGCCCGGCGGTGCTGCTCGGCGACGTCGCTGTCGCGGACCTCGCGCTGGCGCGCCGGGCTCAAGAAGGTCGGGTCCACCAGGACCAGACCGCGCAGGCTCCGGCCGGCCTGACTCGCCACCACCGCCGCGGTCATCCCCCCCATCGAGTGCCCCAGCAGAATCGGAGCGCCGAGGCCCAGGCTGCCGATCAGACGGACGACGTCGCCGGCGTGAGCGTCGTAGCCGTACCCGCGGTCCGGCGCGCTCGATTTCCCATGCCCGCGCGCGTCGGGCATGACCACGTCGTACGCGTCCTCGAGGGCGCGCGCCACCGGCGTCCAGCAGGCGCCGCTCCCGATGAGGCCGTGCAGCAGGATCAGGGGCGGCTTGGCGCCACCTGTTCGCAGGTAGTGGATGTCGATGCCGTTTGCTCTCGAGACGCCGGTGGTCCAGCTCATTCGCGCCGGCGCAGGATAGCGTAAGGCCGGGCCAGTCCGGCGACGGGCCAGGAAGGGCGCAGGGTGCTTTTTGTTGAGCCGTGCCCCGCGGATGCCGGGACGTTATTCGTGGAGCAACCATGACCTCATCCTGGACCCGGCTTGGCGACCTCATGTTGGTGGGAACCCTCGTGCTCGCGGGCGCGTGCAGCACCTCGGCTGGCACGGGCGGCAGCGGAGGCAACAGCAGCGGGAAGGGGGGGGCGACCAGCTCCGGCGGCAGCACGGGTTCGGGCGGAACCGCCACCCCCGGGTCGGGCGGCGGGACCGCTTCCGGCGGCACGACCGGCTCGGGGGGCAATACCAGCTCCGGGGGGACCACGGGCTCCGGCGGCGCGACGGCTTCCGGGGGGACGACGGGCTCGGGCGGAACCCCCGCCTCGGGCGGCGCGACCGGCTCGGGCGGCGCGACCGGCGCGGCCGGCGCGGTCGGCAACTGCCCGGGCACCTGCGCCGCCGCGACCGTGGGGTCGTGCTCGTCGCCGCAGGTCCGCATCACCTCGGTCAACATCGGCAGCGCGCTCGCCTA
>DASYEX010000056.1:0-9590 GCA_036498765.1 Polyangia bacterium
AACGTCGTGGGCGGGTCGGAGTCGCTGCTCACGCTGGGGGGGTAGCCGACGTTCGGATCGGTTGGCGGGGGCAGCAGGGCCGCGTCGCCGATCTCCAAGGTTCCCTGTCCGCTGGCGTCGAGCGTGAGCCGGACGCGGTCCGAGCCGTCGGGTGAAAAAGTGTAGGTCTCGGCGAAGCCATCCCAGCTCGCGGCGTAGTCCGAGAGCTGGGCGCCGATCATGCTCGTGTTTCCGATGTTGACCGGCGTGTTGCCCGAGCAGGCCCCGAGGAAACCCGCCGCGGACAGGACGAGAGCTGGCGAAAGCAACGATATCTTCTTCATTGGTCTGACCTCCATCAGGGTGAGTCTCCGGAGGCGGGGGGATCCGTTGCGGCGCACGCCTGCTGGACGCGCGCGCGGTACACGCTCGCCGGGTAGCGTTCGATGAACTCGCCACCGAGATCGACGCCGAGGGGGTGGTCGCCGCGCGCGCAGCGGGCGAGCGTCGCCACCGCGTCGCGCTCCTCGGTGAGCTCGCCGTGCGGGACCTGGCGATCGAGATCCGACAGAAACGCGAGGGCCAATCCCGGATTGCCGTCGCGCAGGGCGCGCTCCGCGTTGCGGAGGGCGCGCACCTCGACGGTGAACGACTCGCCCGCGACGGGTGCCAAGCTCTCCACCTCGTGCCGGGCCGAGTGGCCGGCGTGGTGGTGCGGCGGCGTCGCAGGCGCCGCCACGGGCGGCGCCGCGACCAGCGGGGCCGTCGGCGCGACTGGCCGGGACGGTGCCACAGACGGCACGGACGGCGCGACCACGACGACCGGTGAGATCTCGCGAAGCGCTGCGCGGTGGCCCGCCCAGTATCCAATCCCGCCGCTGACGGCCGCGATGGCTCCCGCCGCGAGCAGCCGCGCTCCCCAACCGGAGGCGCGCCGCGCGGGGGGCGGCGCGCTGTCGGCCATGCTGCCCGCGAGCGACCCGTCGATCGCCCGTCGCACGCGCGCTTGGTCGGCGGCGCTCGGTGAGAAGGCCCGGCGGGCCTGCCCCAGGATATCCGCGGGCTTTTGTCCGTCGTCGGTCATGGCCGATGGCGCCCGATCGCGCGTTCGAACTCGGCGCGTACGGCGCGCAGGCGGGTGTAGGCGGTGTTGACCGGGATCGACAACGCGGCGGCGACCTCGGGGATGGTCATCTCTTCCAGCACCGCGAGGATGAAGATGTCGCGTCTCTTGTCGTCGAGACCGGCCACGAAGGCCTCCACGAACGCCGCCGCCTCGGCGTCGGCCACGCGTTCATGCGGGCCGGGATCGGGATGTGCCGGCTCGGAGACCAGAGGCTCGAGCGGGGCCTGCTTGCGCCGCGCCCACCGTTGCTGGTTCGAGGCGACGTGGCGGGCGATGCCGTAGAGCCAGGTCTCGGGGCTCGACTCGCCGCGAAAACCGGCGAGCTGTCGGTGGACGACCAGGAACACGTCCTGCGCGGCGTCGTCCAGCGCGCCGCGCGGAACGCCGAGCCCGCGCAGGCAGCGCCAGACGAACGGGAAGTAGTGGGTGTAGATATCATCGAAGCTCGGAGCGCCTTGGGGGTGCGCGCTCGAGCTTTTCTGCGGCCCATCATGGTTGAGGGGGACCGATTTCAAGACGGCGCGCCTTTCGATATGTCTCCGGCCCCGGCCGAATCCGTTGCCGAAAACGACACGCTCAGAACCCCAGCTCGAGCCCGGCGGTCAAGCGGACGGTCACCGCGCTCGGGCGGTAGACGAGCTGGGACTCGTCGAGCACGAAGTCGGGACGGACCAACGGGCGGACCAGGGCTGCCCGCAGCAAGATCGCGGTATTGGGGCCCACCGCCACCGTGGCCCCGGCCTCGGCGCGCACCGCTCGCCAGAGAACCGCGCCGGTCTCCGGATGAGCCACGTTCCCGGTCCCCGCCAGCGGGCCGAGCTCGCCGCCCCCGCACGCCAGGGCCGTCCAGCGTCTCCAGCGGGGCGCGTAGCAGGCGAGCCCACCGCCGAGCGCGAGCTGAAACGTGCCGCCCACACCGCCCGGACCGACCGTGTCCTGCGAGGTGAACCAGGTCGCGAGCAGCACGAGGCGCAAGGCTTGGCGCTGGAGATCGCCTTCCAGCTCGAGGCCCGGGCTGGCGCTGGGGAGCGCGCCGGCGTCGAACGCGAACGCCAGCGTCACCGAGGGGCGCCAGACGGCTCTGGGCGGAGCCCGCGTGGCGAGCGCGACGGACGGCGTCGCGGCGGGAGATCCGGGCGGCGGGATCGGGGGCGAGGGTCGGACGGCGGCAGCCGGTGGCGGCGCGCTGCGCGCTGCCTCGATCGAACGTACAGATACGGCGATGGCCACCGAGGCTGCCTCGGCCAGCTCCGCGCAGCCGGCCCCGTCGATCTCGCGGCTGCCGCGTACCGTGGGGGCGCCGGCTGCGCCTTGACCGTCGAGCGTCTCGAGCTGCAGTCGCCACTTCTGCGGTGACATCTCGGCGATACGGACCCGGAAGTCGACCCCGGCGACTTCGGCCAGCGGCCGGCCGATGAGGTCGCCGACTTCCTCGGCGAGGGTCGCTGGATCCACGCAGGCGGGTGGGGCGTCGACGCTGAGCTCCGCGGCACGCGCGTCGGGCCCGGCGGCGACCGCGAGGGACACCGTAGCCAGAAGCAGGAACGCTCGCCCGCGCCGCATCGTCCGTGCGCACCCTTGCCCGCGCGGCGGCGCGGGCATCTCTGGTTGGCAGTGCGAGGCCGGTGTCGGAACTAGGTCAGGAAAACGCGACGGGCTTGTATCATCCGGTCGTGGGGCGCCTGCTCGAGGCTCTGGTCCGCTGGCTGGGGGAGGCGCTGGTGCGTCTCTACTATCCGGTGCGCACCGTGGACGGCGCCGAGCGGATCCCGCCGGGCAAGCCACTGGTGTTCGTGCTCAACCACCCGAACGGGCTGCTCGATCCGCTGGTCTTGCGGGTGGCGCTGGGGCGGCCCTCGCGGTTCTTGGCCAAGAGCACGCTCTACGGCAACCCGCTCGGCCGGCTGGCGATGAACGCGTTCGGCAGCATCCCCGTCTACCGCCCCCGCGACGTCGAGGGCGCTCGTAACGCGCGGACGGAGCTGGGCTTGTCCCAGCGGAGTCCCTCGCGGGAGGGGGCGGGAACCCTCTCAGGGTTCCCGCGTTCGAACGAGGAGAGCTTCGCGCGTTGCCGCGCCGAGCTGGCGTCGGGGGGCGTGTTGGCGCTGTTCCCCGAAGGGACGTCGCACTCGGATCCGGAGATGAAGCCGCTCAAGACGGGGGCGGCGCGCATCGCGCTCTCCGCCGAGGCCGAGCACGATGGGCACCTCGGCGTCACGGTCGTTCCCGTCGGGCTCAGCTACGAGCGGAAGACCGCTTTTCGGTCGTCCGTGTTGCTCGTGGTGGGCGAGCCCATCGCGATCGCGTCGCGGCTGCCCGCGTACCGGAGCGACGAGCGGGCGGCGGTGAGCGCGCTGACCGACGAGATAGGCGATCGGCTCGACGAGATCGTGCTGCAGGCGGACTCGCGCGAGCTGCTGGCGGGAATCGCCCGCGTGGCGCGCTGGACCGCGGGACCGGCCACCGGCGACGATCCCGAGGACCCGGCCGCGCGCCACCGGCGGGCGCGCGAGATGGCGGCCGCCTACGCGCGGATGCGGGCGCGCGATCCGGGGCGCCTGGAGGCGATCGTCGCAGAGGTGCGCAGTTATTGGCAGACGCTGCGCCGGCTCGGCGTGCGCGATCCGTGGGCTCTCGAGCTGACGGCGCCACGACCGGCCGCGCTCGCCGGCGCGGTCGCCAAGCTGGTGGTCGCGGCGCCGGTGGCGGCGCTGGGCGCGATCATGGGCTGGATTCCCTACCGTCTGGCCGGGCGGATCGCCGCCAAGGTCACGAAGGACGAGGACGTCCTCAGCACGGTGAAGCTCATCGCCGGGGCGCTCTTCCTCTTTCTCGCCTGGTCGGGGGAGGCGATCGCCGCCGGCTTCGCGTGGGGCGCGATCTGGGCGTTGCCGACGTTCGCGGCCGGCGTGGCGAGTGGCTACCTGGCGCTGCTTTTCGAGGAGCTGCTGCGGGACGGCGTCGCCGGCTGGCGCGCCGTTTCGCTGCGCGCGTTCCACTTCAAGACGGCGCAGCGCCTGACCGAGCGCCGGCGTTCGCTGGCCGACGCGGTGGTGCGGGCCCTCGAGGAGACGGCCGAGCCGCCACCTGCCGATACCGCCGCTCAGTGATTCGCGCCTGCGGCGAGGAACTTCCGCAGGGTCGCCTCCAGGATCTGGCTGGAGAAGCTGCCGGGCACGAAGTCGAAGGCGTGCTGGGCGTAGGGGATGAAGAGGGTGTCGTGCGCGACGCCCGACGCGGTGAGCACGGCGCCGAGTGATTCCATCTGATCGGGACGCACGAACTGGTCGCGCCCGCCCTGCACCAGCAGCGTCCGGGGTGCCTGGGCCGTCACGCGCTCCGTCGGCGACAGCGCCTTGTAGCGGGCGGGCTCGCGCTCGGGCCCATCGCCCAGGAAAGCGCGCAGCTTGGCGGGGCTGTCGGCGGCGTGGAGGTTGGCCGGATGAGCGTAGGCCTCGGCCAGATCGGTCGGCGCGTAGAGCGCGATGACCGACTCGACCGAGGTGTCGGTCGCGGCGTCGGGCGCTCCGCACGCGGGCGGCAGATCGGTCGCCTCCGCCGTGTAGGCGGCGATGAGCGCCAGGTGTCCGCCGGCCGACCTTCCGAGCAGCGTCAGCTTGGCCGGATCGACGTTCCACTCGGGCGACGAGGCATGCTGCTTGATCCAGCCGACGGCGCACTTCACGTCGCCGACGGCGCTCTGCCAGTTCGGCTGCGGCTGGAGGCGGTAGTCGGCATCGAATACCGTGAACCCGAGCTCGGCCAGGTGCTGACTGGCGCTCGATGCCTCGCCGCGCTGTCCCGCCGACCAGAAGCCGCCGTGCACGACGAGCAACGCCCGGGTGGGGACCGCCGGGCGCGGCTTGGGCAGGTAGACGTCGAGCGAGAGCGTTTGCCCGTCGACGGTGGCATAGGCGACCGTTTGATCCGGCGCGCCAGGACCCTCGGTGTCGATCTTGGCGTGCAGATAGCGCCGAAAGTCGAGAGGGATGCCGCGCGCGGCGGCCAGGTTCCGCGCCTGCACGAGCGGGATCATCCCCAGCGCGATGGCCGAGATCGCCAGGAGCGCGGTCAGCGCCGCGAGAAACGGCGAATCGACGCCGCGCAAGACCAGGGCGATCCCCAGCGCGATCACCGCCGCGGCCACGATGAAGGCGCTCCGCTCGGAGGCGACGATGGCCGCCAGCGCGAGCAAACGGTTGGGGGCGGGCAGCACGATGAGCGCGCCCGCGCCCGCGGCGCCCACCGCCAGGAGGAGGCCGAGCAAGCGCAGGATGGTCCGCACCGTGTCGCTCCAGCCCCGGGGCGCCTAGCCCGGGCGGGTCGTCTCGCCGGCGCCGAGGTCGCGGTTGCGGAGGCCGACGGCGTTGTAGACGCGCAGCTCGTCGGCTTTCCCCTTCACGCGCACCGGCGGCAGCGGCACCGCCGCCACGGCGTCCTGCACCTTCCGGTAGGTCGCTTCGGAGAGGATGATCTGACCGGACTGGGCGACGCTGCAGAGGCGCGAGGCGGTGTTCACCGCGTCGCCGATGGCGGTGTACTGGAGCGCGCGCGAGCTGCCGATCGCGCCCGTGACCACCATGCCGGTGTTGATGCCGATGCCGATGTTGATCTCGTTCTGACCCTCGGCGGCGCGCGTCCGGTTCCACTCGGAGAGCACGCGCATCATGTCCAGCGCGCACTGCACCGCTTTGGACTCGGCGTTCTGCATCGCCACCGGCGCGCCGAAGAGGGCGATGACCTCGTCGCCGACGAACTTGTCCAGCGTCCCCTCGTACTTGAAGATCACGTCCACCATCAGCTCGAAGTACTCGTTGAGCATGCGGACGATCTCCTCGGGCGCGCGCGACTCGCTCATCGAGGTGAAGCCGCGGATGTCCGAGAAGAGCAGGGTGATCTCGGAGAGCGCGCCGCCTTTCTCCAGTTGTAGCTTCCCCTGCACCACCTGGTCGACCAGGTTGGGCGAGAGCAGGCGCTGGAACTGCGCGCGCGTCTTGGCCTCCTGCTCGATCTTGCGCGCCAGCTCCGAGTTGTGGATGGCGACCGCCGCCTGGCTGGCGATGCCGCCGAAGATCTGCAGGTCCTTCTCGGTGAAGGCGTTGGTCGCGATCATCGAGTCGAGGTGCATGATCCCGAGCAGCTCGTCCCGGTGCAGGAGCGGGACGGTCATCGTCGAGCGGATCCCCTGCATGATGACCGAGTGCGCGGCCGAGAACCGGCTGTCCATGGTGGCGTCGGAGGAGAGCACCGAGGCCTTGTGGTTGACCACCTCGGCGAGGATCGACTTGGAGAGCACGATCTGCTCGTTCTTGCCGTCGCGCGTCTTGGCGATCTTCGGCTGTGGGACGCCGTCCTCCATCAACAAGATCACGCCGCGGTCGGCCGGGATCAGCTCGAACGCCTTCATGATGATCTGCTCGAGGAGCAGCTCGAGGTTCGGCTCGAGGCCGATCGAGCGCCCCAGCTCGTTGGCCAGGCGCAGCTTCTCGTAGTCGCGTCTCAGGACCTCGACGTCGTCGATTTTAGCTTCGGGCAGGAACTCGTCGGTGGTGGACGACGGCGCCTGGATCTTCTGCCGGATGAGCGCCTCGGTCACCGCGGGTCCGATCGTCACCTTCTGCAGCAGTGAATCCTGCGCGGATTTCTCCTGGAACGTCAGCGAGGTGGAGCCGAGCATGATCTCGTCCCCCTCGCGCAGGATGTGCTCGTGGACCCGCTCGCCGTGGAGGAACGAGCCGTTGAGGCTCCCCAGGTCTCGAAAGAGATACCGCCCGTCGGGCTGCCTCAGCACCTGGGCGTGCTCCTTGGACACGATGCGATCGAGGATCTGCAGCGTGTTGTCCGGGTGGCGACCGATGGTGTTGACCGCGACGAGCTCGTACTCGCGCCGCTGGTCGTTACCGCTGACGATGATTTTGGCCATAGCGGGCGACGCCTGGCGGCCATCATAACCTGCCCCCGCCCTCGAATTCGAAGGAAAGAGCGGTCGGTTTTCGGAGGGCCGTTTGATGGTTCGCGACGGGGGGCGAGCCAGCAAACGGTAGTAAAGTGCGGGGAGACATCGCGCCATGTCGGCCTTGACACCCACTCCGTTGCCCAAGCCTCGCGCCGACGAGGTGACGCAGCCGAACCTCCAGCCCGGGATGGCCGTCGACGACGCCCGGCGTGGGCTGGCCCGCTCGCCCGCCCAGTGGGAGGCCGAGGCGCTGGCGCTGGTCGAGGAGGCCGACGCGCGCGAGGGGACGGCGTCGGGGGCGCTGCGCTACGCGGCGGCCCGCCTGTTCGAGGAGGGGGTGGGGGACGTGGCGGCGGCGATGGATCACCTGCGGCTGGCCGTCGACGCCACCGCCGAGACCACCTTTCGCCCGGTGCTGCGGGCGCTGCGGATGCACGCCGTGGAGGCCGGCAGCACCTGGAGCGCCATCGATCTGCTGGAGGTGGAGCAGAAGGCGGCGGCCGATGCCGGCGCGCGTGTCGATCTGGCGGTCGAGAAGGCCTACCTGCTCGAGCACCACCTGGACGCGCCGGCGCGGGCCCGCGAGGTGTTGGAGGCGGCACTGGGCGAGCAACCGGGCCACGCGGCGGCCCTGCTGGCGCTCGAGGAGAGCGCGCTGCGCGGGGTGGGGCGCGGCGCGGCGTCCGACGCCGCGCTCTTGCAGTCCGTGCTCGAGCGGCGGCTGGCGGCGGCGCGCTCGGGCGGGGCGCGCGGGCGCCTCCTCTGCCGGCTCGCGCTGATCGCGGAGAGCGATCCGGCCCGCGCCGCGGACGCGCTGGGTCTGTGGTTGCGCGCGCTCGAGGAGGATGCCGGCCGGGGCGCCGCGGCGCTGGCCCGGGCCGGAGCGCGCCGGGTGGCCGCGGCGCTGGGGAAGTTCGCCGAGCTCGGCCGGGTGGCGGCGCTCGAGGCCGACGCCTCCGCCGGGATCGAGCGGGCGGGGTGGCTCGGATTGGGGGCGGCGCTGGCCCGCCACCGGCTGGGCGCGCCCGCGCGGGCCACCGAGCTGGTCGAGGCGGCGCGTGGCGCGGATCCCGACGATCCGGCGCTGCTGTTCGCGTCGGTGTCGGGCGCGCTCGCTGCCGGGCAGTGGCAGAAGGCGCGTGAGGCGCTCGATCACCAGGCCGAGCTCTCGCATGATCGCGACTGGGCGGCGACGCTGGTGGGGCTGGGCGCCCACGTCGCGGAGCTGCACGAAGGGGACGACGAGGCGGCCGCCGCCCGCTACCGGCGCTTGCTGGAGGCGCGCCCCGCCGATCCGGTGGCGCTGGCGGCGCTGGAGCGGATCGCGTCGCGGACCGGCGACGCCGCCGCGCAGGTGGCGCTCGGCGAAGGGGCCGTCGACCGAAGCGTCGATCCGGCCGAGCGCGCCGCGCTGGCGTTGCGCGCGGCCGAGTTGGCCGAGACGGCGGCCCACGATCTGCCGCGCGCCGCGACGCTGGCCCGCCGGGCGTTGGAGGCGGTGCCGGGCTACGCGCCCGCCGCGCACCTGCTGGAACGCCTGCTGCCGGCGCTGGGCCGCTGGGACGAGATGGCCAAGGTGGTCGACGTGACCGCCGCGCCCAGCGCGCTCGGGGAGGCCGGCACCGAAGCGGACGCGGGCGCGCGGGCCATTCGGCTCGAGCGACTCGGGGCGCTGCACGAGGACCGGCTCGGCGATCCCGGCAAGGCGCTCGGCTACTACAACGAGTGGGTGGGGCTGGGGACGCGGCGGGGCGCGGCGCTGGCGGCGCTGCTGCGCGCGGCGGAGAAGGCGGGCGACGCGCTGGTGGCCGCCGAGGCGGCGCTGAAGCTGGGGACCGAAATCTCAGCTTTTGACAAGGCGACGCGGTTCGCCTGGTGCTACCGCGCGGGGACGATCTACGAGGAGCGGGCCGCCGCCGACGACGAGGCGATCCGCGCCTATGAGGCGGCGCTGGCCCTGCAGCCCGACTCACGTCCCGTGCTGGCGGGGCTGGCGCGCGCGCACCACCGGCGCGGACGTTTCGACGCGCTGGCGTCGGTCCTGGCGCGGCAAGCAGCCGGAGAGCCCAACCCGGCCAGCGCGAGCAGCTTCGAGGTGGAGGCGGCCCGGCTCTATGGGCTGCGGCTCGGGCGGGCCGACGACGCGCTGGCGGCCACCGCGCGGGCGCTCAGCTTCGATCCGGCCAACGTCGAGGCGATCGCCGAGCATGTCCGGCTGCTCGAGCGGCTCGGCCGCGGCGAAGAGCTGGCGGCGGCGCTCGGCAGCCTGGGGCAGACGCTGGCCGATCCCGCCGACAAGGCGGCCGCTTACCGACTGCAGGCGGAGACGCTCGAGTGGCAGCTCGGCCGCCGCCGCGAAGCCTTGACCGCCATCGAGCGGGGCAACGCCGCGGGCGGAGAGGCCCGGTCGGCCATCGCCGAAGAGCGCCTGGCGCGCCTGGTGGGGCGCGCCTCCGAGCTGGCCTCGATGCAGCTCAAGCGGCTGGGCGACGGGAAGGCGGGCGGCGGCGAGCTGGGGTTGCGGCTCGA
>DASYEX010000057.1:0-5799 GCA_036498765.1 Polyangia bacterium
ATGTACGTCGTCTCTTCCGTGGGGCCCGTCGTCGTGTCACAGATCAGCACCTCTTCACTGTTGTGGGACGCTCCCGCGGGGGTGGTGTCGACGACCTGATTCACGGCGCGCGTGCGGTAGTACTGGCCCGGCTGCCCGAGCATCGGGAACTCCGCCGTGACCTTGATGGGGCGGTAGAAATTGATGAGCCCGAAGCGGTAGGCGCCCACCTGCGAGGTGCCCCCGTCATCGCCGGAGCCGCCATCGCTATCGGGCGCCACCTGGACGTCGAGCGTGACCGGCTTGCGGATGGTCGCCTGACCTTCCGCCGTCATCAGATCGACGTAACGCCCGGGCGTCGTGTCGGCCATGGCCCGGGTGGCGTCATAGCTGTCGTAATCGGGCGAGCCGCCGTCCATGTTCTGGTACAGCTGGATGCAGCCCTTCGTGTTCGAATAGCCGGTGCCGCCGTTCGTCGTCACGTCCTGGCACAGCTGAATCGAGCTGATGTAGTACTTGAGGCTCTTCAGATCCATCGCGCTGGGCGAGCCGACGCTGAGAGGCGACCGCTGCGCGGTGAGGCCGCCGCTCTGCGCCGTGGCGCCGGTCGACGTGCCGGCGATGACGTTGGGGGTCATGAGGATCTTCGCGGTCGAGCCGCCACCACAGCCAAGAGCAAACAGGCCACCGACAAGCAACGTTCGCGCGCGCATGGGATCTCCTTGAGGCGGCACATCGTGCCGTGCTCTGCTATCGGGCGACTCCGGTGCAGGCTTGAGGGCCGTCGTGGTTCAGGCGTCGTCGGCGCCGGCATCGGGAGCGCGGCGGATCAGCTCCATCAGATCGTCGCTGCTCAGCGAGGCCGCCACGTCGGCCCCTTCGAGGATGCCGGCCGCCAGGTCCCGCTTGGCGGCGTGCAGGCCCAGCACCGCCTCCTCGACGGTGCCGCGCGCCACCAGCCGCAGCGCCGTCACGGGACGGGTCTGGCCGATGCGGTGCGCGCGCGCCGTCGCCTGATCCTCGACGGCGGGATTCCACCAGGGATCCAGGTGAATGACGGTGTCGGCCGCCGTCAGGTTGAGGCCGAAGCCCCCCGCCTTCAGCGAGATGAGGAACACCTCCGCCTCGCCCGCCTGGAACGCCGCGATCCGCTGCTCACGCACCTCGACCGGCGTGGTGCCGTCCAGCACCAGCACGCGAAACCCCTGCTGGCGCAGGCGCGGCGCCAGGATGTCGAGGAAGCCGCGGAACTGACTGAACACCAGCGCCTTGTGTCCGTCGGCGCGCAGCTCGCCCAGCAGATCCAGCAGGTAGGCCGCCTTCGTCGAGCCGGCGTGTGTGTTCGGATAGACGAGGCGCGGGTGACAGCAGAGCTGTCGCATGCGGGTCAGCGCCGCCAGCAGCACGAAGCGCATGTCGCTGGCGTCGCGATCGCGGTTCTTCTTCGCCGCCGCCAGCTCCTCGATGGTCGAGCGGCGCAACTCCTCGTACAGCGCCTGCTCTTCGGCCGACAGGCGCAGCACGCGCACCAGCTCCGTGCGCGCGGGGAGCTCGCGCGCCACCTCGGACTTGGTCCGCCGCAGCACGAAGGGGCGCAGCAGCGTCGCCAGCGCTTTCCGCCGGCGGTCGTCGCCGAACTTCTCGATGGGCACGGCGTAGCGCGCGCGGAACTGCTCCCAGCTCCCCAGCAGGCCGGGCGAGATCACGCGCATCAGGCTCCACAGCTCGCCGATGTGGTTCTCGATGGGCGTCCCCGTCAGCGCCAGCCGCCACTCGACATCGAGGCCGCGCAACGCCTTGGCGCGCTCGGTGGTGGCGTTCTTCACCGCCTGCGCCTCGTCGATCACCAGCGTCGCGAAGTGGATGCCGGCCAGCGCCTCGGCGTCCATGGTGGCGATGGCGTAGCTGGTGATCACCAGATCGCCCGGGCGCAGATCGCGCAGGCCGGCGGCCCTGCCCGCGCCGCGGTGGAGCCGCACCTTCAGCGCGGGGACGAAGCGGGCGGCCTCGTCAACCCAGTTCGCGACCACCGACGTCGGCGCGATGACCAGCGCGGGGCCTCGCTCGGCCCGCACGGCCAGCACGGCCAGCGTCTGGATGGTCTTCCCCAGGCCCATCTCGTCGGCGAGGATCGCGCCCGCCTGCCAGTGGGCGAGGCGGGCCAGCCACACCACGCCGGCCTTCTGATACGGGCGCAGCCGCGCCTCCAGCGCCGGGGGGAGCTCGGGCTCGGCGGCGGCGCCCTCTTTCATACGGCGGCGCAGGCCCAGAAAGGCGTCGGTGGCGGCGAGCTGCGCCTCGCGCTCGATCAGTCCCATCAGCGCGTCGCTCGCCACGGGCGGCACCTCGATCACGCCGCGCAGCTCGAACACGGCGTCGTCGGCGCGCGCCAGCGCCTCGCGCAGCGTCTCCTCGATGCGCACGAAGCCACGCGCGCCCACCCGCACGTAGCGGCGCCCCTCGCGAATGGCGGCCAGCAGATCGGACAGGCGCGCCACCTCGCCGGTCGATGCCTTGGCGCCCCCGTCGACGGCGAACCAGTCGCGCTTGTCGGCCACCTTCATGCGCATGTCGCCCCGGCCCACGCTGCCGAGTGACAGCAGCCGCGCCTCGTCGGCCCACTCGACGACCACCTCGTCGCCCAGCTCCTTCAGCGTGGCCACCACGCCCAGCGCCCGATCACCCTCACCCACCCGCCAGCCCCACGGCTCTTGCTCCTCGCTGCCGCCCAGCCCCAGGCGTTCGACCAGCGCGTGCCCGCGCTTCCGCTCCGCCTGACGGTCGCGGCGCGCGCCGTGGCGATCGCGCCCCTGCCCTTCCAGGATCAGGCTGGGCCCCTCGCCCGGGGCGAACAGCGGCCCCAGCTTCACGGGACGCACGGCGATCCGCACCTGCAACGCGCCCGACACCAGCAGGTCGAGCCGCGCGATGGGGCGATCGTCGGCCGGCCCGATCGAGCGCGTCCACTGTGAAGGGAACTCGATGTCGACGGTCTCCTGCAGCGATTCCAGGCGGGTGGCGAGGGCATCGTGCGCGTCGGGGGGGAAGCGCGCCGGGGCCAGCGCCAGCGCCTGCACGACCGCCGCCGCTTGCGGGCTCAGCAGCGCCAGCAAGAGCTGCTTTCCGCCGTCGGCGATCTCGGGACGATGAAGATGAATCAGGTGGCGATCGTCGCGCAGCGCCGCCGCCACCTCGGGGGCGAGCAGCGTCCGGTCGAGCAGCTCGAACTGCGGCATCAGGCTGCCGTCCGGCACGGTGACGAAGCGCAGGCGCAGGCGCCCCTGACGGATCTCCACCCGCGCTCCTGCGCGATCCCCCTCGAGAAACACGGCCGGATGATCGATGAGCGCCCGCAGCACGCCGAACACCTGCGCGGGCGCCAGCGGCCCCCCCCAGGCGTTCGAGCGGCGCGCGAAGCGATCGTCGTAAGCCTGGTAGGCCAGGCGATCGGCGGACGTCAGATCGCGCCGCTCGGGCAGGGAGAACCAGGGCACCTTCGTGCCGATGGAGAAGGGGCGCCCGGCGCGGCGCTTCTGGATGACCGGATCGATGTTCAGGGCGCCGCCGTCGATCATCGTCAGGCGGAACGCCACCCGCTCGTCGACGCCCGGGGTGCCCTGGCGACTGTCGGCCGCCTCGATGCGGGCCAGATTCTCGTCGAGGGTGCCGAGCGCGTACTTCCACGCGGGGAGGCGCAGCAGCTCGGCCAGCGTCTCGTGCGCGGTCTCCTCGCGGGGATCGCGCACGAAATCGATCAGCGCGTCGAGCGCGGACAGACGAAGCGCGGACGGCACCTCGCCCCGGGCTGACCGCGCCCCCACCCGCCCCCAGCGCAAGGCCTCGTCGCGCCAGCCGAGCAGCATCAGCGCCACCACGCCGTCGCCGGACAGCTCGCGGCCCCGCGAACCGGTCAGCGGGATCTCGTCGTAGAGCAGCATCGGCGCGGGCTCGCTGACCACGCGCACGCCCCCTACCTCGTACGTGCCGGTTGGGCGGGCCGTCGCCTCGCCCGACGCCAGCAGCTCGGTGCGTGACGCCTGCAGCCGGGCCAGAAACGGGGCCAGCGCGTCGTCCTCGGGATCGCGCCCCTGGGCTTCGAGAAACGCCGCATGCTCCTTGCGCGTGGCCACCAGGGAGGCGATGCGATGCAGGAAGGTCCGCGCCGTCTCGGCGGGATCGAAGTAGCGGCGCTGGGCGGCGTTGCGCGCCGGATCGAGGAGGATCTGGCGATACGTCAGCGACTCGCCGCTGCGACCGGGAAGGAACGTCCCGGCCGGGCCGGCGGTGCCGATGATGACGTCGTCGAGCCGCCCCTCGACGTCGTGCGCGATCGCCCAGGCGAGCAGCTCATCTGCGTCGTCGGGAGGGAGCGGAACGGGCGGCACGCGCCGACTATACCCGCGCCTTTCCCGGGCCCGATCGGGCATGATGCGCGGGCTGCCATGAATCTCGTCGACAGGATCCGCGCCCGCCAGGCCCGCGTGGTGGTCGTGGGGGCCGGCTACGTGGGGTTGCCCCTGTCGGTCGAGATCGCGCGCGCCGGGTTCGCCACGGTCGCGTACGACACGTCACGCGAGAAGGTCGATGCGCTCCGGCACGGCGCCTCGTACATCAAGGATGTGCCGTCGGACGCCGTGGCGGCGCTGGTGGGCGCCGGGACGTTGACCGCGTCCGTCGACCCCGACGTGCTGGGAGACGGCGACGTGATCATCATCTGCGTCCCCACGCCGCTGAACAAGACGAAGGATCCCGACAACTCGTTCATCCTCGAGGCGGCCGACATGCTGGCGCCGCGCATGCGTCCCCAGCAGCTCGTCGTCCTGGAGAGCACGACGTTCCCCGGCTTCACGCGCGAGGTGCTGCTGCCGCGGTTGTCGGAGCGGGGATTGCGAGCGGACGAGGACTTCTTTCTGGCGTTCTCACCGGAGCGCGTCGATCCGGGCAACCGCGAGTTCCTGACCGGCAACACCCCGAAGGTGCTGGGGGGGATCTCGCCGGCGAGCCTGGCGGTGGCACAGGCGATGTACGGCACGTTCATCGAGCGCCTGGTGCCGGTGACGTCGACCGACGCGGCCGAGATGGTCAAGCTGCTGGAGAACACGTTCCGCGCCGTCAACATCGGGCTGGTGAACGAGGTCGCCATCATGTGCGGCCGGCTGGGGCTCGACACGAGCGAGGTGATCGCCGCCGCCGCCACCAAGCCGTTCGGCTTCATGCCGTTTTATCCGGGGCCGGGCCTGGGCGGGCACTGTCTGCCGGTCGACCCGCACTACCTGTCGTGGAAGCTGAGGACGCTGACCTACACGGCGCGGTTCATCGCGCTGGCCGACGACATCAACTCGACGATGCCCGAGGTGGTGGTGACGATGGTGACCGGGGCGCTGAACGATCGGCGAAAGACCGTGCGGGGCTCGCGGGTGCTGGTGTGCGGCGTGACGTACAAGCGTGACGTCGACGATCTGCGCGAGTCGCCGGCGCTCGACATCATCCAGCTTCTGCAGCGCGCCGGCGCCGAGGTCGCGTACCACGACCCGCACGTCGCGACCTTGCGGCTCGGCGGGCAGGCGTTGAGCCACGCGTCGCTTGACGACGTCGAGCGGTACGACTGCGTGGTGATCGCCACCGACCATTCGGCGGTCGACTACCCGACGTTGGTGGCGCGCGCGCAATTGATCGTCGACACGCGAAACGCGACGCGCGGCCTGCGCGGAGACTTCGGGAAGAAGATCGTCGCCCTGTAGTTGGGGCAGCGGCCCCTCACCCCGGCCCTCTCCCCGCAAGCGGGGCGAGGGTGACGGCTCGACGCTGAGTACTTTTCGG
>DASYEX010000058.1:0-3526 GCA_036498765.1 Polyangia bacterium
GTTATTGTTGTTGTTGTGTGGACCAACTGCGACCGCGTCTGACCTTGGGCCGTGTTGGTCTCCGAATTCTCGACGCCGGCCGCCTGGGAGACGTTTGCCTGGTAGAGAAGGTTTATCGCCGCGCCCGCCAAAGCCACCATCCACCTGTCCTGTCGCTTGGTCATGAGGTCTGCTCCTTCTTCGATGTCGGGGCGATTGCCCCACCTGTCTCGACAAGGTGGTGCCGCGCCGGCCCGTGTCGGCGGGCGGTTCCGTCAGCTGACGGATGAAACGGCGGCCTTCGGCGGTCGCGGTCGCGTTTGCTCACGCCTTCTTCATGAAGAAGAGGCTCAGCGCCAGCACCACGATGGCGAGCGGCATGATGAGGGCCGTCCAGTCGAGCTTGGTGAAGAGCCCGCGGATGAGGTCCGAGAGGGCGACGATCACCAGGGTGGTGAGGATGGTCTCCCAGAGCAGCACCTTGAGTTGGCTGATGCTCTCGATCCGGAGCCACACGGGGAGCGTCGGCGGGTCCTTCTCTGCGGGATTGAGCACGAAGAGCTTGGCGATCCCCAGCCCCATCACCAGCAGCACCAGCGACACGAACAGAAAGTCGAGTGAGTGCAGGAGCTCGACGCCGGGGCGGGACCAGCCCGAGGCGACGTCGCCCAGCACGTGCCAGTAGGCCCGGACCGCGATCTCGACCCCCATCGTCAGGAACGCCACCGCGTGGAGCACGGCGATGAGCGAGATGACGACCGCGAGGTACCGGACCTTCAGCAGGTGCTGAAACATGGACCGAACCTAGGGTCGGTCCGAGCGGGATCAACGCCGCGTCGGTCAGCCGCCGCCGCTTCCCGGAAGCGCCGGATTCGAGCTAGTCTTCGCCGCCGGTGACGCCCGTCGATCTGGTCCTCTTCGATCTCGATGGCACGCTGGCCGACACGGTGCCGGACATCGCCGCCGCCCTCGCGGCGACGCTGGACGAGATTGGGGTGGCACCGCCGCCGGTCTCGGTGGTCACGGAGATGGTGGGGGACGGTTCGCGCAAGCTGATCGAACGCGCGCTCGCCCGCGCGTCGGCGGCCGGGGACCTCGACGCCTTGCTCGCCAGGTTCCTGGTCCACTACCGGGACAACCTCTGCGTCGGCTCGCGCCTCTACCCCGGCGTGCGCGAGGCGCTCGAACGCCTCCAAGACGCGGGCGTGGCGCGCGCGGTGGTCACCAACAAGCCGGGCGCGCTGGCCCGGCGCCTGCTCGACAGCCTTGGTCTCGGAGGCAGCTTCCTGGCCGTCATCGGCGACGGCGACGGGTTCCCGCGCAAGCCCGATCCGGGCGCGGCGCGGGCGCTCATCGCGCGGGCCGGGACCGCGGCCGCGCGCACGGCGCTGCTCGGCGACGGGCTGCCGGACGTCAGGACGGCGCGCACGGCGGGCACGCTGGCGATCGCGGCCGGGTGGGGCTACGTCCCGCCCGAGCGGCTGCGCGCCGAGGCGCCCGATCTGGTGGCGGCCACGCCCGCCGAGGCCGTCGCCTTCGTTCTCGCGCCCAAACGCGAGACGGCGGGATAAGATTTGGGCGTGAACTGGGGACGCGGCCTCTCGGTCGTCGAGGTGACCGTCGCGCCGCTGTCGATCCCGCTGCGCGAGCCGTTCGTGATCGCTTCGGGCCGGATCGAAGCCACGCGCGCGGCGCTGGTGCGGGCCACGCTGGCGGGCGAGGGGGGCCGGCAGGCCACCGGGTTCGGCGAGAGCGCCGCCCTGCCGCCGGTGACGCGGGAGGATCAACCGGAGCTCCTGCGGCTCATCGCGGCGGCGGCCGCCGGCCTGCGGGGGGCGGTCCTCACCCACGACGAGGAGCTCGACGCTCTCTTGCGCGAGCGGCTTCCGGCCGGCGGCGTCGCGCGCGCAGGGGTCGAGACGGCGATCCTCGATGCGGCGGCGCGGCTCGTGGGGGTGCCGCTCTACCGCGCGCTCGGCGGCGGCGTGGCGCCGGAGCTGGTGACCGACATCACCCTCTCGATCTCCGAGCCCGCCCGGATGGCCGAGGCGGCGGCTCGCCACGCGCGCGGCGGGTTCGCGTGCTTCAAGGTCAAGGTCGGGCGTGACTGGCGCGCCGACCTCGCGTCGCTGCGGGCGGTGGCGGCTGCGGTCCCGGGGGCGCGCTTCCGGCTGGACGCCAACGCCGGGTTCACCGCCGACGAGGCGCTGGCGCTGCTCGACGCGGCGCTGGGCGACGGGCTGACGATCGAGTGCTACGAGCAGCCGTGCGCCGCCGGCGACCTGGCGGGCATGGCCCGGGTCGCCGCCCGTGCGCCGATGCCGGTCGTCGCCGACGAGTCCTTCCGGGGCCCCGACGATCTGGATCGCCTGCTGGCCACGCGCGCGGCTGGCGCCGTCAATCTGAAGCTGACCAAGCTCGGTGGCCCGCTCGCGGCCCTCGCGCTCGGGCGGCGTGCGCGCGCCGCCGGGCTCGGCCTCATGGCGGGGGCGATGGTGGAGACGCGGGTCGGCCTGCTGGCCATGGCGCACGTGGTGGCCGCGCTGGGCGGCGTCGACTGGGTCGATCTCGACACCGCGTTCCTGCTCGCCGAGGACCCCTTCAGGGGCGGCTAGCAGGTCGCCGGCCCGCGCCTCCGATTGACTGACGCGCCCGGGCTGGGCGTCGAAGTCGCCGGGACCGGGTGATTCGGCGGCATTTCGAGAAAGTCTTCGATATTGGAATTGCGGGGCTGCCGGGCCTTGCTCTATCGTCCTGCTCTCGCAATTCGGGGGGACCTCGTCCGTGACAAGATTCGCTTTCGGCTTCTGTTTGGGTCTGGTGTCGATGGTTGCGCTTGCGGGCTGCGGGAGCTCGGCGAAGCCGACGCCCACAACGGCCTGCGCGCTCAACAGCGACTGCGCGCCGGGTCTGATCTGCACCTTCGGGCTCTGTCACAGCCAGTGCGCGGTGAACGGCGACTGCGCGGGCAGTGGGATGTGCCTGAAGACGACGGCGACCGCCGACGGTGGCTCGACGGCGACGGTCTACACCTGCGAGGCCGCGACCGAAGTACATTGCATCTATAACAGCGACTGCAAGCCGCCGCTGGTCTGCGGGCGCGACGAGCAGTGTCGCAACCAGTGCGCGGGTGACGTCGACTGCGCCCCAGGCCAGAAGTGCGCCGCCTCCGGCGTCTGCGCGACGCCGGAGCAGATCGATCCCCACACCGGTGACGTCACCCAAGTGAACACCGGCCGCACCGCAGACGGAGGCGTGTACCAGGGCTCGGCCGGCGCCTCGGGCACGGGGGGCGCCACGGGTACCGCCGGTGCGACGGGAGCTGCGGGCGCGGGCGCCGGTGGTCTGACCGGGACGGCCGGCGCGGGCGGCAAGGGCGCCGGGGGGGCGGCCGGCGGCGCCGCCGGAGGGAGCGCGTGCGCCGGCCCGCAGCTCGACTTCCCGAGCGTCGGACAGGGAGACGCCAACCCCCACTTCACCTCCGCCGTGGCCGGGCGGAGCGCCGATACGCTGTTCATCTTCAGCGCCTACGCGGGACCCGCGACCC
>DASYEX010000059.1:0-10671 GCA_036498765.1 Polyangia bacterium
GCGCCCGCGCCCGCCGCCTGCGCCAGATCGAGGAAGTCGACGCGCCCGCGCCGCGGCTCCCACGACGCAAAGCAGAATCGGCGCCCGAACCCGAGCGGCCCGAAGAACGAGGAGAGGCAGAAGAGAAAGAGAAAGAGGAAAAGGAAAAGGAAAAGGAAGAGCAGCGGCACGCGCGTCCGTCTCCCCGCGCGGCGGCCGTGCCGGCGCCCGAAGCCGAACCGCCCGCCGCGCAGGTCATCCCCTTTCCAGCACCAGCCGCCGCCCGGGCCGAGCCCAAGCGAAAGGAGGCCGCGGCGCTGGCGCCCGGTCTGGCGCGCACCCGCTCGTCCGGTTTCATCGCGCGCCTCGGCGAGCTCTTCTCGGGCCGCAAGGAGCTCGATCCCGCGGTCGTCGACGAGATCGAGAAGGTGCTCCTCACCGCCGACATCGGCGTCAAGACCAGCCAGAAGCTGCTCGAGGAGATCCGCAGCTCGCTCAGCCGCAGCGAGCTCAAGGATCCCGAGTCCGTCTGGGCCTTTCTCCGCCGCCGCAGCGCCGAGATGCTCTCCCTCCCCGCGCCACGGATCGATTTCTCGTCGGCGAAGCCGTTCGTCGTGCTGGTCATCGGCGTCAATGGCAGCGGCAAGACGACCACCATCGGCAAGCTGGCCGCCAAGCTGGCGGGCGACGGCAAGAAGGTGATGCTGGCCGCGGGTGACACTTTTCGCGCCGCAGCGGCCGAGCAGTTGGAGATCTGGGCCGAGCGCACCGGTGCCGCTATCGTCCGCGGCAAAGAGGGGGCCGATCCATCATCGGTGATCTTCGACGGCGTCAAGCGCGCGACGACCGATGGGTTCGACGTCGCCATCGCCGACACGGCCGGCCGCCTGCACACCAAGACCGACCTCATGCAGGAGCTGCAGAAGGTCCGCCGCACGGTCGGAAAGGCGGCGCCCGGCGCGCCGCACGAGACCTGGCTGGTGATCGATTCGACCAGCGGACAGAACGCGATCGCGCAGGCGCAGATCTTCACGGAGGCGATGGCCGTCTCCGGTATCGTGCTCACCAAGCTGGACGGCACGGCGAAGGGCGGCGTGATTTTAGGAATCACCGACCAGCTGAAGATCCCAGTGCGCTATGTGGGGGTCGGCGAGCGGGTCGAGGATCTTCGCGAATTCGATCCCAACGAGTTCGTCGAGGCGCTGTTCGCGCCGCTGGAAACTTAAGCTCAGCATTTTTAGTTGCTTGGAAATTTTTTAGCGTGCTATAGTGCGCAAAATTCTGATTTTGGCCGTAAGTCTTTGATATTTTTTGGGTTTTTAGCCCTTCAGCTTTTTCCACCCCCTGAGACAGCGAGGGATCATGAAGCGACCGGCCATTAGCCTTCTCGTATGGGTTGCCCTCGTCAGCTGGGCGGCAACCGGCTACGCGAAAAAGGGCGGGAAGGCGGCGGCTCCGGCGGACGATACGACGGCCGCCAATGACAACAGCAAGGCCGGCGGCGATGCCGCGGGTGGGGACGACAAGGCGGCCGGGGGAGATACCACCGGCGCCAAGGCCGACACGACCGGCGCCGCGCCGGCGGCGGCACCCAGCGAGAGCCTGGACACGGGTGACGAGACTCAGCCGGCCAAGGTCGAGGAGGACGTCGGCACCAATGCCAAGGCCGCGCGGCCCAACTCCAGCGGAAGCTGGGCCGATATCGTGGTCGTCCCGCGCAAGGCGTTCCTCAAGGGGGGGCGCTTCGAGCTCCAGCCCTTCGCCGGCATCACGGTCAACGACAACCTCATCCGCCACTTCGTGTTCGGGGCGGACCTCAACTTCTTCCTGACGGACGTTTTCTGGATCGGGCTCGAGGGCCAGTACTACATCCATCAGCTCACCACCGCGGAAGAGCTGCTGGGGAGCGAGTACAACCGGGCCCCCACGCTGAACCAGTACCTCTACGGCGGCGCGCTGAACTTCGGTTACGTGCCGGTCTACGGCAAGTTCGCGCTGTTCAACCGGTCGATCATCAGCTGGGAGATCTGGGCCTCGGCGGGCATCGGCGTGACCATCACCAAGGTCATCCCGCGTGATCCGGCCAACGACGCGTTCGCCTTCCAGAACACGGACCTCACCCCGAATATCGGGATCGGCAGCCGCTTCTTCCTGCTCGATTGGCTGACGGTCAACTTCGCGCTGCGCGACTACTTCCTGCCGGACAAGTTCGAACCCTTGCCGGACGGCTCGGCGGCGAATCCGATGATCACGAGCTCCGCGCAGGCGAAGGCGAACGCGCATTCGGAGCTGGTCAACAACGTCATCTTCTCGGTCGGCGTCGGGTTCTATCTGCCGACCAAGTTCCAGTACAAGACTCCTCGTTAGGGCGGCGTCCATGAACATGAACGCGGATCTCAACCCGAAAGTGACCCGGCGCTCGGAGAAGGACATGCCCATGACCACGACCAACAGGAAGAGCTTTCACCGGCGGCTCGCGTTCTTCGTCGCCCTGGCGGTCACGGCGGTGCCGCTGGCCGCGCAGGCGCAGCGCAAGAGCCCGTTGGCCGACGCACCCGCCATCCGGAAGCGCTACGAGCTGCGCGCCGCGCGGTTCGAGATCGGCGCGGGATTCGGCTCCACGGTGAACCAGGACTTCTATCACACGATGTTTTTCAACCTGAAGCTCGCCGGCCACATCAACGACTGGCTGTCGATCGCCGGCGTCGGAAGCTTCGCGGTGGCGAACATCGCGACCACCTACCAGAGCAACATCACCGGAACACTGACGGACAATCCCCCCGTCGTTTCGGAGCCGAGCAAGAACGACGCAATCAGCTCGATGCAGAAGATCAGCGCCATGTATGCCCTGCAGGCCGAGTTCACCCCGTTCACCGGGAAGTACTCGCTGTTCGGCAAGCTGTTCGCCAACTACGATTTCTACGCCTTCGGCGGGCTGGGGGTCATCACCGTCGCGCCGACGGACAGCGGGATTGCGGCCTGCTCGGGAAACAACACAGCTCCCGGGGGCGGCGCCTACTTCTGCGGAGTCAGCGGGACCAAGTTCGGGCCCACCTTCGGCCTCGGGTTGCACAGCTACTTCAACCACTGGATGGCGCTCAACGTCGAGCTCCGCGACATCCTCGCCAAGCTCAATCCGTCAGGCCGCGACACCAACGTCGATCTTCAGGCCAACAACGCCGACCTGACCTGGACGAACACCTACTCGCTGGCGGCGAACCTGGTCTTCTACCTGCCGGCGACGCCCAGCATCTCCCCGTAACCCCCTGCAAGCGAGGACGGTATGTCGTCGCCCAAGAAGAAGGTCACGCTCTACTTCAATTCCGCCGTGCTGGGTGAGACCCAGCACGAGGCGATCCGGCAGGACCGATCGATCTCCTGGATCATCCAGGCGGCCTGGCGCATCGCCCGCGAAGAGGTTCGGCGGCTGCCCGGTTATTCGGGGCACGCCGGCGCCGGCGAGGCGCCCGTGGCCAACAAGACACAGACCGAATCGCTGTAGTCGCCGAAGGGCGTCTTGTAATAGACCAGCACCTGGTCATTCACGTTCCCTGCCATGGCCGGCGCGGTGAACGATCCGTCGTTGCTGCCGGTGGCGATGACCCCCTGCCCCCGGGTCCGGTTGAAGACGAAATAGCTGGCGTTCGCCGCCTGCTCCACGGGGCCGCCCGAGGTGATCCAGTAGGGCGTGCCGGTCGCGTCGGTGATCGGCGAGGTCGCGAACGCCACACCGGCGGGCGGCGGGACAGTCAGGATCGGGGCCGTGCACGCCCACAGCAGCGCACTGGCGCAGAGCAGCGTTCCCAGCTTCAACCAACGTCGACGGCGCCCGTTCATCGCACGGATCTCCTCGAAGGAGACGAATTGCAAACCGCACGCCGGCGAGCGAGCCCGGAAATCGGCCCTCTCGGGCCCAGGAATGACAACGAAGTTGGCGATGAGCGCAACATGGTTCGCCGGGTCAGAGCACGAAGTTGTAGCGTTTGAGCTTCTTCTGCAAGCCAAAGCGCGACAGACCGAGGAGCTCCGCGGCCTTGGTCTGATTGTTTCCCGAGCGCCCCAGCGCCTCCCGCAGGAGCGCCCGTTCCAGCCGCTCGACGCGCGGCTTCATGGTCAAGGTGTCGTGGTCCTCGGCGATGAGGACCCCCGCCTCGTCCGCCGCGCCGACTCGCGGCGCCAGATCGGCGGCGGTGATCCGCGCGCCCGACAGCGCGTCCGCGCGGGTGAGCTCGTTCTCGAGCTCGCGGACATTGCCCGGCCAGCGGTAGGCCACGAGCCGCGCCAGCGCCGCCGGCTCGATCGCCTTCGGCTGCGGGCGCCCGTCGCGCTTGGCGACCTTGCTGAGGAAGTGCTCGACCATGAGCGGGATGTCGTCCCGCCGGTCGCGCAGCGGGGGCAGCGCAACCGTGGCGACGTTGAGGCGGAAGAAGAGATCGCGACGAAACTTCCCCTCCTCGCAGAGCCGGCCGAGATCCCGGTTCGTGGCGGCGACGATCCGGACGTCGACCTTTCGCATCCGCTCGCTCCCCACGCGCCGGAGCTCCCCCTCCTGCAGCACGCGCAGGAGCTTCCCCTGCATGGCGGGCGACATCTCGCCCACCTCGTCGAGGAACAGCGTACCCCCGTCGGCGATCTCGAACAGCCCGCGCGTGTCGTGCTCGGCGCCGGTGAAGGCCCCGCGCACGTAACCGAACAGCGTCGACTCGAGCAGCGTCTCGGGGATCGCCGCGCAGTTCTCGCCCACGAACGGCCGGTCGCGCCGCGGGCCGTTGGCGTGGAGGGCGCGGGCCACCAGCTCCTTGCCGGTGCCGCTCTCCCCCTGAATGACGACCGGCAACGCCGTGTCGGTGATCCGATCGATGAGCCGGAACAACTCCAGCATGCGCGGCGTCCGGCCGACGATGTTGCGGTAGTCGTAGCGGACCGCCAGCGCCTCGCGGTTCTCGCGCAGCTCCACCTTGATCCCGGAGATCTCCTCGCGCCGCGCGGCCAGCTCCGCTTCCAGCCGCCGGTTGAGCGCCTCGACCTGCCGCTCTCGACGCCGAAGCTCGCCGAGCAGACGGGTGTTCTCGAGCGCGATCGCCGCCTGCTCCGCGAAGTCGAGCACCAGCCGCACGTCCTCCTGACCGAACGCCCCCTTGCGCAGCCGGTGGTCGACGTAGATCGTGCCCGCCGCGCGCCCCTTGATGACCAGCGGCACTGCCAGCACCGATCGCAGGTGCAGGTCGGAGACGGAGAGCGCCTCGCGGAAGCGATCGTCGCCGGCGGCGTCGATGGTCACGACCGGCTCGCCGCCCGTCGCCGCCTGCTTGGCGATCGATCGAGAGAGCGCCAGCTCCTCGGTCTCCAGCGTCCGCTGGTCGATGTTGCGCGCCGCTTTGATGGCCAGCTCGCCCCCCTCGTCCTCGAGCAGCACGAAGCCGCGCTCGGCATCGGTCAGCTCGATGACGGTATCGAGGATCATCTCCAGGAGGCGCGGCAGCCGCAGCTCGCTGTTGAGCCGTTTGTTGATACGCAGCAGGCGCCGCAGCCGGGCCTCGGCGGCCTGGGCGCGCGCGCCGAGATCTCCCCCCGGACCCGCCGCCCCGTCGCCGCGCAACCACAGCGCCTCGGGATCGCTCTCCAAGGATGCACGATGATGTTCAGGCGTCGCCATGCGGACCTCCTCGAAAACGGTGCGTGCGAAATCGACGGCGCGGCGCGCGTCGGCTGAGGCGCCGGCCCGCGCCGCCAGCCGACCCGCCAGCGCCGCCAGCCGCCAGGCCGCTGGCCGGCGCCCGCGCGCGCGCGCCTCGTGTGCCAATCGCTCCAGCTCGGCGGCTCGAACGGCCGGTGAGTCGCCCCCCCCTTCAGCCAGCGCCAGCAGCGCTCTCGCGCGCGCCAGCTCGGGCGGCAGCGGTTCAGCCCGGGCGTGCAACTGCTCCGCCTCGGCCAGTGCCTCCCGGGCTTCTACCAGCCGGCCGGCCGCCGCCGCGACCTCGCCGAGCGCCAAAACCGCGCTCATCGCCGCCGTCGGCTGCGCGCTCTCCCGGAACCCGGCCGCGCTCCGCCGATAGTGACCCAGGGCGGACTCCACGTCGCCCCGTCGCCGCGCCAGATCCCCTTCGACGAAGGCGGCGGTTGCCCGCGCGCCGCCCGCGCGCGCGTCGCCCCCGAGACCGACCGCCCGATCGAGCGCCCGCCGCGCGGCCGGCAGATCGCCGACCTCCACAAACAGGTTGGCGGCGTTGACCAGCGCGGGGATGAGCTCGGTCGTCGCGCCGAGCCGACCGAGCTCACGCACCGCGCGCGCGGAGGCCGCCAGCGCCTCGCCGTAGAGCCCCTGCTCGACGAGCAGACCGGCCAGGTTCAGCGCCACGGCCGCCACCGTGTGCACGTCGTTCTGGGCGGCGGCGATCTGATAGGCGCGCCCGTAAGCCTTCCGGGCGGCGGCCTCGTCTCCCGCGAGCTGCGCCAGGAGCCCCTCGAGGTACGCGAGCCGCGTCTCGCCCAGCGCCCGCCGCGAAAGCTCGGTGAGGCGGTAGCGCGCCCGCGGAAAGTCGCCGAGGTAAGCGCTGGCCAGGAACGCGGTCTCGAGCGCCAAGGCGGCGCTGCGCGCCTCGGGCGCCCCCGAGCCGTCCGCGGGCAGCGCGGGACCGACGATGGCCAGCGCCTCCGCGAACTGCCCCGCGCTCACCAGCAGCCGCCCGAGGCGCGCGCGCAGGCCCGCCGCGGTGAGCCCGGCGGCCTCCGCCTCGGCCAGCCCGAGCTCGAGCACCGCGCGCGCTCCCGCCCCGTCGCCGCGCCGGCCGAGCAGCCAGGCCTCTCGCTCGACGGCGACGGCGCGCTCTTGGCCGGCCGCTGCCTGCCGCTTGGCCTCGGCCAGGACCTGGCTCGCCTCCGGATAGCGGCCCACGACCCCCAAGCCCGTCGCGAAGGCCAGCTGGTCGGCGAAGGTGAGCGATGCGGGAGCCAGCGCCGCCGCGCGCTCGAACAGGGAGGCCGCGCGCGCGTGGTCCCCGGTGCCGCCGGCCGCCGTGCCCGCCGCCCGCAGCAGCGCCGCCGCCTCGACCGGCCGGCCGGCAACGGCCAGAGCGTCCGCCCGCCGGAGATCGTCCGGCGCCAGCACCGCCAGCGCGCGCTCAGCCACCGCCGCCGCGGCGGGGGAGGCGACCGCGGCCGGCGCCGCGCGGGCATGCGCCGGGCTGGGGAGCGCCAGCGCTTCGCCGGCCGCCGCGATCCACCCGGCCGCGCGCGCAGCGGTGAGCGCTCGAGAAGCGCCCGGTGGGTCCAGCCCGGCCACCTCCCCGGGATCCACCGCGCCCAGCGCCAGCGCCAGCACGAAACGCCGCGTCTCCTCGGCGGCAACAGCGAGGCTCGCCGCCAGGAGCGTCGCCAGATCTCCGCCGGCCGCGATCGGCGCCTCGGGCGTGCCCGCCCGAACGTTGGCGATCACCTGGCGGGCCAGGAGCGCGGCCAGCGCCGCATTCCCACGGGAGGTGTCCGCCACGACGGCGAGCGCCGCCTCCGGAGGCGGCCCGTCGAGGCCGGCCGCCACCAGCTCTCGGAGCTCGCCGACGTCGAGCGGCGGCAGCGCGATCTCGCCTGCGAACGAGCGCGCGATTGGCGCGCTGGTCGGCACGACGATCAGCGCGCGGCCGCTGGGGGCCGCGCCGGCCACGAAGGTCGCGAGCGCCTCGGCGGCGGCGCCTTCCTCGAAAAACAGACAGAGGGGGCGGGTCCGCGCGCGCACCTCGATGGCCTCGGCCAGCGCCGCCATGCGCGCCTCCACCGCCCGCCGCGCGTCGTCGTCTCCCGGCGCCGCGACGGCGCCCAGGAACCCAGGCAGCGCCGCGACATCGCCACGCCAGATGTCGACAGGCGCCGCGGTCCCCGCCGCCGCGGCGATCGCCGTCTCGCGGGCGGCCGCCTCGAACAGCGTCCGGCGGCCGGACCCCGGCGGCCCGACCAGCGCCAGCGCTGCGACGGACGCCGCCCCTTCGCCGAGCCGCTCGAGCGCGTCACGCATCGCGGCCCGCTCCGCCCGCCGCCCCACGAAGATCCCGGCCAGCGGATCGCCCTCCGGGTAGGGGACCGCGAGATCGATCTCCGTCGGCGTGGCCGCGTCGGCGCCGAGGCGCAGCACCTCGCGCAGGACCAGGCGGGCGCTGGGCGGGCGCTCGGCCGGATCGGCCGCCAGCAAGCGCGCCACGAGGTCGTCCCAGCTGGCGCCCAGGCCGGCGCGCACCGAGGAGAGCGACGGCGCGGGCCCGGCCAGCATCCGTTGGGCTGCCGCGAGGCCGCGCCCGAAGGGGGTCGTGCCGCTCCAGGCCTCGAACAGCGTCGCGCCCAGCGCATGGAGATCGACGGCCGGGGTCCGGGCGCCGGTCAGCGCCTCCGGGGCCGCGTATCCGAGCGTGCCGCGCGCGCCGCCGTCACCTGGGCGGGCCGGCCCCGCGAGCCCGAAGTCGATCAGCACGGCCCGCGGCGGGGCGCCGGCGTCCGTCGCCAGCCGTACGTTCGCGGGACAGACGTCGCCGTGGACGATGCCGCGCGCGTGAAGCTGCGCCAGCGCCGTCACCAGATCGACCGCGGCGCGGGTGAAGCGAGCGCGGCGCTCGTCGGCCTCCGCGATGGTGGCGATGGCGTCGAGGCCCGGACCGACGATCCGGTCCGTCACCAGGTAGACGCGTCCGTCAGACGAGCGGCCGGCGTCGCGAAAGCGAACGATGTTGGGATGGCTCAATGTCTCGAGCCCCCGGAGCTCGGCCAGCGCCACACGCCGGCCGCCGGGATCGGCCGCGAACAGCTTCACCACGCAGCCCGCGCCGGTGATGGCGTCGATCGCGGCGAACGTCTCGCCCGACGCGCCGGCCCCGAGCCGCTCGCCCAGCCGATAGCGGGCCTCGAGCGGGTCCGCCGACGAGCTGTCAACTACATTGGCGACCGACACATAGTTAAAGTTACTGCCATCAAAGAAAATTTCTCACATATTTATCGAGGTTGGCGCTTCCAGGCGTGATGGACGTCATGCGTCACGCGAGAAAAGTACGGCCGTCATCACGGTGAACCAGGCGCAACTGCGTCGTTTTCACGGCGGGCGAGGCGCGCCCGGGCGGCGGCCGCCTCGGCGCGGATCTCGTCGTCGTCGTGGGTGGCGGCCACGAAGCTGAGATAGTCGTCCGCCTCCTGTCCACCCAGGATTGATATCGCCTCGATGATCTTTCGCATCTCGCGCCTGTCCCGCAGCGAGCGCGTGCGGGTCAGCTCGCTGACGGCGCGCCGGTCGCCGAGCGCGATCAGGGCGCCCAGCGCGGCGTCCCGCGTCGGCTCGTCCGGATCGCTCAGCAGCGTGAGCAACCTCGGCGCCTCGTCACGCAGCTTCCGCGCGCCCACCGCCCGAATCGCCTCGTCGCGCAGCTCGCCGCCGTCGGCCTGCAGAGCCGCATGAACCGCCGCCGGTGGCCCCTCCTGGATCTGGCGGCGCGCGACGTAACCGTCGATCAGATCGCCGGCGATGCGCAGCACCAGCTCGTCGAACAGCGGCGCGCGCGTCGCCCCCGGCGCCTTGCGCCCGCGCGGCGGGACCGCGTAGCGCGAGCTCCCCTGCCCGGCCAGCTTGAACGAAAGGTTGTCGGCGGCGTCTGCTCTTCCATCATCCAGCGCCAGCTCGACCTCGGCGCGCGCCTCGCCCACCGCGCCCGCCTCGACGGCCTCGACCCGGATCCGGACCGCGAGCTTGGCTGGCGGCCCGGCCGGCGAGAACAATCCGGTCCCGAGCAGGTGCTGCCGCAGGGCTTTCTCGAGCGGCGGGCCGTCGAGGTGGGGCGTCCTGTCGTCCGCGGGCGGGGCGATCTGGACGTCGATCGCGCCGAGCGACGGCAGCGGGACCACCGGCGGGGGCGCCGGCGTCTCCTTGTGGTGGCACCCGAGGGCGTGGAGGACGCAGGCGAGCGCGAGGGCCGACGGCGCTACCGCCGAGGTGCCCTGCCGGAGGCGCGACAACCCGCTAGCCCGAGCGCGCACCCCGCCGGGCCGGCCGACTCGACAGGACGGGGCGGTGGCGCGCCGCGCGAGCGCGCGCCGCGAGGGGGATCGTGTCGGCATGGGGGCGTCGCTGCAGGGCGAGGTCGACGATGCGCCGGATCACGACATCATACCCGAGCCCGGCGGCGCGGGCGGCTCGCGCGAACCCCGCCCCCCGAGACAGGTCGCAGTTCGGGTTCACGTCGATGACGTAGGGGGTCCCGTCGGCCGAGAGCCGCACATCGAGCCGCGCGTAGTCACGCAGCTCCATCGCCCCGAAGGCGGCGTCCGCGACCTCACCGATGCGGGCCAGCACCTCGGGCGCCAGACCGAGGCAGGGGACGGGCTTGGTGCCGCGGAACTCCGGCGAGCTCTCCACCCACTTGCCGTCGAAGGAGACGATCCGGGGACAGCCCGAGGGCATTTCCGAGAAGTCGATCTCGTGGAGGGGGAGCATCTGCCCGCCGCCGCCCGCCTCTTGCGGGCGGCCGAGCATGGAGACATAGATCTCGCGCCCCTCGATGTAGCGCTCGACCAGCGCCGGCTGGCGGTAGCGGGCCAGCACGAAGGTCACCTGGCGCTCGAGCGCCGCGCGATCGTGGACCACGGAGTCGAGCGTGATCCCGACCGAGGCGTCCTCGCGCGCCGGCTTGACGATCAAAGGAAACGGTAGCGTCACGCGCGAGA